>CAZXBE010000010.1:0-27138 GCA_964638565.1 uncultured Chitinophagaceae bacterium
TTTGAGCGTTTGGCGTAAACAACCCATTTATGGCAAGCAAGAACTAGCTACTAAACCGTAAAAAATGGATGATTTTATTAGCCCGTTAGCTTTCTGAATATATTATGAAAGAGGTTTAATTTGTTTTTCAAGAACATTTGCTATCATTGCGAAAGCATTATCTGTTATTACATAACGGCCTGCGGAAGCGCAATTATAAGGATTAACAACATCTTTCTGTTTATAAATGATTTTTTGTTGCTACAGGTAGGCAAAACTGCGTTTTACAAGTTTCTTTAAGCTTCTGGGGCTAGGTATGGTAGTGTTGAAAATAGTAGAATAATATCATTAACAATGTATTCTTTATATTAATTTTACAGCATTTTTGCTTACCTTACAGGTACACCGCTAAAACTTATTTAATGCCGAACGATAAACGTATAAATGTACTTTTTGTTGATGATGAAGAAGGAAATTTGGTTTCTTTTAAAGCCCAATTTCGAAGGGAGTACAATGTTTTCGTATCGTCAAACGTTGCTCAAGCCTGGCCTATTTTAGAACAAAATGATATTCAGGTTGTTCTATCTGATCAGCGAATGCCCGAAATAACAGGTATCGAATTTTTTGAAGCTATGGTAACGAGATACCCAGAGGCTATGCGCATTCTAATTACGGGATATACTGATTTGGCAGCTGTAATTGATGCCATAAACCGAGGGCAGGTATATAGATACCTAACTAAACCTTGGAATGAGGATGCAATCAGGGATAGTATTGAAAAATCTTATGAGGTTTATCGGTTGCGTAAGGAAAATAAAGAGCTAACTGAAAAACTTCTTGAGATGAATCAAAAGCTAGAATTTTTAGCAAGACAAAGCTTACTCTCCTGATGCTTCGTTTATGGAATCTTGGGGTTTTACTTTTCCATACGATTCTACCTTTACTTTAGCTACACCAGATTTTATCATTCCTAGTTTTTCTGCTGCGGCTCGGGTAAGGTCAACTACTCGTTTCATTTTTGGATGAAGTCTATCATTTACTTTAACCCAAACAGATTTTTTATTGCGCAAGTTGGTTACTTTTAACCAGGTTCCAAAGGTAAATACATTGCTTGCTGCTGTAAATTTATTTTGTCTGAAAATTTCTCCAGTGGCTGTTTTTCGACCATCAAATTTATCAGAGTACCAGCTGGCTATGCCTACAATTGTTTTTTGTGGTTGCACTTCTTCTGTTTGCTGGGCATTTAATTTAACATAAACCGAAAGCAAAAAAATGAGAATCCAAAATAGGTATTTTTTATGCATGTTTAATTGCTCATTTAAGTTATATACGGGCTTCCTCAAAAGTAGCGTGTTGATATAAGTCAACTTTTTTCCAACTTTAGAGACGCCCATAAAAGAGATATAATAAACGTACGCTTAAATTTTAGTTTAAACTTCTAAAATCAACAGGAACTAAACGGCTAACACCTGGTTCTTGCATGGTTACGCCATAAATAACATCCACTGTAGACATGGTCATTTTATTATGGGTTACAATAATAAATTGTGAGTTGGCGCTAAACTGACGAATCATTTGTGTGAATTTGCCAACGTTGGCATCATCCAACGGTGCATCTACTTCATCTAAAATACAGAATGGAGCTGGTTTTATAAGGTAAATAGCAAACAGTAATGCTGTGGCTGTTAATGTTTTTTCTCCTCCGCTTAATTGTGTAATAGATGATGGACGTTTGCCTTTGGGTTTGGCTACAATATCAATGCCAGTATCCGCAAGGTTTTCAGGATGTTCTAAAATAATATCGGCTGTATCTTCTTCAGTAAATAAAGCTTTAAATACTTTTTGAAAATTTTCTCTAACTTGATTGAATGTATCTAAAAATTTTTGATTGGCCGTAGTTTCTACTTCTTGTATAGTTTTTAGTAAAGATTCTTTAGCCGTTACCAAATCATTTTTTTGTTCTACGATAAAATCGTAGCGTTTTTTCATTTCTTCATACGCTTCTATGGCCGTTGGGTTTATTTCACCCATATTTTCTAAGCGTTTTTTCATACGATCTGCGGCGGCTTGCAATTCTTCTAAGGAAGTATCCTCTTTTCGAGTTTCTTCTAAAATATCATCTATATTAATTTTGAACTCTACACTTAACCTTTCTTTTACAGATGCTAATTGAAGTTTTAATGCGTTGGTTTTATCTTTAAGATCACTTAATGTTTGCTCTAATTGTTCTTTAGATTTTACTTGTTGACGTAATATCGTTTCCTTATCATGTAAAAGATTTTTTGCTGTATGATAGGTTTGATCGGCTTCATTGAGTATGCGTTCTTCTTCTTCTTTACGACGCATTAAGGTTAACAAGATCGTTTCTGTCTCTTGCAATAATTGTTCGGAAGCTATAATATTTTCAACAGTTTGGTTTAGCTGAACTGTATTCGTTTCTATTTGTGTAGTTAAATCTGTAAGTTGTTTTCGTTTAAAATCTAGCTCTTGCTGTAATGCAGCTATATGGCTTTGTTGGCGGGTAGTTTGTAAATTATATTCGTTGTATTGTGTACTAGCTGTATTATATAGTTGTTCTGCATTTTTATAATCTGTTTCCGCAGATTGCATAACAGTTTCAGCCTGAATTAGCTGATTTTTTAATTGCTGTAAATCTTGCCGAACATGTTTTATAGCCTCTTGCGTAATTTGTAGCTGTTGTTGTAATTCTGTTTCTTTATTTTTACCATTGGCTTGTTGAGTATGTGTATTTTCAATTTTGTTTTGTACAGCAAAAGATTGATTTATTAGCTGATTAATTTCATGTTGTGTTGTTCTAATAACTTCTTCTTTTAGTTGCTGATTGTAGTTAATTACTTGATTATGATGTTGATCAATTTTTGTTTTGATGTCCTTTACTATACTTGCCTGTTCTTGTATTTGGGCTTGTAATTTTTCTATATTTTTTGCTCGTCCAATTTTTTTACCTTCAAATAAGCCCACACTACCGCCACTTAAGGCATATTTACCTTTTACATATTTCCCTGTTTTTTCTAAAATAATACTATCATTATCTGCAGTATTTAATGCTTCTTCATTTTCGGCAATAAATACATTGCCTAATAAATAATAAGCTAAAGCTTTGTATGTATCTTCTACTTCAATTATAGAAAGCGCCTGTAAAGTGTTTGCTGGTATTGCTTTTTCAGCAGTTGTATTATTTTTAAATTGATCTAATAAAAAGAAATTTGCTTTTCCTTTTTTATGCTCATCGAGCAAATGTACTGCCTGTAAGCCTTCGGAAAGATTATTAACTATATAATAGTTTAGATAAGGCTCTAGCACATTTTCTACAGCTGCACGGTATTCTTCTTTTACATAAATAACATCTGATAAAATGGGAGCTTCGTGATTCCAGTTTGTATTTTTATGTAAAAACTTTATACTTTCCGGATAGCCGTCCATGCTATCAATCAAGCTTTTTAATAAATCATGCTCATTGCGTTTAGCATCTAGCCTTCTATTTTCTTCCGCTAATTGATGACGTAAATTTTCAAGTATAGCTTGTGTTTCTAAAATTTGGGTTTTAGTTTGCTCATGCTGTTGTTGCAGGTTTTCTAATACATGCTTTTTTTCTGCTAAAGCTTGTTCTTTTATACGATGTTCTTCTTGTAATTGTTTAAGTTGATTTTCTCTCGCTTCTCTTTCCTCTTGCAATTGATGAATAGCTCTTTGTAAATTTTGTATAGAAGTATCTGCAACGGCTACTTTTTTTTCTGCTTCGAATTGGTTGCGTTGTAATTGTTGATTTTCATTTCTTGCAGCATCTACAGCAAAACGCTTTTCATCAAATATTTTTCTATTGGTTTCTACGCTTTCTTTTACGGCTATTAATTGTTGTTGTAAGCCCTCTAGCTTTACCTCTTCTGCTTGTAACTGTTGTTGGGTAAAGCTTATAGACTCTTGCAGGCCTTTTAATTGACTTTCGGATTGTAGTAGAAAATCTTGTACGCCTGTTTCTTTTTCTCTTAAGTAATGTAATTTTTGAGTGGCTAAGTTTTTATCATTTTCTTTGATCCGCAATTGTTGCAACAAGTCATTAAAGGATTGTTGCATGTTTTGCAAATTCTTTTCTTGCTCAACAAACACTAATTTTTCTTGTTCTATAGCTGCTTCTGCTGTGGCAATAGTGGCTTCAAGTTTAAATTTTTTATCGGTTTCTATTTCTTGCTGTTCGCTTAAATTTTTATAGGTTAGATTAAATCCTTCTAGCGAAGCTTTAGCTAATTCTATACTTAAAGCTTTATATTCTTTTTTTATCTCGTAATATTTTTCTGCTTTTTTGGCTTGGCTTTCTAAGGTTTTAAGTTGATTGTTTATTTCAAACAATAAATCTTCTATACGATTCAAATCTGTTTCGGTAGCATCTAACTTAGATTTAGCTTCTTTTTTACGGGTTTTATAAATGGAAATGCCTGCAGCTTGCTCTAACATTCTGCGGCGACTATTATCTTTATCCTTAATAATATCATCTACCATACCCAATTCTATAATAGCATAAGAATCAGTCGACACGCCAGTATCCATAAATAAATTATGAATATCTTTTAATCGACAGCTCACATCATTCAATCGGTATTCGCTTTCGCCACTTTTATAAAATTTACGAGTAATGGTAACGGTGCTAAATTCTGTAGGTAAAAGATTTTTAGTATTTTCAAAGGTGAGCGAAACCTCTGCTAATCCGCTAGCACTGCGAGTTTTAGATCCATTGAATACTAAACTCTCTAAATTCTCTGAACGCAAATTGCTTATTTTATGTTCTCCTATTACCCAGCGAATAGAGTCTACAATATTGCTTTTACCACAACCATTAGGTCCAATTACACCGGTAACGCCTTCATCAAAATGAAGCGTTGTTTTGTCTGCAAAGCTTTTAAAGCCTTTTATTTCTAATGTTTTTAAACGCACAATTCATTTTTTTAGCGATTGCAAATATAGTTTAAGTAAACTGCACTTTAATTTCATTATTTTAACATTCTATAACTTGCGTGTTACTATAAGCCAAATCAAAAATTAGCTTAGTACTATTTTAACATGAAAAATATAAAAATAATAGAAATTCCTTCTGAAATTGGCGCTGGTACCAGAGGAGCCAGCTTGGGCATTGAAGCTATTAAAATAGCTGCTCTCGATTTTATGAGCAATTTTTTTGTACACTTCCCATCCGAACGTATTGAAACAGAGAATAAATTACTATACGAACCCATTCAATCGCCTTATGCTAAGCGCATTCCAGGTTTGCTAACAATGTACGAAAGAGTGAGTAAAGCAGTGTATGGCAGTTTAAAAAATAATTTTTTTCCGATTATACTAAGTGGTGATCATGGTACATCTGGAGCCACCATAGCTGGTATAAAAATGGCTAAACCTAAAAGTAAAATTGGTGTTATATGGATTGATGCCCATGCCGATTTGCACACACCTTATACCACACCTTCGGGTAATATGCATGGAATGCCTTTGGCCACCGCTATTAATGAGGACAATCTAAAAAGTAAAGTACATAAGCTAGATGCTGCTACTACTAAAATGTGGGATCAACTAAAAGATGTGGGTAAAATAAAACCTAAAGTATTACCAGAGGATATCGTATTTATTTCGCTTAGAGATTATGAAAAAGAAGAAAAAGCACTGATAGATAAATATAAGATGAAAGTTATTCCTACAGGAGAAGTTCGTCGAAAAGGAGCTGAAAATATTGTACGCAGCGTGCTTCGTTACTTAGATGATTGTACAGATATTTATGTAAGTTTTGATGTAGACAGTTTAGACGCTTCTATTTCTAAAGGTACTGGAACGCCAGTGGGTAACGGTTTAAGAGAGCGTGAAGCAGAAGATTTGGTAAGTAAGTTTATGATGAGTCGTAAAATATGTTGTTTTGAAATTACAGAGGTTAATCCTACATTAGACAAAGAAAATCTCATGGCCGAAATAGCCTTTAACATACTACAACGTAGCGCCAATATTTTAATGATGAGCTAGAATAAAACGAATATTTCTTTATATGAACCTTTATCCTTTTGCATTACAAAGCAAATTACCTCATATTGGCACTA
The DNA here is from genome assembly GCA_964638565.1 of uncultured Chitinophagaceae bacterium. GTDB lineage: Bacteria > Bacteroidota > Bacteroidia > Chitinophagales > Chitinophagaceae > CAYVXB01. Next base: position 6,078 of record CAZXBE010000010.1, read on the forward strand.
CTATTTTTACAGTGATGTCATCATTGGCTAATGAATATAAAGCCATTAATTTATCACAAGGATTTCCTGATTTTGAAGTAGATGAACAACTGGTTGCACTTATTCATCAATATTTTCGAAAAGGGTTTAATCAATATGCTCCAATGGCTGGGATATTGTGTTTAAGAGAAGCTATTGCTGAAAAATGCCAGTATGTATATGGTGCATCTATTAACCCCGAAACAGAAATTACCATTACATCTGGAGCTACCGAAGCTATCTTTTCCACCATTACGGCTATTATTCATCCTACAGATGAAGTGATCATTTTTGAACCAGCCTACGATTGTTATGCTCCTGCTATTCAGTTGTGTGGTGGCATTCCGGTGTATATTCAATTAAAAGCTCCAAACTTTGCTGTAGATTGGGAAACAGTAAAAAAATATATCACGGAGAAAACACGGATGATCATCATTAATACGCCACATAACCCTACCGGTAGTATTCTTACGGCTGATGATATGATCCAATTACAAAAGCTAATTGCATCAACCAATATTATTTTATTGAGCGATGAGGTGTATGAACACATCATTTTCGATCATGCCACACATGAAAGCGTATTAAAATATCCTAAACTAGCGGAACGTAGTTTCGTTGTATTTTCATTTGGAAAAATATTTCATGCTACAGGTTGGAAAATAGGCTATGCCATTGCGCCTGAAAATTTGATGAAAGAATTTAGAAAAGTCCATCAATTCAATGTATTTAGTACCAACACGCCCACACAATATGCCCTAGCCGATTACTTGAAAGACAGAACAAATTATTTAGGCTTGTCTAATTTTTATGAAACAAAACGAAATTATTTTTTAGATATTCTTAAAAACGTACCATTTAAATATACTCCTACTAAAGGCAGTTATTTTCAGTGTGTAGATTACAGTAAAATAAGTAATAAAACAGATAAAGCATTTACTATTCAATTAACGAAAGAAACAGGCATTGCAGCCATTCCTGTTTCAGCTTTTTACCACAATACAACAGATTGTACATTAGTACGATTTTGCTTTGCTAAAAATCAACAAACTTTAGAACAGACTGCAGAAAGACTCATGCAATTGGCATAACAAACATGCCCAAAACGTAGGGCTACAATTCTTTGTCTTGGAACAGTACACATTTTTTTTGCTACAATTCTTAAATATATTAACTTTGCAGCTCTAAAATATTTTTATTCACATGTTGATTATTGATTCAAAAGATTGCGAAAACATAGATAAAGCCCTCAAAAAGTATAAAAAGAAATTTGAGAAATCGAAAACCTTATTACAACTAAGAGAACGTCAATCCTTTACTAAGCCTTCTATTAGGCGTCGTGCTACTATTTTAAAGGCACAATACAAGCAGCAAATTTTGAGTGGTAAAATAGAGCTATAATGGCTTGTTTTATTCAAAATGATTCAATAGCTATAAGGTTGTAACTTTATGGCTATTCTCTTTATATGTCTTCTAACTCCCCTATTACGAGTTTCATTAACTTTCTACAATTTGAAAAAAGATATTCTGTCCATACAGTTAAGGCATATACAAACGATTTAACTTGTTTTTTCGATTATATAAAAGAAACATATAGTACAGAAGAGATAGTTGCAATAACAACAAACATGATACGTAGTTGGTTGGCTGGGTTGCGCAATAAGAAAATAGAACCTCGTAGTATTCACCGAAAAATATCTTCCTTAAAATCGTTTTTTAAATATCATTTACGCCAAGGCAATCTCAAGCAAAGTCCTGTGGCAAGCATTATTTCACCAAAAAGTAATAAACGACTTCCGCAGTTTGTACAAGAAAAAGAAACGGCTACATTGTTTGAACATGTTGAATTTTCAGCTGATTGGAAAGGGCAAACGGCTAAGTTAAGCTTGCAAATTTTATATTATACCGGTATCCGTTTAAGTGAACTTATAGGATTAAAAGAAAATGAAATTGATATGGCCCATCAATCCATAAAAGTTTTGGGTAAGGGTAGTAAAGAACGCATTATACCCGTGGGGAAAGATCTCATTCAGCAAATACAGTCATATATACAGGAAAAGCATAATCAGTTTGCTGAAGCGGATAGAACAGTCTTATTGGTAACAGATAAAGGAAAAAAATTATATCCTAAGTATGTATACCTTCAAGTAAATCAATATTTATCTCTTATTACCACCATCGACAAAAAAAGCCCACATGTGCTGCGACACACTTTTGCTACCCATTTAATGAATAATGGCGCTGATTTAAATGCAGTAAAAGAATTGCTAGGCCATTCCTCTCTGGCTGCTACTCAGGTATATACCCATAACACCATTGAAAAACTTAAAGAAATACACAAACAGGCACATCCCAAAGCATAGTTTTATTGTAAAAAATATCTACTATTTTAAGCATATTTTGCATTTTTTGTATAAAATTGTTACCTTGAAGCAGATCTTATTATTCACTCAAATCTAAACACTATGAATGTTAATATTCAGACAGTACATTTTGATGCAGACGAAAAACTAATGGAATATGTACACAAAAAAATAGCAAAGTTAAATACCTTTCATGACAGCATTATTAAGGTAGATGTATTTTTAAAATTAGATAATGTGGCTCACAACATTAAGGACAAAATAGCTGAAATTCAGGTACATGTCCCCAAACAAAACTTTTTCACCAAAGCATCGTCAAAATCTTTCGAAGAATCTTTTGATGACGCTTTAGATGCGCTCATCACACAGATAAAAAAGAAGAAAGAGAAGGTGATTGCGTAAATTAAAAAATGCCAGAATTTAAATTCTGGCATTTTTTAATTATCATAAGTACCGAAGTGGGTTACGACGAGCATTCCAGATATATTGTTTAATATTCATCCAAAATGCAATAAAAAAATATATAATAATGGGAGATCCTAAGGTGCAAAAGGTTAAATAAATAAAATACATACGAATGCGAGAGGTGGCTATACCTACTCGTTCTCCAATGGATGTACATACCCCAAAAAGGCGATATTCAATAAAGTATTTTAACTTACTCATACTGCTAATGTAAGCATAACTATTATAATATCTGCAACAAAACACATCATTTTTTGATAGTTTTGTGGAAATTTTAAGAATTGACAGTATAAAAAGCAGTTCTCTCATTTCAAATTTTCTATTATGTTCGATTTAGATCTTATTAAAAAGGTATATGCTGAAATGCCTGCAAAAATTGATGCAGCAAAAAAACTAGTTAATTGCCCATTAACTCTAACAGAAAAAATATTATATACGCACTTATTTAACCCCACCTCAAAGCCTTATGAAAGGGGTAAGGATTATGTAGATTTTGCGCCTGACCGTGTGGCTATGCAAGATGCTACTGCGCAGATGGCTTTATTACAATTCATGACTTGTGGAAGAAGTAAAGTAGCTGTCCCTTCTACTGTGCATTGCGACCACCTAATTCAGGCAAAGGTAGGGGCTGTACAAGATTTACAAACAGCGTTGGATACAAATAAAGAAGTGTATGATTTTTTAGCTTCTATTTCAAATAAATATGGAATTGGATTTTGGAAACCTGGTGCAGGAATCATTCACCAAGTAGTGTTGGAAAATTATGCTTTCCCAGGAGGCATGATGATTGGTACAGATAGTCATACGCCTAATGCGGGTGGCTTGGGTATGATAGCCATTGGTGTAGGAGGTGCTGATGCAGTAGATGTAATGGCTGGATTACCTTGGGAATTGAAAATGCCTAAAATAATTGGTGTAAAATTAACTGGTAAAATGAATGGCTGGACAAGTGCGAAAGATGTGATTCTAAAAGTGGCTGGTATACTTACCGTAAAAGGTGGAACGGGTGCTATTGTGGAATATTTTGGAGATGGTGCAGATAATATAAGTGCCACAGGAAAAGGAACTATTTGCAACATGGGTGCAGAAATTGGAGCCACTTGCTCTATATTCGGTTACGATGAAAAAATAGCGGAATATCTAAAAGCTACTGGGCGCTTAGAAGTAGCGAACATGGCCAATTCCATCAAAGAATATTTGCGTCCAGATGTGGAAGTGTATAATAATCCAGAAAAATATTATGATCAATTAATTGAAATCAACCTAAATGAATTAGAGCCTCATATTAATGGACCCTTTACCCCAGATTTAGCCACACCTATTTCTATGTTCGCCGAAACCGTGAAAAAAAATGGTTGGCCTGAAAAATTAGAAGTCGCATTGATAGGCTCATGCACGAACTCTTCTTATGAAGATATTAGTCGCTCTGCTTCTATTGCACAACAAGCTCTCCATAAAAAAATAAAAACAAAAGCAGCATTTACTATTACACCTGGCTCCGAACAAGTGCGATATACTGTTGAAAAAGATGGCTTTTTAAAACTATTTGATCAAATTGGAGGTGTTGTTTTAGCTAATGCTTGTGGTCCTTGTATTGGTCAGTGGGCTAGACATATAGATGATCCCAATCGTAAAAACTCCATCATTACTTCATTTAATAGAAATTTTGCTAAACGTAATGATGGCCTAGCTTCTACACATGCATTTGTTGCTTCTCCAGAAATAGTTACTGCACTTGCACTTGCAGGAACATTAAGTTTTAACCCCCTAAAAGACACGTTAAAAAATCAAATGGGAGAAGAGATAATGTTGAATGAGCCTGTGGGTGTTGAATTACCTCCTAAAGGATTTTCAGTAGAAGATGCTGGCTATCAAGCTCCCGCAGCAGATAGTAGCAAAGTAAGTGTAATCGTAAACCCTGATTCTAATCGATTGCAATTACTAAGTCCTTTTACAGCTTGGGAGGGAAGCGATTTAAAAGGATTAAAATTATTGATAAAAGCCAAAGGGAAATGCACCACTGATCATATTTCTATGGCTGGCCCTTGGCTAAAATTTAGAGGACATTTAGATAATATTTCTAACAATATGTTGATTGGCGCCGTTAATTCTTTTAATGATAAAACCGATAGTGTAAAAAATCAATTAACAGGTGAATATGCTGCTGTACCTGCCGTTCAACGTGTATACAAAGCTGCTGGCATAGGATCTATAGTAGTGGGCGATGAAAATTATGGAGAAGGATCGAGCCGAGAGCATGCTGCCATGGAACCTAGACATTTAGGCGTTAGGGCAATTGTAGTAAGAAGTTTTGCCCGCATCCATGAAACCAATTTGAAAAAGCAAGGCATGCTGGCCTTAACGTTTATTAACAAAGAAGATTACAACAAAATACAAGAGGATGATGTTGTAGATATAATAGGCTTAGCTTCTTTTGCGCCCAATAAAGCATTAACAATGGTCTTACATCATAAAGATGGTAGCAAGGATGAAATACAATTAAATCATACATATAACCACCAGCAAATTGAGTGGTTTAAAGCAGGTAGCGCATTAAACCTTATTCGAAAAGAGTTTGCAAAAAGCTAGTGTATTTTCATACATTAGTATTGCGTATATACTTGTTGAACTTGATGCAATTACAACATTGTTGCAAATAAATCTACTATATTGAATTCATGGTAATAAATATTCTTGTTGCAGCGTCTACCAACAATGCCATTGGTCGTAATAATCAATTATTATGGCATTTGCCGAATGATTTAACATTTTTTAAAAATACTACCTGGGGCATGCCCATCATTATGGGTCGTAAAACATTTGAATCTATTGCAAAAAAACCTTTGCCTGGAAGGTTGAATATTATTATAACCCAACAAAAAAAATTAAACCACCTACAAAATAATATTGATACTTGGGTAACACATAGTTTAGAAGAAGCTATAATACAAGCTGAGCAAACCGATTGTAAAGAGGCTTTTGTTATTGGTGGGGCACAAATATATAAAGCCGCTATGCCTATTGCACAACGCATCTATCTAACTCGTGTACATGCAAATATTGAAGGCGATACATTCTTTCCAGAAATAGATGTTACAATCTGGAAACAGATAAGTTGTAAAAATTATAATGCTGATGAAAAACATGCATATCCATATAGTTTTGAAGTATGGGAAAGCGTGAAAGAATAATTTTTATTTCAATATCTTGTATTCTACATTTAAATCAACTCAAAAGTACCTACACTACTGGTTTACAGCCAATAATGGAAAAGGCCATGGCACACATTCTCCATTTGTGTACGATTTTATTAGGAATATACTAATCAATAAAAAAACATGCCCTGCGCATAAACAAATTACACAACTGTGTAAACAGTTAAAAAAAGATCATCGTATTGTAGACATAGAAGGTTTTTGTGAAAGGGCTACAATACCCATATCTCAAAAAGTAAAAATGGCCGACTTATATAGAAGTATGGTTAAACCAGCGAAGTATGATCAATTATTTTTTCGCATGGCGAGACATTACAAAAGTCAATATGTACTAGAAATAGGGGGTTCTTTAGGTATTACGACTTCTTATTTGGCGCTTGCCAACGCTAATACAACAATTATAACTTATGAAGAAAGCGATGCTATTGCAAAAATTGCAGCACAAAATTTTGCATCGCTATCAATAAAAAATACTCTCCAAATATTAGGTAATGCAAATAACACCTTAAAAGATACACTTAATAAGATTAATCAATTAGATTTTGTGTTTGTTAATGGTAATAATTGTAAAGAAACTATTTTGTTTTATTGGAACATGCTTTATAATAAAGCACATAACGAAACTTTATTTATTTTTGATAAAATACACGGAAGTGCAGAAATGGAAGAAGTATGGAAAAAAATACAACAATTGGATGCGGTAAGTTGCACGATAGATTTGTTTTCTATAGGTATTGCATCCATCCGAAAAGAAATTAAAGAGCCTGTGCATTTGAGCGTACGTTATTAATAACGGTTAGAGTGAGGTCGCTTTATCTTTAACTTGTTATCTCGAATTTGTCAAAAAAGCATAAGCACTACAAAACACACATTTATTTTAATTCATTTTTTATATGCCAACAACAGCTACAAAAACATCTGGTTCATCTGTTATGCAAGAAAATTTTTTACCTCTTTTAGGTACTGATTATATAGAATTTTATGTGGGCAATGCCAAGCAAGCAGCACATTATTATCAAAACGCATTTGGCTTTCAATTGATTGCTTATGCTGGCCCAGAAACAGGCATTAAAGAAAAAGTAAGCTATGTATTGCAACAAAACAAAGTAACCTTTATGCTTACCACCCCTTTACGAAGTGGTAATGTTATTGCTGATCATATTGCTAAGCATGGTGATGGCGTTAGAGCAATAGCATTGCACGTAGAAGATGCTTCAAAAGCTTGGAAAGAAACGACTCACCGAGGTGCTAAATCGTATATGCAACCTACCATTTTAAAAGATAAATCAGGTGAAATAGTAATGAGTGGTATTCATATTTATAGTGACACCATTCATCTGTTTATTGAACGTAAAAAGTATACTGGTGCTTTTATGCCAGGCTTTGAAAGTCGCAATAACCAGTACTTTAAGCCTGATACTACAGGCTTGTTGTATGTAGACCATTGTGTGGGTAATGTAGGATGGAATCAAATGAATGTTTGGGTTAAATTTTATGAAGAGGTAATGGGTTTTAAAAACATTTTATCATTTGATGATAAAGATATTTCAACAGAATACTCTGCGTTGATGAGTAAAGTGATGAGTAATGGAAACGGCTATGTAAAATTCCCTATTAATGAACCAGCTGAAGGAAAAAAGAAATCGCAGGTAGAAGAATATTTAGAATTTTATAATGGAGAAGGCGTGCAACATATCGCATTGGCTACCAATAATATTGTAAAAACAGTAACTGCCTTGCGTAATCGAGGGGTAGATTTTTTACAAGTACCTACTACATATTATAATGACTTAGTAGAGAGAGTAGGGCATATTGATGAAGACATCCAATCGTTAAAAGAATTGGGTATATTAGTAGATAGAGATGATGAAGGGTACTTATTGCAATTATTCACTAAACCTGTAGAAGATAGGCCTACGTTGTTTTTTGAAATTATACAACGTAAGGGTGCTAAAAGTTTTGGGAAAGGCAATTTTAAAGCTCTATTTGAAGCTATTGAAAGAGAGCAAGGTTTAAGAGGGAATTTGTAAAATTATTTTAAGTTTTGAATTAATGAATGTAAAAGATTTGCTTATGCAAAGAATATATACATATCTTTTTCTATGTACTTTATTAAGTGTATCTGTATCAGCGCAACCTTCTTTTATGGATATGCAGCAGAATTATGGTAGAGTTGTTGAAGCAATGCAGCACAAATACGATACCTTAGTAAATCGGTCTATGGAATTGGGCTTTCAATGGCCTATTAAGCAGTTATATATTCGATCATTTAAATATGAACGAGAGTTAGAGGTTTGGGGGAGGCAGAATAGTAAAGAATCTTTTAAACTATTTAAAACATATAAGGTTTGTGCTATAGCAGGCTCTATTGGGCCTAAGCGTATAGAGGGTGATTTTCAAATTCCAGAGGGTTTTTACTATATCAATATATTTAATCCGAAGAGTACATATTATTTATCGTTGGGTTTAAATTATCCTAATCCATCAGATAGAATATTGAGCGATTCTGTACGTCCTGGAGGAGAAATTTTTATACATGGCGATTGTGTAACTATTGGATGTATCCCTATTACGAATACACAAATTGAAGAACTTTATTTGTTAGCTGCTTATGCAAAAAGTGCAGGCCAGGACTTTATTCCTGTTCATATTTTTCCTGCTCGATACAAGAATAAAAAAAGTTCAGAATACTTATGTAGAACAGCGCAGGATAATACAAAATTGCAGGCTTTTTTTGATAACCTACAACAAGGGTATAATTATTTTGAGCAAAAGAAACAATTACCTATCATTATGGTAAATAAGAAAGGGGAATATATATATTATTAAGTGCACAAACATGAAGCTATTTCTCTTTCATTAACGCCTGTACTGTTTCTTGTGTTTGTTGTTGCAGTATTACTTTCTTTCCTTGCGTTAAAGTTTGCAGCAATTCAGTGGTATAATGTCGAATAGTTAGCAAACTAAGTGGGTGTTCTATTTGTACATCAAAAATGGAGGAGGCCTCTGCAATGAGATCGTTTATTTTGTCTGCATGATTGTCAACACAGCGAATTAAACTGATAGCTCCGTTTTGACTAATGTTTGGCTCTAATTTTTTACTTGCAAAAAGTTTTGTTAGCCATATGGTTAACGTATCATCTACAAAAGAAAAATCTTTAGATATAAAAGTCAACAGTACCTGATTTTGTTTCATTACAATAATAGGAGGAAGATTTTGTACTGGGTTATTATGAATAGTTGTTCCAGGAAGGTTTTTGTCTAAAAAGCATTTTACATATAATGGAATAGATTTGTTGTGTAAAGGCTTAATCGTTTTTGGATGTATAACCTGAGCGCCATAGAAAGCCATTTCAATAACTTCAGTATAATTTAAAGTAGAAATAAGTTGTGCTTGAGGAAATTGTTTGGGATCTGCATTCATCACGCCTTTTACATCTTTCCAAATAGTTAAACTATTTGCATTTAGCATATTACAAAAAATAGCAGCAGAGTAATCGCTTCCTTCTCTTCCAAAAGTAGTACTTTCATTTTGATCAGTGCTGCCTATAAATCCTTGTGTAATAATGACTTTAGTATTTTCAAGTAAAGGTTTTATAGTTGTATCCACTTGCTGCTGGGTATAATTCCAATCTAATACAGCTTCACGAAACGTGTTATCTGTTCTAAAAATATCTCGCACATCTACCCATTTATTTTGTATGCCTATTTCTTCTAAGTAACCACTAACAATAGTAGTAGAAAGCAGTTCGCCTATACAAACAATTTGATCATAATAATAATCAAAAGATTGTGTGGGCTTGTCATGTAATAACCATTCTATCTCCGTATAAAAATGTTGTAATTGTATAGAAATTTTGTGGGTATTGCTTTTTAATAAGGAAAGGCTTATGTTATTGTGTTGTTCTTTAAGTTGTTGAAATAGCTGAAGCGCTTCTTGTTGTTTGCCATCAAAAAAAGAAGTTGCTATTTTTTCTAAGGCATTGGTTGTTTTGCCTATAGCTGATATTACCACAACCAATGGCTCATTTGTAAAAGTTTGTATAATAGTAGAAACATTTTGTATACGTTCTGCTGTTTCAACACTAGCACCGCCGAATTTGAATACTTTCATTAAAGTGAAGTTAGAAATTCAAAAGTAAAAACTAAAACCGATTTAAAGTTATATACTTATGAAGTCTCCTTTTTAGTATAATTTTGATTTACACATTTTTACTTTTAACTTGATTAATACATTTATTACTATTGAATAATACAATATGGTTCCTACAACAAACATTAATAGACAAATTCTTACTTTAGATGAATTTACTATTCAAGCCATGAGGAGCTTTCCCTCTGCTACTGGGGAGTTAAGCAGTTTGTTGAGAGATATTGGACTAGCTGCTAAACGGGTGCATGTAGAAGTAAATAAAGCAGGATTAGTAGATATTCTGGGCGATGTAGGTAGTATGAATATACAAGGAGAAGATGTGAAAAAATTAGATGTATTTGCTAATCAGCAATTTATGGGGGTGTTGCGTCATGGAATTAGTTGCGCAGGAATGGCTAGTGAAGAGTGTGATGATATTATTGTGTTTGATGATGATGTGAGCAATAAATCTAAATATGTTGTTTCTATCGACCCTTTGGATGGTAGTGGCAATATTGATGTTAATGTTTCGATAGGTACCATTTTTGGTGTATATAAAAGAGTGAGCGAACAGGGTACTCCCTGTACACATGCCGATTTTTTACAACACGGTCGTAGGCAAGTAGCTGCAGGATATATTGTTTATGGATCATCAACAATGATGGTGTACGCAACAAAACGTGGCGTAAATGGATTTACATTGGACCCTTCTATTGGAGAATTTTGTTTAAGCCATCCTGATATAAAATGTCCTGTGAAGGGAAGCATTTATTCTGCTAATTATGGAAATTATAATCAATATGCAAAGGGTATAAAAGATTATTTAGAAAATTGTCAAAAAAAAGATAAATCAACTGGAGGTCCATATACACAACGTTATATCGGAAGTATGGTGGCAGATGTACATCGAAACTTAATTAAAGGCGGCATTTTTATGTATCCAGGAACAGCAGATAAACCGAATGGGAAATTGCGCTTGCTATATGAATGTAATCCATTTGCATTTATTGTAGAAGTGGCTGGAGGTTTAGCCACCAATGGAACACAGCGTATATTGGATATTGAACCCAAGACACTGCATCAGCGAACGCCTTTATTTATAGGTAGTAAGGAGATGATGGAAGAATTACAAACATATAGTAATCAATAATTAAACATACATAATGCTTATATATAAACGCTCTATTATATTATGCATGATATGCATTACAATACTCAACTATTATACAATAGCACAAACTACAATCGTTGACAGTTGCAAAAAAAATAACAACTCTACTCTTTTGGAGAAAGATCAAAAACCTCTTTCGACTATAAATGATAGTATTTTAATATATATAAATGCGTATAGAAAAAATCAAGCATTACCTCCGCTGCAATTAGATACTATACTTTGTTCTATAGCAACAAAACATAGCGCTCGAATGAGTACAAAACTTATTCCCTTTGGACATTATGATTTTGAAAAGAGAATGAAAGATATTTTTGTTTTTTTACCTAATACAAAAGCTTCTTCAGAAAATGTAGCATATGGAAAACTTAGTGCTGCTGCAGTTGTAAATGGTTGGATTAATAGTCCTCCTCATCAAAAAAATATTAAGGGCAATTATAATTATACGGGTATTGGTGTGGCAAAAGATAGCAGTGGTATTTTTTATTTTACACAAATTTTTATTCGAAAAAATGCTTCTACATCACCTGTAAACAAAAAAAATAACCTGTAAAAGGTTGAATTATGCAATCTAAAGTTATTATATCCGTTCAAAATTTGGTAAAAAAGTATGGCAATTTTGATGCTGTACAAAATATAAGTTTTGAAGTATTTAAAGGAGAAATTTTTGGTTTACTAGGCCCAAATGGCGCAGGAAAATCAACCACATTAGAAATTATAGAAACCTTACGCTACAAAACTTCTGGAGAGGTAATAGTAGATGGATTTGATTTAGATAAATCGCCCAATGAAATCAAAAAAATTATTGGCGTACAATTACAAACTTCAGGCTATTACCCTAATTTGAATTTGGTTGAATTGATTCATTTGTTTAACGGTTTATATAATCAAGAAGCAGATCCTATAGCTCTACTGGATATGGTAAATTTGAGGGATAAGGCTAAAGCAAAATTTAAAGAATTAAGTGGTGGGCAGAAACAGCGCTTTTCTATTGCTACAACTATTATCAATCAACCTAAAATTATTTTTTTAGATGAGCCTACTACAGGCTTGGATCCACAAGCAAGGCGTAATCTGTGGAATTTAATTCGAGCTATTCAACAAAAAGGAACTACGGTTATTATAACTACTCATTACTTAGATGAGGCAGAATATTTATGTGATCGAGTAGCCATTATGGATACAGGAAAAATTATAGCATTAGATAATCCGGATAAACTCATTGATGATTTAATTGCCAAAGGTTTTGAGCGAACTAAGGAAGTAAAAAAAGCAACGTTGGAAGATGTATTTATTTATTTAACAGGAAAGGATTTACGAGAAAATTAGAGGATATTCCACTTCACCTACTAGAAAAACACTTCCACAGATTAATATAAGATCATCTGATGTAGCTTCTTGCAAAACAAAATGAATAGCAGTGTTTACATTGGAAAATGATTTGCCTTTTAAGCCAATGCTACTGGCTTTTTCAGATAATTCTTTTTCAGATAGTGCTCTTGGTATTTGAGCTTTGGTAAAATAATAAGTAGCATTATGTGGCAATAATTTTAATACATCAATAACATCTTTATCTTTTGCCATTCCTATAATAATATGTAGGTGATTGTAATTCGTAATTTCTAGTTGGTTTACTATTTGTTTGATCCCATCTACGTTATGAGCCACATCTAATATAATGGTAGGATGCTGGTGTACGATTTCCCATCTACCATGTAGCCCTGTTATTTTTTTTACTTCTTTTAATGCTTTTTTAACAACGACTGTAGCAATGTTCCAACCTTGTAATTGCATTTGATGAATGGTTTCCAAAACAGTTAATATATTTTTAGTTTGATAGAGCCCTATCAAATCTAAAATATACGTTTCTATTTCCTTCTTGTGATGACAGTCAATATTAATCAATAGTTGATGATTTTTATATTCCCAATCAAGAACAGTCCATTCTTTTTGAGCGAAATGAATAGGTGCTTTATGTTTTATTGCTTGCTGCTCAAAAATCAATTCGGTTTCGGTTAATTTTTCTCCAATTACAACTGGAACATTGTTTTTTATAATACCTGCTTTTTCGTAAGCAATTTCAGCTAATGTATTGCCCAGCATAGGCATGTGATCATATCCGATATTTGTAATTACGCTTAAAACAGGTTGAACAATATTGGTGCTATCCAAGCGCCCACCTAATCCAACTTCTACAATAGCAATCTCTATTTGTTGTTGGGCAAAATACTCAAAAGCCATAGCTACAGTAACCTCAAAAAAGGAGGGTTTTATTTTTTTAATAGTGTGCTGAATTTTTTTTACAAAATTAATTACAAACGATTCACTACACATGACACCATTTACTTTAATGCGTTCTCTAAAATCTTTTAAATGAGGGGAAGTATATAATCCTGTTTTGTATCCTGAAGCCTGAAAAATTGCAGCCAACATGTGACTTGTACTACCTTTTCCGTTCGTACCTGCAATATGAATACTTTTAAATGTTGTATGTGGATTGCCTAGCACTGCACATAATTCAATTATATTAAATAGATCTTTTTTGTATGCTATAGTTCCTATACGACTGTACATAGGCAATTGGTCGTATAAAAAAGCTACGGTCTGTTTATATGTCATGTAGTTTGATCTTAAATAAATTGTCAAAGAAAAAAATATACCACCAATTTCTCTTTTTAAATAGGTATTAAAATATTCAAAACAGATATTACTAGAATAATCCTTAACTTGCCGCCCTAAAAATTATTACAATTATGAAAAAATTATTTTTTATTGCTGCAGCATTTAGTTTGGTTGCAGCTGTTGGATGTAACAAAGGCGGTGGTTCTCCAAAGGAGGTAGCTGAAAAATTCTACAAAGCAGTTAATAATAAAGATTTTAATGAGGCAAAGAATTATGCCACAAAAGAAAGTGCTTCAATGCTAGATATGATGAGTACTTTTGCAAAAACACTTCCTGCTAAGTCTAAAGATATTGAGGTGTTAAATGAAAAAGTTGAAGGAGAAACAGCAACTGTAGATGTAAAAGATAAGGAAACAGGTAAAGTTCAAACTGCTAAGTTGAAAAAAGAAGATGGAAAATGGAAAGTAGCATTTGATAAGAGTTCAATGGGTAGCGATCATTCTTCTACTCCTGCTGAGCCAACAGCACCTCAAATGGATTCTACTTCTACATCAACAGAAAACAATATGAATCAACCAGTTGATTCTATGATGCAGAAGTAAGATTGGGTAAAAATTTTTATCTTTTTTTAAAAGTAACAAAAAAGGCATTCAACAGAATGCCTTTTTTATGTAGGGCAGGTTTAGAAATCAACCCCTAAGCCAAAGTACCAAATCCCTTTTCGCCCAAAAAAGCTATCCATAGGCCATCCTCTATCTACTTTTACAAAATAGCCCAACAATGATGTACGTATACCCAGGCCGTAACCAGCTATAAATGGCCCAATACCGCCTGCTTTAGTAAATATGGTTATTGGCCCAGGTGCTGTAGAGGTAAATGTGGGACGCTTAATATTTTCTAATCCACCTTCCCAAGCCGTACCTAAATCAAAAAATTGTATTAGTTGTAAATTATTTAATAGCGGACTTCTAACGGGGGTGTTAGATAAACTGCTGAATATGGGAAATCTAAACTCACTATTTATTACAAATGAGCGACTACCATTGGATACATTTTGCTTAAACCCTCTCATATTCAATGCTAAAGTTTGAAAAGCATAATTCTCATTTGTATTAGGTTTAGGACTTTCATTGAATTTAGGATTAATCCACCCGTCTGTACCGCCTAAATAGTAAATAATTTTTTTATCTCCAAATGATATATCAGCTGCTGCACGAGCAGCCCAAATAAAATTGCGATAAATTTTATAGTAGTACCGTGCATCAAAGCCAATATTGTAAGTACTTTTATTTTTTCCACCCTTAGTAACATCTACATTTAAATCACCATAAATTTTAAATCGTAACCCATCCCAAATATTTTGGGCAGGGTTTATTGTATTATCATGTACATATTCTACATGTGCAATAGTATAATGTATATTGGTATCCGGTTTACTCAACCCCCGAACATCAGCTTCATCAAAAATATTAATACCCTTAGCTATAGATCGATCATTACGATAGGCTATATTTAACCGTATACTTCGCATTGGATCTATAGGGTATGCTAAATTTACTTGATATAAGCTTGTAATTACTTTCTGAAGGATAGAATCATATGGACCTTTATCATATACATTTAAATAATTATTCGCTCCTCTATAAAATAACACTCCCCAATCTAATCGTTTACGATAGTTTTGAAAACCTAGTACATACTCATTATTGGTAAAATTAGGGCCAAAACGAGCAGCACCATATATTTTATAGTCTTCAAATAAATCCGATATAGAGGCTGCAAAAGACCAATTGATACCGTTATTGTTATTTAAAAATACAGGGCCATAGCCATATCCATATGGTTGAAAACGATTGAGCAGAACATTATTGGTTAAGCCAGCTGTTACTTGATCGACCGAAAATTTAAGTTTATAATTAAACATTTTTATATTCTCCAATATAGAATATTGTGTTACTTGATTTAAAACAGGTTGTATTCTGCTCGGTGTAGTATCGTTTTCAAAGGGAGTTTGAAAAACATTTTTAGAGGAGGTGTCTGCAGTACTGTATACCGTTGCTTTTCCTTCTCGTATTTTATCTTCTTGCATTATTTTTTTCATATACGCTGTAGGCCTTGTTGTTACATTACGTTTACGTAATACGGCTGTATCTAATTTTAACTTATATAGAAACTTATAATTTCCTTGTCTTGTTACCTCACCTAATTGCCCAAGATCTCCTGCAACACGGCTTTCTAACAAACTACTTTGGTAGTTGGTTAAAGGAAAAGTATAGGTTGAGTCTTTGGTGATGGAGACATAATTTACGGAGTCTGGTTGCAATTTATTCCAAGCTTTTAAAGTGGAATCTAGATCTTTATGCGGGGGGTTTCGCAATACTTCATCTCCAATCATCAACAACGTATCTAACCCATCGCGTTGTGTAGTAAAATATCCTGCATATCGATTGCTTACACCACTTTCATTGGCTATAAATGTAAAATGTTGTATGTTATATTGACTAGGGTAGCGGGCATTACCATATTTCATATTGGTAAGCTGTGTAATTTGTTTGTAGTCTCCTTTAGCACTAATATCTACTAAAAAAATATTATACTGTTTACGTCCAGGTAGTGCAGTATCTGCCTTTGATGTTGTTGCAGAAGGGCGATTAGAAGAAAAGATAATACCTGTTTTATTGGGAAAGGCTACAAAAGAGGGATCTAGATCATCATATACGTCATTTGTAATTTGTTCTACTTGTTGATTATCTATCTTATATGTAAAAATATCTGTATGTCCATTTTTAACAGCACTTAGTAATAATGTGTTTTCATTCAGCATAAATTGTGCATCAATAATTTGGTCAAAGGCTGTAATGGTTTGTTCAGCATATTTGTATTGACGAAAAGCGTCATACACAAACATCTTGATTTCTGTTTTGTCCGTATATATAACTATTAAGCGGGTTCCTTTAGGGTCCCATGCTAGTATGGGGTAGTTTGGATTGGCTTTGTTTTGTGCAATCTTTACGCCGGAACGAAGCAATACTTTAGTGTTGATATAGTTTTCATTTAAAATGACTTTATACAACCCGCTTTTATATTCCACCACGGCATAACTAAATGATTTGGGATTAGGATTTGCTTGAAAACGAAAATAATCTTTAGATTCTCCTACTTCTTCTGTAACAGAAAGTTTTCCTTTGGGAGCAATTTTTCGTTTACGAATATCATCATAATATTTTTTTTGTTGGTATTCTATAAACTCTTTTAACACTTCTTTTAATTTCTTTTTACATATTTCTTTTATAGCATAGTTAAAACTTCGATGTATTCTAGATAAATACATTAAATAAGTTACATTTTGTGTGCCATACTTTTCAGCTATATAATACCAAAATGCATGTCCTGCAAGTAAGGGTTTGTTCATAGCAAAGGCATAAAACTTATTGTACTCTCCTGATAGCATTGCACTTTTTAATGCATCGTCCTTTTCTGTACTCCAGCGTTCAGCTGCATAAGCTATATAACCATCTATTAACCAAGAGGGTAAATCTAAAAAAGCTTGATTGGAGGCAACCTCACTTAGATTACCACCAAAAAGCATATTGTTTACTAACACACGAGCTATACCTTCTCGAACCTGACGTTTAAGATTATAATGATTCCCATCAAAGGATACAAGTATTTTATTATTTACCAATTTTGAAAGCCCATCGTTTTGTTGCCATTCTATATCTAAGCCTATGTTAGAGGCTTGCATATCATCAAATTTGTTATAGACTATGATATTAGGTTTGTGTTGTAGGTTTTGCTCTATGAATGTTTCTATATTGGGTAGTTCTTCTTCTGCAACTTGTGCTACATATTTTGCTAACTCAAGGCCATGTTGAGCGAAATAAATATTAAAATGTTCGGCTTCAAAAAAACGCCAAGATGTTTTTTTATATTGTATTCTATTTTTTCCAAAGTGTACTGCGCTAACTTGAGCTTGTGTAGCAATGGAAGTTGTACAAATCAATAAAATAAAAAATATTATCCTTCGCATATTATAAATAGGTATTTATTCTTTTAGAGGTTTAATTCTTGTGTATTGGCAATAAAAGTACTACTTTCTGTGATAGATTGAAGTTAGCATCTAATTTATTAGCGTTTTTCTCAAAAAATATAGTTCATGTATGTGTTATTCAAAACGGTTATTCATTACTTAGGTTAGCATACTTTTCTGTATTCATTTTCAAACAAGCATGCTATGAAGATTTGAAGAGTTTATTGTTTAACTTAGGTAATATCTATTGTGTATAAAATTCAGTTATAAAGAGGATTGTATGAAACAAAACGTAGTAGGCTATTACAAACACTTGTGTAATTTGAACGATAGTTCTGTTGGTACATACAATTATTGAAAGACTTGAAACAATCTGAAAAAAGCGGCTATTAATTTTTATGAATCTTTCCAATCCTCATAATCCCTCTCTATCTTTGTACCCATAGTATATATGGCCAATTCATTAAAAAAGAAAAAAAAACCTATAGATACAGAGGATGTATTGCAAACGGATAAACCTGTGGAGGTGTCTGTGAAAGAAGTAGCAAAGGATGACCGTACAAAAAAAATAGTGGGTGTAGGGTTTCTTTTAACAGCTCTTTTTTTGTTTGTAGCATTTACCTCTTATTTATTTTCTTGGCAAGAGGATCAGGATAAAGTATTTAGCCTAGGCACACACTTTCTGTTTGCAGAAGATGTTAAAGTAAATAATTTACTTGGAAGACTTGGCGCATATATATCACACCTATTTATATACAAAGGATTTGGATTAGCATCTTATCTTTTTTGTACCTTCTTTATTACATTAGGGGTTAATCTTTTTTTTGGTAAAAAGATATTCTCTCCTTCTCGAAATATAAAATATGTGTTGATAGGCTTGCTATTTTTTAGCACAGCATTGGCATTTGGATTTCAGCAATCTGCCTTTGCATATGGTGGCGCAGTGGGTGATTTAATAAGTGGTTGGATTAGTCGTTTTGTTGGAAATATAGGCATGATAAGTATTTTGCTTGCTGGTGGATTGGCGTATATTATTTGGAGATTTAATCCTGCATTGAAATGGAAAAAGAAAATTTCTTCAGATATCGTTCCAGACAAAGAGGAACTAATAGAAAATAATAACATATCAACCGAAGAAATAGATAATGCTACACTTGTAAATACTTCTGGTAATGTTATTAAAGGAGATGGAGCAACATTAATGCTTAATGTAAATAATGAGGAGGTTAATCAATCTACATTGACCTTAATAGAAAAAGAAGAAGATATAGTAAATAATAAAACTAGTAATGATGCTATACCTACTGTAGAAAATCAACATCAAGAAAAAGTGGTTGCAGATATATTAAGCGATACAAAAGAACCGATTCAAAAAACGACTTCTATCAAAAAAATAGTGCCTACTATGGCAGATATTGCTTTGGAAGTATACAAGCCAGAAGAGTTAAAAAAAGAGGAAATGGTTGTAACCAATAACACTACATTATATGAACCTACCCTTGATTTGAGAGATTATAAATATCCTTCGTTGGATTTATTAGAAGCTCATGGAAGCGAAAAAATTATACATGACCCGAACGAATTAGAGACAAATAAAAATCAAATTATTGATACGCTAAAAAATTATGATATTTCTATACAGCGTATTAGTGCTACTGTTGGGCCAACTGTTACATTATATGAAATTATTCCTGCTGCTGGTGTGCGCATTAGCCGTATTAAAAATTTAGAAGATGATATTGCATTAAGCCTTGCTGCGTTGGGCATTCGTATTATTGCGCCCATACCTGGTAAAGGTACTATTGGTATTGAGGTTCCAAATGTCAAGAAAACAGTGGTAAGTATGAAAACATTGTTAGCATCCGAAAAGTTTCAACATAATAAGTTTTCTTTACCCATTGCTATTGGAAAAAAAATAGATAATGAAAATTTTATTGTGGACCTAGCAGCTATGCCCCACTTATTAATGGCAGGTGCTACAGGCCAAGGTAAATCGGTAGGATTGAATGCCATCTTGGTTTCTCTATTATATAAAAAACATCCATCCCAATTAAAATTTGTATTGGTAGATCCTAAAAAAGTAGAATTAAGTATTTATAAAGCCATAGAAAAACATTTTTTAGCCAAACTTCCTGGAGAAGAAGATGCTATTATAACGGATACCAAAAAAGTTGTCAATACATTAAATGCTTTGTGTATTGAAATGGATAATCGATATGATTTATTGAAAGAAGCAAGTACAAGAAATATTCGAGAATACAATGAAAAATTTATTCAGCGTAAACTCAATCCAGAAAAAGGACATCAATATTTACCGTTTATCGTATTAGTAGTAGATGAATTTGCAGATTTAATTATGACTGCCGGTAAAGAAGTAGAAATGCCTATTGCTCGATTGGCGCAATTGGCTCGTGCAGTGGGTATACATTTAATTATTGCTACACAGCGCCCGTCTGTAAATATTATTACAGGTACCATTAAAGCAAATTTTCCAGCACGTATTGCTTTTAAAGTATCTTCTAAAATTGATTCTCGTACTATATTAGATGCAGGTGGGGCAGAACAATTAATTGGTCGCGGAGATATGCTATTATCCTATAACGGAGAAATAACCCGCTTGCAATGTGCTTTTGTAGATACACCTGAAGTAGAAGATATTACGCATTTTATTGGAGAACAAAGGGGTTACCCACAAGCTTTTTTATTGCCAGAATATGTTGATGAAAAAGATGCAAGTAATAAAGATTTTAATTCGGATGAAAAAGATGCTTTATTTGAAGATGCTGCTCGGTTAATTGTACAACACCAAATGGGCTCCACCTCACTCATACAACGTCGTATGAAATTAGGATATAATCGTGCTGGACGATTAATGGACCAACTAGAAGCAGCTGGTATAGTAGGCACCAATCAGGGCAGTAAAGCTAGAGAGGTACTCATTAAAACAGAAGCAGAATTAGAGGAGTTTTTAGCGAATATGGTTTGATTTGTAATATATTAAACCGAATAAATAATATTACAAAATAGCTGTAATATTGCAGATGC
>CAZXBE010000011.1:0-25996 GCA_964638565.1 uncultured Chitinophagaceae bacterium
AATTAGTATTAAAAATCTTAAAAAATTATCCTCTTAACTTATCTTGACCCTTAATTATTTATTTAATATCAACAACTTTCGGCATCTAAATACACAAATATCCCTTTCTTTTTAATCCTTAGAATTAAGTAGGGATTTTAAATGTAAAGTGCTTGTTCCTCCAAATTGTAGAATGATAATATACATGTATTGATTGATAGTTTAGAAGGACTTCGTCTATCTGTGAAGTGGAACATTAAAAGCTAAAGAATACAAATACTTATTACTTGGCCAAGTATTCCAATGCATATTCCTAACCCTATTTCAAAAAGTGTATGTTCCTTCAATAACAATCGAGCTGTACAAACTATGCCACATAATAGTACAGTAATGCTAATGGGCAGCCCTATAGCTATTCCAGACCATATGGCTAAATGAACAAAAAAACTAATTGCTCCAGCCAATCCTATTGCATGCATACTTATTTTAACAAAGCTGTTTAATACAAGTGCCGCAGCACTTGCTATAAAGGTGCCTAACAGAAATTGAGTGAATGGTACAGGGTTATCTAACTGATTGCGAGAAATATAATATGCCCAAAAAAAGAATGTATTTGTTGCTACATAAGGAATAATGCGCTCTTTCTGGGTTTTAAGTTCAATGGATTGTATAAATTTTAAACGCCATAATAGAAAAACAGTAATGGCGGGAAATAACATGGTATTAATACCTACGGCAATTAGTTTTTTTATTTTATCACTATGGGATAAGCCTATAAAAAAATAAGGTTGCACATACAATAGATAATAAGTAACAAATACTGGAATAAATAAGGGATGAAAAATATACGATAATAGCTTCGATCCTACATATAAAGCTTTTGAATTGGTGGTTTTTAATTCATTCATAATTCTTAAAGTTCTTTACGTAAACGTGCTACCGATATATTTAATTGTTCTCTGTATTTGGCTACTGTACGGCGAGCAATATTGTATCCTTTTTCTTGCAGCAATTCCATAAGCTGCTCATCGCTTAACGGTTTATGTTTATCCTCTGCCTCAATAAAATCGCTCAATATTTTTTTCACCTCTCTGGTGGACACTTCCTCGCCTGATTCTGTACTAAGGGATTCACTAAAGAAAAATTTTAGCCGATATGTTCCAAATTCTGTTTGTACAAATTTGCTACTAGCCACTCTGGATATTGTTGAAATGTCTAGCCCTGTTTTTTCTGCAATAGTTTTTAAAATCAATGGCTTCAGTGTGGTTTCATCGCCAGTAGTAAAAAACAAGTGTTGATGCTCAATAATGGCATTCATAGTAGAAAGTAAAGTGTGTTGACGTTGCTTAATAATATCAATAAACCATTTAGCCGCATCTATTTTTTGTTTAATAAAAATGACGGCCTCTTTTTGACGCTTATCTTTTTTGGTACCTTTATCATACTCTTTTAACATAGTACGATAATTATCGCTCACCCTTAAATCAGGAGCATTTTTTGAATTTAGGCTTAGTTCAATTACACCATTGTTATTTACTGTAAAAAAATCAGGGATAATATATTCTTTCGATTCATTACCCTCACCCACACTACTACCTGGTCGAGGATTTAAATGAATGATTTGATCAATAATATCTTTTAATGCTTGATCGGTTAAGGAAAAGTGTCGTTGTATTTTGTCGTAATGCTTTTTAGTAAATATGTCGAAGTGTTCTTTTAGTATTTGTATCGCAATGTGTACATCTTTCCCCTCTGTTTGTTTACGTTGAAGCTGCAATAACAAACACTCTTGTAAATTACGAGCAGCTATACCTGAAGGATCAAATTGTTGAATTTTTTGAATAATTGCTTGCACTTCTGCTTCTGTAGTTTGTATATTTTGTCTAAATGCTAAATCATCTACAATGGCAATCGTATCCCTTCGCAGATAGCCATCATCATCGATATTGCCTATAATTTGTTCAGCTATTTTTTGTTGGTGCTCGCTAAGAGATAACATGCTCAATTGCGTTAACAAATATTCATAAAAGGATCTTTCCATTTTCAGAGGTGCGCTTTTCTGTTCTTCTGCTACAGTGTAATTATCCTCTCGTAGCTTATAATCTGGAAATTCATCATCTCCTTCTGCTATATACTCACTAATATCTATTTGTTCTGTAAGCACTTCTTCATGTACATCTTCTATTTCACTACGCTCTTCTTCTGTTGATTCAAATTCTTCTACTTCTTCTTCAACACTATTGTCATTTTCTTCTCCAAGCTCCAATGCAGGGTTTTCTTCTAACTCTTCTTTAATACGTTGCTCAAGGTTTGCCGTAGGAATCTGCAACAATTTCATGAGCTGAATTTGTTGTGGAGACAGCTTTTGCAACATCTTTTGTTGTAATCCTTGATATATTCCCATAGTTATTGGTGTGTTATTTGTGTGAAACGCTGTAAATTTACAAATAATAATACAATATCATATGCTAACATATATTGAAAAAAATGTTCCCGCTATATTTAAAGAAGAGGATATACAAAATAAAAAGCATACATTAAAAATATTATCTGTTGATGATGATGAAATGAATCAACTACTTTTTACTTCTTTGTTATCTAAATTAGGATATACTTGTGTAACAGCAAAAAACGGCAAACAAGCTGTTGATATGGTTTTAAAAGAAGAGTTTGATATTATTTTTATGGATATATATATGCCTATAATGGATGGCATAGAAGCTACTTTTCAAATAAGGAACGTTCTTAAAACAAAACAAAAGCCCATTATTGTAGCTTTATCTGCTAATAGTTTTGATGATGAAAAACAAAAATGTATCGCTGCCGGAATGAACGATTTTATGCAAAAACCCTATAGATTAGTAGCAATGGAAGCACTACTTGATAAATGGAATAAACAATTGCACGAAAATTAAAAGGAGCAGTACAACGTAAATCAAAACGGGTTAAAAAAGAATGCTGCAATCGTATATTAACTACATCGCAACCATCTTATAAACTAAGCCAAAATACAAGTAGTGTCCTTTTACATAGTTTTATGATGAAATTTATTTTTCCATATTTATCTTTAAAAAATAGTTGATGTAATAACGTACAACCCTCATGCATTTTAATAGAAAAAAGTTAAGCACCGAACAATTAATACACTTTTACAAACAACTTCTATTACCAAGGTTAATAGAAGAGAAAATGCTTATACTATTACGACAAGGAAAAATAAGCAAATGGTTTAGCGGTATAGGGCAAGAGGCTATTTCTGTAGGAGCAACTCTTGCATTACAACCTGATGAATGGATCATGCCGCTACATCGAAATTTAGGAGTGTTTACAACTCGCCAAATGCCTTTACATAAATTATTTGCGCAATGGCAAGGACATAAAAAAGGGTATAGTAAAGGAAGAGAAAGAAGTTTTCATTTTGGCAGTCGAGCACATTATATATGTGGAATGATTTCGCATTTAGGATCTCAATTAGCGATAGCCGATGGTGTAGCATTGGCACATACATTAAAACAAGAAAAAAAAATATCCTTAGCTTTTACAGGAGAAGGCGCTACCAGCGAAGGTGATTTTCATGAAGCGTTAAACGTAGCTGCCGTATGGAATTTACCTGTAATTTTTATTATTGAAAATAATGGATATGGTTTAAGTACTCCTAGTAACGAACAATATCGTTGTACAAACCTTATAGACAAAGCAAAAGGATATGGCATAGAAGGCATACAAATAGATGGAAATAATATACTAGAGGTATATGACACTATTTATAATGCACGTGAACAATGTATTGTTCAACAAAAACCTTATTTAATTGAATGCACAACATTTAGAATGCGAGGCCATGAAGAGGCTAGTGGAACTAAATATGTGCCTCCACATTTATTTGAAGAATGGAAACAAAAAGATCCTATACAGCATTATGAATATTATTTATTAAGTAATAACATTCTACAACAAAAAGACATTGAGCAGGCTCATCAAGACATACAAAAATATATTGAAACAGAACTAAAGCAAGGCTTTTCGCATATTCCTATACAACTCTCCGCAGAAGAAGAATTAAAGGATGTATATAAAGAAAATGACCATGTAGCAACTCCTACATTTTCCTCTATTATTCAAGGTAAGGAGGCTGTCCGCTTTATTGACGCTATAAAGGAAGGGCTATCACAAAGTATGCAGCAACATCCTAATCTCATATTAATGGGTCAAGATATTGCAGCGTATGGCGGCGCTTTTAAAATAACCGAAGGGTTTGTAGCCCAATTTGGAAAAGAACGCGTACGAAATACGCCCTTATGCGAAAGCGCTATTGTAGGTGCCGCATTAGGGTTAAGTTTAGAAGGCTTTAAAAGCATGGTAGAAATGCAATTTTCAGATTTTGTAACCTGTGGATTTAATCAAATTGTAAACAACCTAGCCAAAATACATTACCGTTGGGGGCAAAATGCGGATGTTGTTATTCGCATGCCAACAGGCGCTGGCGTTGGTGCAGGACCTTTTCATAGCCAAAGTACAGAAGCATGGTTTACCCATGTTCCAGGCCTAAAAGTAGTATACCCATCCACACCCTTTGATGCTAAAGGATTATTAATTGCAGCCATCAATGATCCCAATCCTGTATTATATTTTGAACATAAGATTTTATATAGGAGTGTCGTAGGGCAAGTACCAGATCAATATTATGAAATACCTATTGGCAAAGCAACTATTGTACACAAAGGTGATGATATGAGCATTATAACATATGGTGCAGGAGTGTATTGGGCTTTAGATTATGTACAAGCTCACCCAGATTTATCGTTGCATATACTTGATTTGAGAACGTTGCTACCATTAGATTACGAAGCCATAGAACAAAGTGTTAAAGCAACGGGGCGTGTGTTAATAGTACACGAAGACACGCTATTTGGGGGTATTGGTGGGGAGATTGCTGCATGGATTACAGAAAACTGTTTTGAATACTTGGATGCGCCTATTATGCGATGTGCTTCACTAAATACACCTATTCCGTTTAACACAGCATTAGAACAGCAGTTCTTAGCCAAATCTAAATTAGATATGTATGTAAAAAAACTGCTGCAATTTTAATATTTAGTGAAAACCAGACAAGAAAACTTGTTGATATTTTTGAGCTTCTTTAAGCACGTCTTCCCAATTCTCTTTTTTATACAACCGACCTGTTGCCGCAACAGGAATTGTTTCTAAAAATTTAATACATTTATCATTCGCAAAATAAAAGCGATATTCTTGTTTATCTAGCTTATCTCCTGAATTATACACATACGAAAAATAAAAAAAGATCAATTGCCCTTTTGTATTAAAAAGATATTCCAAATTTTGTGGATACGTTGATTTTTCTGTAACTGTAATTTTATCTAAAACGCCTATTCCATCTTTTCCATATTCCCCTTCTGTATTTTGACTCGGCTCATCTGTGTACTAAAAATGTACTGTTTTTTTTGTAGTTACCAACAGCTCGCCATTGCCTATCATTTTTACTTACCACAAGCTCGTTCATGTAATAATAGGCAGCTTCCGAATCCCCGCTTTTAAAATGATTGATAGATTGTTCTATATTACTACGAACTTCTTCATATCGTTTATTTATTGTCATAACTGTAAAGTGTTTATATAGTAAAATGCATATACTTTAATTGTGCCATCATTAGAAGTAAAGCCGGTTTAGTATAAGATAGGAGACTTGGCATGCAACGAAAATGTGTGTATCTTTGCCAACTAATAGTAATAATCATTAGTCACTTTACAGCAAAACAACTTAAATTATGCAGCAAAAACGATTTTTGACCCTAACACTAGGGCTTGTAGGTATATTAGCGCTTATAAGCCTTTACAGTTGCAATAAAAGCAACACTTCACCAACAGTTTATACTGTAACTTACGATGGTTTTACATACCATGCCATAACTATAGGGGGTGTAACTTTTACAGTAGAAAATGCGCGGAATACGTGTTTTAGTAATGGAGATACTATAAGAAACGCCCAAAAAAGTGCAGAATGGAAAGATTCAACAAATACAAAAATAGCTGCTAAAACTTCCGATACAGGGGCTTGGTGTTACTATAACAATACCAATAATCTAGATACCCAAAAAATCTACGGTAAACTATATAACTGGTATGCTGTAAAAGATGCTCGGGGTTTAGCACCTAAAGGCTATCACGTAGCGACTACTGCAGATTTTAATAGGCTTATTAGTAATTTGGGTGCTACTGATGCAGTAGGACAAAAACTAAAATCTGCTCATCATTGGACGAATGATGGAGATAGCAGTAAACTTAATAGAGATAAATATGGCTTCGCAGCGTTGCCCGCTGGTTTACGTTACAAAGAGGGTAATTTCAACAATCTGGGTATCTACGGGTGCTTTTGGTCTAGTACAGAGTCCAGTGGTATTAATGCTTCCTACTACTATTTGACTTACAATGATTCGAATGTCTACAAAGTCGACGATAGTAAGTTGCTAGGTTTCTCAGTAAGGTTTGTTCGGGATTAATTGACTACTTGTCTATTTTACTATTTCCCCCGCCGATGGCGGGGGAAAATTTTTTTAAAAAAACGGCTCGTTATGATGGACTGCCGGTATATAAAGCCAGCTATGATTTATTTATTTCTTTAATGCTTTGACCTTGTATTGTAGAAACGGATGAAAGAGCGATGCTGATGAAAAAAAATGTTATTATGTTTCGATGCATAAAAATATTTTAGGTTATTGATTAATTCTCGAGTTTTAGTTAACACTAAACAACTTGGCGAGGCTATCAAATTTATTATAAAAACCCATCAACCAACCTTCAGTAGAAAAAAAAATATTCTGTTTGATTTTTTTGTCAATGCTGTGTCATACTTTTGCGAATCCATTTTTATATCTATTACAACTGTATGTGTATATGATTCATCACACCAGGACACTAAAAAGAACTGCTGCAAAAATTGCACTATTGCTATCTCTTGTGCTTACCACTAGCGTATTATATGCTCAAGACGGGAAAGCGTTATTCTCTCAAAATTGCGCCTCTTGCCATGCTATAAATAAAGATCTCACAGGCCCTGCTTTAAAAGGCGTTGAAGATCGTTGGCCTAACAAACAACTTTTATATAAATGGATTCGTAATAATCAAGAAGTAATCAAAAGCGGAGATCCATATGCTGTAAATCTCTACAACACTTGGAATAAAACGCAGATGAATCTTTTCCCAAGTCTTACAGACGCAGAGATCGAAGCCATACTAAAATACATTCGTGAATATAAAGACCCTGTTGTTACAGACGCAGACAAAGGCGGCCCTGATGATAAAAGTAGTGGTA
This sequence comes from uncultured Chitinophagaceae bacterium, assembly GCA_964638565.1. Lineage (GTDB taxonomy): Bacteria > Bacteroidota > Bacteroidia > Chitinophagales > Chitinophagaceae > CAYVXB01. Next base: position 7,310 of record CAZXBE010000011.1, read on the forward strand.
ATAACGGTCTACTGTTTGGTGTACTAACACTTATACTTACGATAGTTGCACTTATACTTTTACAGGTAAATAGCAATCTTAAAAAATTAGCTGATGATAAAGAGGGTGTTCCAGCTAAAGACCCCGTTCCATTTTATAAAAACAAGACCTACATTGCATTAATAGCTGTCGTGTTATTTGTAGTAGGCGGATATTATACTATAGAAGGTGCTATTGGCTTAGGTCGTCAAAAAGACTATCAACCTGAGCAACCTGTATTTTTTTCTCACAAAGTACATGCAGGCATTAATCAAATTAATTGCATGTATTGCCACGGCGGAGTTTGGGAAAGCAAGCATGCAGGAGTGCCCTCTCTCAATGTATGTATGAACTGCCATACAGCTATTAGTGAATATAACGGGCCAAAATTATATACGGCCGAAGGAAAAGAAATTGATGGCACCACAGAAATTCAGAGATTGTATGAGTATGCGGGTTTTACAAAAGGAAAACCGTGGGATCCTAGCAAAGCGAAACCTGTTGAATGGATTAAAATTCACAACTTACCTGATCATGTTGCATTTAACCATGCACAACATATAAGAGCTGGGAAAGTACAATGTCAAACTTGCCATGGTGAAATTCAAAAAATGGACGAAGTAAAGCAATTTGCTGATTTGAGTATGGGGTGGTGTGTGAATTGCCATAGAACAACTAAAGTTCAATTTACTTCCAATGGGTTTTATAGCATTTACAAAAAATATCATAATGATTTAAAGAAAGAGAAGATAGATTCTGTAACGGTTGGTGGAACAGAGAAAGAGAGTATAGATTCTGTAACGGTTGAAATGATTGGAGGGACAGATTGTCAAAAATGTCATTATTAATGCAGAAATTGATTTTTATGTCAAGAATTTCATGTTTTTTATCACTATTAACTTTCTATTGTGTCTTTATGGGGAATGCTGGCGTAGCACAAAGTAACGAGCAGCGATTTGATACTTTATATGCTTTAAATGCTGTTACTGGAAAACCCAAATGGCAATTTTGTTCAAAAGAGAGTAATTTTATTCGAAAATGGTATCAAGGGTATTTTGAAGTGATTGTAGACAATCAAGAAAATGTATATGCGAGTAACAGAGACGGGAGTATTTATTGTATAAATGACAAGGGGGATCAAAAATGGAAATTCAAGCCTTCAAAATATTTGAGTGATAGAGCTATCCATCCTATTATATCTAATGGCATCTTGTACACATCTTATGGTGGAGAATATATATACGCTATAAATACGGTAGATGGAAGTACAAAATGGCAGAGAAAGATTAAGACAAACGGAATAGAAACCAATTTATACATACGGGACAATGTTCTGTATGTAACAGACCAAAATAGACAACTACATGCTATTAATGGATTAAATGGAAAAGATAAATGGATTTACAAGCTATACACAAGTACCTATGATACTCCCATTTCTTCAAAAACAGAAGAAACTATTTATATTAAAGATTATGATGGCACTATTTATTTTATTGATAACATAAATGGAAAACATAAGAGTTTTTCTGCTGTAAAAGCAGAAGGAGCATCTAAACTATTTTTATCCAATAACATACTGTATACAACTACTTATGATAGTTTATGGGCCATTAATACAACAAATGGTTCAAAAAAATGGTCTTTCCCATTAAAAAATGGAGGAGTTATTACGCAATTTTGTGCAAGCAGCGAAATGGTGTATGTAAGAAGTCCTTTAAATGTTTATGCTATAGACAATAAAAATGGGGGGGGAATTTGGTCATATCAAATAAAAAATGAAGATGGAATTAGCAGCGATCCTGTAATTGAAACTAACGCTAATATACTATGTATAGCTAGTTGGGAAGGTATTGTGTACGGATTAAATGCCTCAACAGGTAAGCAATTGTGGGCATTCTCAACTAAAGATTTTAAATTAAATGAAATAACTGGGAGGCCTTTCATTAATACCATTTGCGCAGATAAAAGTAGAGTGTATCTAACAACCAGAAAAGGCAAAGTGTATTGTATAAATGCTACCAATGGTAAACAAGTATGGTCGTTTCAAACGAGCTTAGAAAGCACTACAACATTTAAAATTTACAATGACAATATATATGTATATAATAGAGCTTATATTATGCTTAAAGCTTAGATAACTAACAATATTAATATAAAAGAAAGAAATTTATATGACGTTAAAAATAGATAGCATAAAAATAGAGAAATAATATGTCCAACAAAAAATACTGGCAAAATTTTGGTGAGTTAAACGATACACCAGCAAAAAAAGAAGAACAAGATGAGTTTAAAGAACTACTTCCTTTTGAAGATAGTAAAGGCTTGTTAGATGCAAAAGCTAGTCGTAGAGATTTTTTAAAATATTTAGGATTTAGTACTGCTGCAGCTGTTGCAGCATCTAGTTGTGAAATGCCTGTACGTAAAGTAATTCCTTACGTAAATAAACCAGAAGAAATTATTCCGGGAGTAGCTAATTTATATGCTAGCACTTACATACAAGATGGAAATGCTATTCCGATTGTGGTAAAAGTGAGAGATGGTCGACCTATAAAAATTGAAGGGAATACATTGTCTCCCATTACAAATGGAGGAACTTCTGCCAGAGTGCAAGCTTCTGTACTAGACCTCTATGATACTAGTCGGTTAAGATACCCCATGGCGAATGGAAAAGAAGTGTCTTCATTTGAAGCACTGGATAAAATGGTAATGGATGATATTGTAAAATTAAATGGGAAACCTATTGTCATTCTTACGTCTTCTATTGTTTCTCCTTCCACACAATCTATAATCAATACCTTTCTAGATAAATACAAAAACACTAACCCTGCAAGTCGTCACGTTGTATTCAATGCCATATCATACAATGGCATGTTATTAGCCAACGATGCTTGCTATGGTATAAAAGCATTACCATCTTATAAATTTGATAACGCTAATGTTATTGTTAGTATTGGTGCTGACTTTTTAGGAACATGGCTTAATCCTGTAGTATTTAGCAAACAATATGCAAGTGGTAGAAAGATAAAAGAGCATGATGGAAATCCTCAGATGAGCAAACACTATCAGTTCGAAAGCCACCTCAGTATAACAGGAGCCAATGCTGATGAGCGTTTCACACATCGCCCCTCTGAAACAGGAGCGGTACTCACTGCGCTATATGCTGCACTAACAGGCGGTACTATTAGCAATATCAATGATGATAAATTAAAAAAAGCTATTGAAAAAGTAGCAAAAGACTTGCTATCAAACAAAAGCTCAGCTATACTTGTTTGTGGAAGCAATAATATGAATGATCAAATCATTACAAATGCTATCAATAATGTTATCAATGCAAATGGCAACACCATTCATTGGGAGCATGCATTGTATGGCAATGCAATGGACGTAGATATGATCTATTTGGTTAACGAAATGAATGCTGGAAAAATTGGCGGCCTATTTGTAATGGGCGCAAATCCTTTGTATGAATACTATGATGCAAAAGGATTGGCCAATGCTATACAAAAAGTACCACTTACTGTTTCATTCAATATTAAATTAGATGAAACAGCAGAACATTGTAAATATATAATACCTAATCATCATTATTTAGAAAGCTGGGGTGATGCAGAATATGTAGATGGTGAATTTTCATTCATACAGCCCACTATTAATCCTTTGTTTAAAACTAGACATTGGCAAGACAGTTTACTAAAATGGAGTGGTAACAATAATGATTATGCTACATTTCTAAAAAATTATTGGACAACTACTTTTTTAAAGGAAGAGGGTTGGGAGAAAGCGCTACAAGATGGTGTTACAAATGCCCAAAAAGCTTTGGGAGGTTACAAACCAAACCCTTCAATTCCAACATTTAAAATTAATGTAAATGATATTGTAGCCAAAATAAATAGCAATAAAAAAGGAGGAAAAGCTGAGTTGGTATTATATCAAAAAGTAGCTATTGGCGAAGGCAAACAAGCCAATAACCCTTGGTTGCACGAAATGCCCGACCCTATTACAAAAGCAACTTGGGATAATTATGCTATGATATCCATTTCTATGGCTAAAGAATTAGGAATAGAATTAGGGGATAGTTATGAAGTACATCCCGAAAAACCGGTTATTAAAATAACAGCTAAAGGAAAAGAATTAGAATTGCCTGTATTAGTAATTCCAGGCATGCAAGCTAATACCATAGCAGTTGCTGTGGGTTATGGGCGAAGTGAAAAAATTGGAAAAGCCGCAGCTAATGTGGGCAAAAATGTATACCATTGGGTAAACTTTAATGGTACTACGTTCGATTATTTTATATCTGATATTAGTTATGCTAAAACAGATAAAACATATAAAATTGCGCAGACACAAACACATAGTTCATACGAAGGAAGAACAGAAGTTGTAAAAGAAGCCTCCTTAGAGAAATTTAAAAAAGAGCCCAACGTATTTCAAGAAGAAAGAGAAGAACTTGCCAAAGATTTTGCACCCAAAACAGGCAATTACCGTACGGAAGCCACTCTATATCCTAGTTATGAAAAACAGGGCATACATTGGAACATGTCTATCGACCTAAATAGCTGTATCGGTTGTGGATCTTGTGTTGTAGCATGTAATGCAGAAAACAATATCCCAGTAGTAGGTAAATCGGAGGTAATGCGTGCCCATGAAATGCATTGGTTGCGTATTGATCGTTATTTTGTGAGCGATGAAAAAAAGCCTGAAGAATTATCCAATGTTATTTTTCAACCCATGCTTTGTCAACATTGTGATAATGCACCTTGCGAAAATGTCTGTCCGGTAAATGCAACCAACCATAGCAGCGAAGGCTTAAATCAAATGATTTATAATAGATGTATTGGTACTAGATACTGCGCTAATAACTGCCCATACAAAGTGCGTCGATTTAATTGGGCTGATTACATGGGAGCAGACAGTTTCCCAAATAATCAAGATGAGTCTTCTGATGTTATATTGATGATGAATGATGAATTAACAAGAATGGTATTAAATCCAGATGTCACAGTACGTTCAAGAGGAGTAATGGAAAAATGCACTTTTTGTGCACAACGTTTACAAGCAGCAAAATTGGGCGCTAAAAAAGAAAGCAGGCCACTAAAAGATGGAGAAGCTAAAACGGCATGTATGCAAGCTTGTCCCACCAACGCTATTGTTTTTGGAAATGTAAAGGATAAAGAAAGTGATGTACATAAAATACAAACTGACAATAAAAAAAGGTTATATTATGTACTGGAACAACTACATGTATTGCCTAATGTGAGTTATTTAGCTAAAGTACATAATACAGAAGAAGAAAAAGTATGATCTAAAACAACCTTATAAATCCTCATACAATTTTTTAAAAAACTAAATAAAGAGTGAACTATAAAAGATGAATACAATTGTTGAAAAACATTTAGACCAAGATGAGCAAGTATTGCATATGAACTTCAAAAAAACAGATGCTATTCGTAAAATAATGCCATTGGTTGGTATTCTGGCTGTATTGTATGTATTGTACACGTTCGCTTTCAATAACTATACAAAAAACTACATCAGTAACCTGGAAGGACCTTTGAAATATGTCTACATAGCTATACCTGTAATACTTGTTGGAGCACTAGTGTTGGGATTAATCTCTCAGTCTAAAAATAAAATATTTATAACGAATAAGGCCGTGATTGCAACAACCATGTTTATGCATCAAAAAATATATTTTAAAGATATGCAATCGGTTAATGTACGACATACCGAGTACTATGGCAGTATTAAAGCACTCATGAAAAATATATTCAACGCACGGTATTATGTTCAAATACAAGGAAAGGAGCATAATGCGCAAATTATGTATAATGGTGGCACAGGCATGAGCAAACAATATGCGGAGGTTTTAGGGAAAACAATTATAAACGAAGCAAAGGTAAAAGGTATAATCCTATAAATTATAAATGTTACCCTTAATTAAACATACCACTTTATTTTTTGCAGTAATATGTATAACTATTTTTACAAAACTAAATGCACAGGAAATAACATCTCCCCTTAAAGGAATAGATGTTGGGGAGTATGGCAGCATTAATATAAGTACAAACTTACTTAGAAGCGATGCTCAAGATTTAGGAGAATTTTTATATAACGTCAACTATTTTGATGATAAAAAACGTAGAATAGTGGAAATGATAAAACAAAATGATACATTGACTTTTCGTTTTGTACTGGATAAAAAGCAAATAGTAACCAAAGGGAAAGAAGTACAAAAGATAAATAGTTTCAAAGCCAAGTTAATTACTTATTATAAAAAAACAGTTCAAATTAAATTGGCAAGCAAAGAGTATAATGATCAATACTATAGCGAATTATTTAAATAATTTAACACATGAGTTTACTAAAATACGAATCACAAATACGAGAACCATTAGTAGATGGTGATAAAACCTATCATCAAGTTACAGAAGATATTTGTCGCCCTATCGAGGCCAAGCCAGGGCGCTTGTGGTATATAGGTTTTAGTGTTTCTGTAATGCTACTGCTATTTGGTGTATATGCTGTATATAGAGAAGTTACATATGGTATTGGCGAATGGAACTTAAACAAAACCATTGGCTGGGGATGGGATATTACCAACTTCGTATGGTGGGTGGGTATTGGTCATGCAGGCACGCTCATTTCTGCCATCTTATTATTATTTAGACAAGGTTGGAGAACAGGTGTAAACCGTGCCGCAGAAGCCATGACTATTTTTGCAGTGATGTGTGCTGGCCAATTTCCTATATTCCACATGGGACGTGTATGGAACGCATTCTTCGTATTACCCTACCCTAATACAAGAGGACCTCTTTGGCCAAATTTTAGTTCCCCATTATTGTGGGACGTATTTGCCATATCTACCTATTTTACTGTATCTCTATTATTTTGGTATAGCGGTTTAATTCCAGATCTGGCCACTGTTAGAGATCGGGCAAAAACAAAATTGCGTAAACTATTTTACGGTATCGCTTCTTTTGGTTGGACAGGAAGCGTCAAACATTGGCAACGTCATGAAAGCCTTTCTTTAGTATTAGCTGGATTATCAACACCACTCGTACTATCTGTACATACCATTGTATCCTTCGACTTTGCCACCTCTGTAATTCCAGGCTGGCATACAACCATTTTTCCTCCTTATTTTGTAGCAGGTGCTGTATTTTCCGGTTTTGCCATGGTACAAACCCTTATGATTATTACTCGTAAAGTGTTACACTTAGAAGAGTATATTACCATAGGCCATATTGATGCTATGAATAAAGTAATTGTTCTAACCGGCTCTATTGTGGGTTGCGCTTACCTAACAGAATTGTTTGTGGCTTGGTACTCTGGAGTAAAATACGAACAATGGGTATTTTTAAGAAATCGTGTAGATATCACCAGTCCCTATGGTTGGAGTTATTGGATTATGATGACTTGTAACGTTGTTTCGCCTCAAATATTTTGGTTTAAAAAATTAAGAAGAAACATAGCAGTAACATTTATTATGAGCATCATAGTAAACATAGGTATGTGGTTTGAGCGCTTTGTAATCATTGTTACTTCATTATACCGCGACTATCTACCCAGTAGCTGGAGTACCTATTACAGCCCAACTATATGGGAACTAAGTTTTTATTTGGGAACATTTGGATTGTTTTTTACTTGCTATTTTTTGTTCGCAAAATATTTCCCCGTAATTGCTATTGCAGAAATTAAATCGATTTTAAAAACATCTGGGGAAACTCAAAAAAGCAATATGACTGAAACAGAAAATAAAAAAATAGACGAATTTGTGCACGATTATGCACACTAGAACAAATGACTACATTATTATAATTAATGACTAATTGAAATAAAACATGTCAACAAAAAAATTTATAGTCGGCGCTTTTGATGATGAAAATGTGTTGTTCCCCGCTGTAAAAAAGATACGTGATGCTGGGTACAACATTTATGACGTGTACACCCCATTTCCTGTACATGGATTGGATAAGGCCTTAGGACTAAGAGATACTCGCTTACATACAGCTGGATTTATTTACGGACTAACAGGAACAGCTACAGCATTGTCTTTTATGGGTTGGGCTTTGGGCAAAGATTGGCCTATTAACTTTGGTGGCAAACCGTTATTTCCATTGCCTGCTTTTATACCCATTACATTTGAATTAACCGTACTTTTTGCTGCAGTGGGCATGGTGCTTACTTTTTGTTACTTGTGTCAATTAGCGCCGTTTGTAAAAAAACATCATTTTCATCCCAGAGCCACAGACGATTTATTTATAATGGTTCTGGAATGTACAAAAAAAACAAATGAAGAAGAGGTAAAAAAAATTTTAGCAACTGTAGGAGCAAAAGAAATAAATGTTCAAATAGCTGAAACAGGCTGGTGGATTGGAAGATATGATAAACCAGAGAAAATACTTGAAGGAGAAAAAATTGTATCCTAAATGATAGGTAAGCTAATATCTAAACACAAAAATTGAATGAATTAATTATGCTCAAAAACATTTTCACATCTCCATATTTTCATATTTTTATAGTAGCCATACTTGCTATATCATGCAATAGCGTTCAACGCGATCCAGGAAAAATATATATGCCTGATATGACCTACAGCCGTGCATATGAAACATATTCCCTTACCGAAGAACAGAAACAAGAATTATTAAAGAAAGGAATTCATTTTAGTAACACACCTGTTGCAGGAACTATTAAAAGAGGAGAAATGCTGCCATTCTCTTTAACAAAAGATGCAGTAGGCGATTCAACCAATTATGTTGCATCCAAACAAATACAAAATCCATTAACCAGTTTAGACAGTAATCAAACAAATGAAGCAGAAAGACTATACTTAATAAACTGCGGAATATGCCATGGCTCAAAATTAGATGGCAATGGACCTTTATATAAAGGTGGCGAAGGGCCGTACCCAGCAAAACCAGCAACACTTGTAGGGGATGCCAAATATGAAAGCATGCCTGCAGGGCAAATGTTTTATTCTGTTACGTATGGTAAAAATTTAATGGGAAGCTATGCATCTCAACTCGATACAAAACAACGTTGGATGGTTATACATTATATAAAAATGAAACAAGGAGATACTAAAGGTAGTAGTGCAAAAAAAGATAGTATGCAATTAAAACAATAATATTAAATTAAGTACATTAAGTAAACATATTTGTAATGACAATAAAAGAACAATTTCACATTCCAGCTAGTTTAAAAAAATGGTCTTTTGGTTTAATGGCCTTGGGCTTTGCAGCATTAATAGCAGGTTTATTTACAAAAGGTCTAAGTAAGAATGAACATGAAATAGCTATTTTTTGGGGCACGCTGTTGTACAACAGTGTGTTCTTTCTCTTAATTGTAAATGCTAGCATGTTTTTTATTTGTATTACTACCCTAGCCATGGGTGGTTGGCAAATAGCTTTTCGTAGAGTACCAGAAGCTATTTCAGCAGTGGTACCGGTTTTAGGCATAATAGCCATACTTATTATGCTTAGTATTGTATTGGGTCATCAGCACCATATATACCACTGGTTGGATGCAGAGGCGGTAAGCAAAGATCCTTTGTTAAAAGCAAAATCGGGATTTTTAAACCCAACCTTTTTTTGTACCTGGACTGTTTTGAGTATTGGACTTTGGTCCTTGTTAGGTTATAAAATGCGCCAAATATCTCGTAAGAGCGATAATACACCTATGAATCTGGAACAGGGTAAAAAATTTATCTGGAAAAATACTATCTGGGCCGCCATGTTTATTGTATGGTTTGCCCTAACCGTTGCTTCAACCATTCCTTGGTTATGGCTAATGAGTATTGATGCACATTGGTATTCCACTATGTACAGTTGGTACACTTTTGCTAGCTCGTTTGTTGCAGGAATGGCGCTTATAGCACTATGGGTTATATATTTAAAGAATAAAGGTTATTTAGAATATACCTCTCAAGAACACCTGCATGATTTGGGAAAGTTCATGTTCGCCTTTTCTATATTCTGGACTTATTTATGGTTTTCCCAATATATGCTCATTTGGTATGCAAACATTCCAGAAGAAGTTGTTTATTTTAAGCATCGAGTACAAGGAGCACACAGAGGCATTTTCTTTTTTAACCTAATTATTAACTTTGTGTGTCCTATATTTATTTTGATGACAAGAGGAGCAAAACGCAACTATACTGTAATAACATTTATGGCTGTACTTATTATATTAGGTCATTGGGTAGACTTCTATCAAATGGTTATGTCTAGTATTTCTAAAGAACAGGTAACATTGGGATGGTTCGATTTTGGTGTACTATTATTTTTTGCAGGACTAATTATGTTTTTAGTCGGCAGAAATTTAGCTAAAGTACCGATCATAGCTAAAAATCATCCTTTTTTAAAAGAGAGCATTATACATCATACATAAAATAAGTAGATTATTTAACGTATATCAACCAGCATGAAACTCAATCGCAACCATAAAAGAATAATACTGTTTGGTGTCTTAAAAAAAATAATTATTCTAATTATTTGGTTGTTAAACACTCATTCATCAAATGCACAAAGTAACTCAATCCAAAAAATTATTAATTTAACGAATTGGTCAAAAGGAAAAACTAAAGTCGTTATCAAAAAAATGTTTTGTGGAGAGGTAAGTGAAATAACGAAATATAAAATCGATGTAAAGCAATAAGTCAAAGTATGTTATACGTTTTATCAAAATATAGTATCAATTTATAATATGACCGGATATTTAATCATAGCAGCAATCCTTTTAATTTTTGTAGTTATTTTTCAAATTGCAAAAGCCAGTGAATATGTGTCTGTTTTAAAAGGTGAAAAAAAATCGCAAGCACAAAGTAATCGTATTAACGGTTTTTTAATGGTTGCCTTTCTAATTATAGGATTAATAGGTGTATATTATTGTAACAATTTATTGAAAGATAGAATACTAGGAGAATCTGCCTCAGTAGAAGGTGTGGGCGTAGATAAATTATTATACATCACCATTGCTATTACAGGATGTGTATTTCTTGTTACTCAAATTTTACTATTCTGGTTTGCATTTAAATACCAAAACTCAGATAAACGTAAATCCTTTTACTATCCACACAATAATAAACTAGAATTATTATGGACAGCTGTTCCGGCCATTGTACTTACTGTATTAGTTGTAATGGGTTTGCGTCATTGGTTTAGAGTCACATCCGATGCCCCAAAAGATGCCATGATTGTAGAAGTTACAGGTAAACAATTTGGTTGGATATTTCGCTATCCAGGGAAGGATGGCATGCTTGGTAAAAAGTATTTTCGCAATATAGATCCCGCATTTAATTCCTTAGGATTGATATGGGATGATAAAGCTACTCAAGATGATATCGTAACAGAACAAACGATGTATGTTGTTAAAAATAAACCAGTGAAATTAATTATCGGATCCAGAGATGTTATTCATGATGTGGGACTTCCGCATTTTAGAATGAAGATGGATGCTGTACCAGGCATACCCACTACTATGTGGTTTACGCCAAAATATACTACAGAAGAGATGAAGAAAAAAACAGGTAATCCAAATTTTCAATACGAAATTGCTTGCGATCAAATGTGTGGAAATGGTCACTATTCTATGAAAGGGGTAATAATGGTAGTTACACAAGAAGAATACAATGCTTGGTTAGCAAAGCAAAAACCACAATATTATGCAGCTTTTCCTGACAAAGACCCAAGCAGCAGCACACAACCAAAAACAGATTCAACTAAAGTGGTTGCTCAATTATAACAGTATATTAACTTTAAGAACTACTAACAAACATAATACACTAACAATAAATTATTGAATGATATGAGTGCCCTTACATTACAACATACTTCATCAACACATGACCACCATATACACCACCACAAAGAAACATTTGTTACTAAATATATTTTTAGTCAAGACCATAAAACCATTGCTAAACAATTCTTAATTACAGGTATTGTTTGGGCTGTTATTGGCGGATTATTTTCTGTATTATTTCGTTTACAACTAGGCTATCCCGATCAAACTTTTCCATGGTTAGAAGATATTTTGGGTAAATGGGCGAAAGGTGGCCGTATACAACCAGAAGCATATTATGCTTTAGTAACTATGCACGGAACAGTATTGGTTTTTTTTGTATTAACAGCTGGGTTAAGCGGAACGTTTTCTAATTTTTTAATACCCTTACAAATTGGAGCTAGAGATATGGCCTCGCCATTCTTAAATATGCTTTCCTACTGGTTTTTCTTTACAGCCAGTGTGATAATGGTATCTTCTTTATTCGTGCAAACAGGCCCTTTTTCTGGAGGCTGGACGGCATATCCACCTTTAAGTGCTTTAGGCTCTGCATCACCAGGCTCCAAAACAGGTATGGATTTGTGGATTATTAGCATGGCATTGTTTGTGGTATCCTCTTTATTAGGTGGCTTAAATTACATCTCTACCATACTAAACATGCGCACCAAAGGTATGAGTATGACCCGCCTGCCACTTACCATTTGGGCATTTTTCTTTACCGCAGTGTTAGGTGTTCTTTCTTTTCCAGTATTACTCTCTGGTTTTGTATTACTTATTTTTGATAGAGGGTTTGGAACCAGCTTTTATTTATCTGATATTTTCATAAATGGTGTAGGTGCATTACCAAACGAAGGTGGTAGCGCTATTTTATTTCAACATTTATTCTGGTTTTTAGGACATCCTGAGGTATACATCATTCTATTGCCAGCCATGGGTATGGTTTCTGAGGTTTTATCTACAAATGCCCGTAAACCTATATTTGGTTACATGGCTATGTTAGGTTCTTTGTTTGCTATTGCTATTTTATCCTTTTTAGTTTGGGCGCATCATATGTTTGTTACTGGCTTAAACCCATTTTTAGGATCTTTCTTCGTATTACTTACGTTATTAATTGCTGTACCATCTGCTATTAAAGTATTTAACTGGCTCACCACTCTTTGGCGGGGCAATATTCGATTTACCCCCGCTATGCTTTGTGCCATTGGCTTTGTAAGCTTATTCATTTCCGGTGGCTTAACAGGTATATTTTTAGGAAACTCTGCATTAGACATTCATTTACATGATACCTACTTTGTTATTGCGCATTTTCACATTGTAATGGGTGTGGCTAGTATGTTTGGAATGTTTGCTGGCATACACCATTGGTTCCCAAAAATGTTTGGACGTTACCTCAACAATACATTATCGTATATTCACTTTTGGGTAACTTTAATAGGAGCCTATCTTATTTTCTGGCCTATGCATTACGAAGGCTTAGCAGGAATGCCTCGTCGTTATTACGATTATAGCAATTGGGAATCATTCAAACAGTTTGTAGGATTAAATCAATTCATTTCAAGTGTTGTAATTATTGTATTTGCTGCACAATTGTTATTCATATTCAATTTCTTCTATTCTATTTTTAAGGGACGAAAACTAACCACACAAAACCCATGGCAATCCAATACATTAGAATGGACAACCCCTATAAAAACCGGTCATGGCAATTGGCCTGGAGATATTCCAGAAGTACACCGTTGGGCATATGATTACGGTAAAGATGGTAAAGATTTTATACCACAAACTGTTCCCGTAAATCCCAAAGAAGAAAAACATTAAAACGTATAGTTATATTACTCAGCCCTGAACATTCTCAGGGCTTTTTAAATTAATAGACTTCTTTCATAATTTAACATCAGTAATGCTATAAGATTCAAATACAATAGCCGCTCCTTAAAAAGCTTTACAAATGAATATTATTAAGCTATTGTTGAAAAAAAGAGAGGGTATACAATTTCCATTTATATAATAGTCCAAATATATACTCAAAAACTTATTAACATTTTAGACTATTTTATACATAGAAATGGTATAAGAAATAAAGCAACTAAGCTATTCGTCTTAATATATGTAGTTAGACGTCAATACGTTTAATGCGTATTGGTCGAAAAAAAACTATATTTGGTTCTAGGTTGCTGTTAATCGATATAAAAAAAGATATATCGACTTTGTATTGGGTAAAAAAACAGAAAAACCTGCAAGGCATTATCTAGTAAAACCATTAAAAGAGTTATTCCGAAGCAAATATGAACAAGATCAAAAGCAGAAACTTATATCGTAGAAGGATACAATAGTTTAATCAGGCATTATTTGACCAAGTTGTGAAGAGAAAAACAGCATGTTATAGCAAGTGCATCAAAATGCTTAAATACGACTTACAACTATTTTCCCTACAATACAATAACCAATTATATATACTTAGTTACTAATACTAATTTTTCACACTTCAATATATTTTCATACAGATTTATGACTTTAAAAAAGGGTATATTAATTGATGAGCATATTACTCAATTTAAAAAAATTGTAGGAGATCAATATCTTTTCATGGATACAGAAAATTTACATCATTATGGACATGATGAGACAGAGCATTTAGTGTATATGCCCGATGTAATCTTAAAACCTAAAACGGTCCAGGAAATTGCTTCTATACTTCAATATTGTAATGAACATAAGATACCTGTTACACCTCGTGGAGCAGGTACTGGTTTAAGTGGTGGGGCACTACCACATTTGGGCGGAGTGCTTATTTCAACAGAGCGCCTCAATTCTATTATTCGAATAGATGAACAAAATTTACAAGTAGTTACAGAGCCGGGTGTTATTACAGAAGTGTTACAAAATGCAGTAAAAGAGAAGGGGCTATTTTATCCGCCAGATCCTAGTAGTAAGGGCAGTTGCTTTATTGGAGGAAATATAGCTGAAAATAGTGGCGGACCTAAAGCGGTAAAATATGGTGTGGTGAAAGATTATGTCTTAAACTTAGAAGTAGTAATGCCTACAGGAGATATTATTTGGACAGGAGCGAATGTATTAAAGAATGCAACAGGATATAATTTAACTCAATTAATGGTGGGTAGTGAAGGCACTTTAGGCATTGTAACCAAAATTGTATTGAAGTTAATTCCGTTGCCTAAATACGATTTGTTAATGTTGGTTCCATTTAGTTCCTTAGAAAAAGCAAGCGCAGCCGTAAGTGCTATATTTCGTGCAGGTTTTATACCTAGTGCACTGGAATTAATAGAGATAGATGCTTTAAAAATTGTAAGTCAATTTGTTGAAAACAATACCATTCCTGTTCATGATAATATTGAAGCGCATCTATTAATTGAAGTAGATGGTAATTATATGGAAATATTACAAAACGAAATGGAATCTATTGCAACATTATTAAATACATTCGGAGCAGAAGAAATATTTTTTGCAGATGATGTTCAACAAAAAGAGCAATTATGGAAAATGCGTAGGAGAGTAGCAGAAGCAGTTAAAATAGATGGATATACCATAGAAGAAGATACGGTTGTTCCAAGAGCACAAATGCCTCAGCTTATTCGCGGTATAAAACAATTAGGCAAGCAATACGGTTTTCATGCTGTTTGTTATGGACATGCAGGCGATGGCAATTTGCATGTACGTATAAAAAAAATAGGGACTTCTAATAGCTTAAACGATCAACTAATGGTTGCTGCCATTCGTGCACTATTTCAATTGGTATATCAACTTGGAGGTACTATAAGTGGGGAGCATGGTATCGGTCTTGTACAAAAAGAATATATGGATATTGTTTTTTCCGAAAAGAATCTCTCTTTAATGAGATCGATTAAAAAAATCTTTGACCCCAACAATATTTTAAATGCAGGAAAAATAGTTGATTTATAACTATTTTTTATGAGGAGGTTTTTTATGTTCATCGAGCTGAAAAATATAAAAGCAACATATCATCATCCAACTCAACCAGAATAAATAAAAACCCACATGAAAACGTTCTCCTAAAAGCCTATGGGAGAAATGCTGTCTAAAATCTTGATACGTAAAATACAAGCCAACAATAGATCCTATCAATAGTATAATATGAGCCGTTTTAGCTACATTATGGGGTAGTTTCTTTTGTATAACAGTTTGAATGGTAAGCAAAAGCATTAATATTCCAAATACAGTAAGTGCACCCTTCCACCAAATTTTTAAAAAATTATATTGTTGATAAAATAAACTCATTCCTACACGGCTTATCCAGGTTGCTTTTGATAAAAGATAACCGGATAAAATAGATAACAAGAGTAATAATAGGATTAAAAAAAATGATCGTTTCATAATTTAATAAAATAACAAAATGAGCAATAATATATCTAACAATTATAGGTGCTATTTCTCCTCCCTAATTCTCAGCTGTACTACATTTTCAATGTGGTGAGTATGGGGAAACATATCAACAGGTTGTACTTTAATAACCGTGTATTTTTCACTTAACAAGTGTAGATCTCTTGCTTGCGTAGCTGTATTACAACTCACGTACACTATCAGGGGTGATTCAATTTCTAATAATTTCTCCACTAATTTTTCATGCATGCCAGCTCTAGGCGGATCTGTTATAATAACATTTGGTTTACCGTGCTCTATAAAAAAATCATCTGTACAGATTTTAATTACGTCACCTGTTATAAAATGAGCATGGTTGACCCCATTTATTTGAGCATTTAATTGTGCATCCTTAACAGCATCTTCAACAACCTCAATACCAATTATTTTAGAAGCATTAGGGCTTACAAACAAGCCAATACTACCTGTTCCACAATATAAATCGTACACAATTTCTTTGCCAGTTAATTCCGAAAAATCTCTAGCAATGCGATATAGGTTTTCTGCTTGTTTTGTATTCGTTTGAAAAAAAGATTTTGGACTGATATTAAAAACAAAAGCTTCTAATTTTTCTTGTATATAAGGTTTTCCATAATATAATTGAGGAGCTAAATCATATATGCTATCATTTAATTTGGTGTTGATGGTGTAATAGAGTGAAGTAATATTGGGATATTGTTTGACAATAAAATCGAGTATTGTTTTTTGTAAGATGGGCTCTTCGTAAGCCAATATCAGATTAACCATCCATTCACCTGTAGTGCAAGTACGTACCATCATATTTCTTAGCCATCCGGTATGCCTTCGAGTATTATAAAATGGCATTGCGTTTTGATGAGCAAATAAGCGAACAATATTTCGCAAATCATTGCTGGGATGTGGTTGTAGAAAACATTCTTCTATATCAATGGCTTTGTCAAAAATTTTAGGAACATGAAATCCTAAAGCACCCGGCTCAAACGCATTTTCTTGTTGTATAAGAAGCTCTTCTCTTGTTTTATACCGCCATTCACTAAATGTAAATTCTAATTTGTTTCTATAGTGCTTTGTTTCGGAAGATCCAATAATAGGCGGTATGGCAGGAAGCTTTATTTTTCCAATACGCGTTAAATTATCTTCTACTTCTTTTTGTTTATAAATAAGTTGTTGATCGTAAGGTAGCATTTGCCATTTGCACCCACCACATATGCCAAAATGCTTGCAAAAAGGAGATGTTCGTTTAGGAGAAGGAATAATAAGTTTATCTACTCTTCCTTCAGCCCAATCTTTTTTATTTTTTATTATCCATACATCAACTATATCGTCAGGCACTGCGCCTTCAATAAATAATACTTTTCCGTCTAAACGCGCTATTGCTTTTCCTTCAGCAGCATAATCTTCCACTTTTATTTTGGAGATGATGAAATGCTTTTGTTTCACCATATAATAAATTAGATAAAAAAATTAAAAGTACAGGTTGCAAACTACTTTAAAAGTGTAAAATTAACCGTAGTAGTTGTATCCCCTTTTATTGTACTATTTTCAATAACAAGTTGAGCATAGTCCAGCTTTACTATGCTATAAACAGAAGCACCTAATTGTAATTTGTTGTTATTTTCTACAATTGCGTAATTAAGCACCATTGGCACTGTATCTAACTCAACTATTGCTTTTCCATCTGAACCGAATCTAAAATAATTAGAATAGGTATAGATAGTTGTATCCTTAAACGGCATTGTTGCACCAGTCTTTTTAGACCAGGTATGACGAGAAAACATATCCCAATTACCTAAAATAAGCTGAGCTGGAGTAGCGAAGGGAACATCTTTCTCCAATTTTCCACAAGAGGCAAACCCTAATACAATTGCTGCTAAAATGATCAATTGCTTTTTCATATTTCTCAAATACTTTAAAAGTAGCGTTAGTACTTATTATGGAATACTGACAAAGGTATGTTTTTTAGATTTGAAGCTAAATATTTTGCCATTTTGTCTTTTTTTCCATTTTGGCAAAAAAATTGTCCCTTACATTTGCAACAAACGATTTATTAACTATGAAAGAAAAAGAAGATCTAATGAACAATATGTCATCAAACAATGATTCTCAGAATACGAATATCTCTGAAACGTCTACAGATAACACTTCAGCCAAACAAGAGAACAATGAGTTAAATACATTAAAAGATGAATTAGAAAAGCAAAAGAATAAATACTTACGATTATTTGCAGAATTTGACAACTATAGAAAACGCAATGCCAAGGAAAGGCTAGAATTAATACAAACTGCTGGAAGAGATATTATACAAAGTCTTTTAGACGTTTTAGATGATACAGACAGGGCCGAAAAACAATTACAGCAAACAGAAGACATTAAAATGATTAAAGAAGGTGTTCAATTGATATTCAATAAACTACGTAGCACATTACAAGCTAGAGGTTTAAGGCCAATGGAAAGCATGCACCATGATTTTGATGTTGAAAAACATGAGGCCATAACGGAAATACC
>CAZXBE010000012.1:0-23453 GCA_964638565.1 uncultured Chitinophagaceae bacterium
TTTTTTATTAAGGATAAGCAAATATAGGGAATTGGTTTAATATAATTTTAATTTTATTGTGTTTAATACAGGTATAGAAATCCATAATGGTTCTTATTCTAAATGCAGATGGCTTCTCACGGCGTTGGCGTGATCGCCATGACGCTCGTTTGATACGCTTTTCACCTACTCTAATATGCACAACATGGTAGAGCGTGTAGACACTTGCCATCACGCTGAGAAAGCAGTTGATAATTCGGTTGCAATAACGATGAGAATTATGAAAAAGATTTATTATTTTGTTTACGGTAATGAGAAATAATGTTGCCCTGCTTCATAATCTTTTTCCAAAGCATCTAACACAACTTGTATATGCTTTTTATTATGCAAGAAATCGGCATTACTAACATCAATAAAAATTGTTTTAATATTATGTTGTTTAATATAGCTCGTGTATGTTTCTTGTATATTAAATAAATATTCGTTAGGAATAGCTTGCTCATATGCTCGATTACGTTTTTTTATATTTTCTTGTAATTTTTGTACCGGTGCATGCAAATAAATTAACACATCAGGAAATGTTAATTGTTGATGTATAATATCAAATAACTTTTGGTATAATTTAAATTCTTCTTCAAATAAATTAACTTTTGCAAATAACAAACACTTGGTAAATAAGTAATCTGATATAGTAATTTGTTGAAACATATCTTTTGCATGCAGTAAATCCTTGAGTTGTTTATACCGTTCTGCCATAAAAAACAATTCTAATGGAAATGCGTACTGTTGAGGGTTCTCGTAAAATTTAGGCAAAAAAGGATTTTCTGCAAACGCCTCTAATATAAGCTTTGCATTAAAATGCTGTGCCAATAATTGAGCCAACGTAGTTTTTCCTGCGCCAATATTTCCTTCTATAGTTATAAAATTATATTTCATTTATGTATTAATGAATGTACAATTCAACTGCTAACGTATCTGTACAGTCTTCAAAAAGTTTTTGTATGCTTTTTTGTAATACAGGGTGCATAACACTAGGTGCTATTTCAGCCAAAGGCACTAATGTAAATTTTCGATGTGCCATAGCAAGATGCGGTATATGAAGTTGGTTACTATTCAGTACCATATCATCAAACAATAAAATATCAATATCAATAGTTCTAGGGCCATAATGCTCTAATCGTTTACGACCCATTTTTTCTTCTATTTGTAGAATACTATCCAACAAATCATTGGCCGACAGTGTCGTTATTAATAAAACAGCTTGATTTAAAAATGCTTGCTGATCTACTTTCCCCCAAGCTGCTGTTTCATAAATAGACGATTCTTGTACAATATTGCCTATGTCACTTAAAAAAGATTTAGCTTCTAGTAAATATGCTTTACGATTACCTATATTGCCCCCTATTAGTAAATATACCTTATGCATTATACTTGGAAAAGTTAGGAAGCTCAAATATCTTTATTTTACATTAATTACACACAAACAATATTTTAATCAAACACCATATGAATACCTTTTTTAAATCTTTTTTCGCTACACTACTCGCATTAGTAGCGTTTACCATCATAGGATTTACTGTATTTTATTTTATCATAGATAGTATGGTAGATGTTAGCAATAGAAAAATGGATGCAAAAACTGTATTGGTAATAGATCTTAATCAAACTTACAAAGAACAAAGACAAGATAATAATTCCATTCCGGGATACAACGAGTCAACAATAGTGGGTTTGTATGATATAATTCAATTTGTTAATTATGCCAAAACAGATGATAATGTAACCGGCATATTCATAAAATGTAACAACAATAATAATGGATTTGCTACATCAGAGGAGCTGCGGCAAGCGTTAGAAAATTTTAAGACATCCAAAAAATTTGTACTGGCTTATGGTGATGCTATTGCTCAAAAATCGTTGTATGTAGCCAGTGTAGCAGACGCAATTTATTGTAATCCAAAGGGAACATTATATTGGAAAGGGCTTTCCACGAACATTGCCTTTATAAAGGGCTCGCTTGATAGATTAGATGTTAAACCACAAATATTTTACGCTGGTAAATTCAAAAGTGCTACAGAACCATTGAGAGAAACAAAAATGACGGATGCCAACCGCTTACAAACATCTGTTTGGTTAAATGATTTGTTTACACAAATGATTACTGTTATTGGAAAAGCACGGCATATAGATACTGCCTTATTGCGTCAATACGCGAATGAAGCCACTATTCAAACACCATACAAAGCTGCTTGTTTAAAACTAATTGATGGCTTGAAGTATGAAGATGAAGTACAAGATATTATCAAACAAAAAATACATATTGACAAAGAAAAAGAAATTAACTTTGTAACTATTAATCGATATGCAAGTACAGTAAGCGTTTCAAGCCATAATGGGAGCAATCAAATTGCCCTAATCTATGCACAAGGCGATATCGTTGATGGACAAGGATCGGATGATGAAATTGGAGGTGATCGTTTTAAACGCTTTATTCAAAAAGCAAGACTAAATGATGATGTGAAAGCAATTGTTGTTCGTATAAATTCTCCAGGAGGAAGCTCATTAGCCTCTGAAATAATATGGCGAGAATTAGCAATAGCGAAAAAAAAGAAGCCTGTGATTATATCTTTTGGAGACTATGCAGCCTCCGGCGGATATTATATTGCTTGTGATGCAGATTCTATTTTTGCAGAATCTAATACTATAACAGGCTCTATTGGGGTTTTTACTATCATGCCCAATGCACAAGGTTTTTTCAATAACAAACTAGGCGTTACATTCGATGGCGTAAAGACAAGTCCTTACGCAGATGTGGGGTCTATTACAAGACCTCTTACGGATATAGAAAAAACATTTGTACAAAATGCTATTGATTCTATTTATGTAGATTTTAAAGTTCGAGTATCTGAAGGACGAAAAAAACCAATGTATTTTGTAGATAGTATTGCCCAAGGCCGTGTATGGAGTGGGGAGAGGGCTTTGCAAATAGGACTTGTAGACAAAATAGGTAACCTACAAAATGCTATTGATTGTGCTGTTCGTATGGCTAAACTAAAAGAATACAAATTGATAGAATATCCAGAACCAAAAGATTTATTTGACAAACTTTCTGACGTATATAAAAGAATTAACAGTATAAATGTTTTACAAGAAGAAATAGGCGAAGTACAATACAAATTGTTTAAACAATTACAATGGATTCAAAAAATAAGTGGAAAACATCAATCAAGACTACCCTATTGGGTAGAAGTTGAATAATAGGTTTAAACTATGCAAAAATATAATCAAACAAGAGCAGTTTTAGCCATAACTAAAGCAAGCTTACGAGCCATATCAAGAAGCCCTTCTGCTATTATTTTTAGCTTGATATTCCCTTTAGTATTTATTTTAATATTTGGATTTTTAGGTCGTGGTAGTATAACCATTAATATTGCAATAGATAAACACTCGAATACTACTAACCCTATATATGATAGCTTAATAAAAAATAGTTCAATAAAAGTAATTACAAAATCAGATAAACTTATTAAAGATGATATGGAAAAAGGCAGAATAACAGCCATTATAAATATACAACCCATTAATAATAAAACTGCCAACCAATACATTATCCATAGTACATCATCAAATGCAGCAGTAAACAATATAAGTGTATTATATTCTATTTTACAGCAAATTATTCAACAAATAAATGCCACAAAATACCCCAACCAACCAACCATTGCCAACATTCAATCCAATACAGTAGCAGGACGCATTTATAAATCTATCGATTTTATTTTACCTGGACAGTTAGGCTTTTCATTATTAAGCGCTGGTGTTTTTGGTGTAGCATTTTTATTCTTCAATTTACGAAACACATTAGTGTTAAAGCGCTTTTTTACTACCCCAATTCATCGAAAGCATATTATATTTGGCGAGGCAATTAGTAGGGTATCCTTTCAATTAATAAGTGCAATTATTATTTTATCTGTTGGTCATTTTGTTTTTCACTTCACATTAATACATGGGTTAATTACTTTTTTAGAACTACTTGTACTTAGTTTATTAGCGCTTATCTTATTTATGGGCTTGGGCTTTGTAGTAAGTGGATTAGCAAAAAATGAAAGTACCATTCCTCTTCTTGCTAATGCTATAACATCACCGCAGCTTTTGTTATCTGGCACTTTTTTTCCTACAGACAATTTTCCGAATTGGCTACAGCCTATTTGCAAAATACTTCCGCTAACTCATGTAAACGATGCTATGCGTAATATTGCTTTTGAAGGTAATCACCTATGGAATTGTGGTTTACAAATAGGCGTGTTAATGTTGTGGGGAATTGTTGTATATGCTATTGCCATTAAAGCATTTAAGTGGGAATAGTACTGTAGTTCTTTATCAACCCTCCTCCATAATTTAATGCGTTATTTTGATGCCACATAAATAGCGGAGATTGCAGCACAAATTAATCGCATAGCTTGTCTGTACTATTAATGGGGGCATTAAATAGTAAGGGAACTGTATTATATTTGGGGATGCATAAAAAAGATGTAAGAAACCGCAGTGCATCAGCACAAGCAGCCATACGGCTACAAGTAGTGTAATATTTAAGGAAGAAAAAAGGGACACAAAAACAAGCTGTAGATATTTTTGGACTCAGCCGTAGTGGAGTAGAAAAGATATGGAGAAAATATAGAGAAGGCGGCAAAAGAAAAGTAATGGAAAAAAGCGAGGGTACACGGCGATAAAAAGCTTAATGGCAAACAAGCTGCGCAGCTCAGAAGAATAATACAAAGCAAGTTGCCCGGTCAATTAAAATTACCTTTTGGCTTATGGACCAGGGAAGCGGTACAACAATTAATAGCTAAGCTCTATAAAGAGAAGCTATCACGCTGGCAAGTAGGGCGCTACTTAAAAGCTTGAGGGTATACGGCTCAAAAGCCTATAAGCAAAGCCTTTGAACAAAAGCCTGATGAGGTAAAAAAGTGGTTACCCCAGCAATATCAGGCTATTAAAATCAAGACGCGGAAAGAGAAAGCGGTCATTTATTTTGGAGATGAAACGGGCATGCGCAGCGATCATCAAACAGGTACTAGCTATGCACCTAAAGGGCAAACCCCTGTGGTTAAACGCAGTGGGCAGCACTTTTCCTTAAACATGGTTAGTGCCATAAGCAATAAGGGACATTTACAATTTATGATTATAGAGGGAAGATTTAATAGTGAAGTATTTGAAAGGTTTTTAAAACAAATGATTAAGTACAGCCGTCAAAAAATCTTGTTTATAACTGATGGGCATACCGCTCACAAGACAAAAAAATTACAGGCTTGGCCCGAAGAAAACAAAAAGCGTATAGAAGTATTTTTTCTACCGCCTTATAGTTCGGAGCTGAATGCACAAGAATATGTCAATCAAGATATTAAGACCAATGTCATTGGCAAGAAACGCCCTATCAACAAGGATCAGATGAGAAAGGATGTAGAAGATTTTATGAATAAAAGAAAGAAAAATAAAAAGCAAGTGCAAAAGTATTTTCATCAAAAGCATGTCAGATATGCAGCTTAAAGATTTTATCCTTACTATTTCATGCTCTGATTAATAACTAACGCCGATTTCCTTTTAATTTTATCAATTTGAAAAAAAAATTACCTTAGCACCCCAAATTATAAAGAACTCTCAGCAAAATCTGAGGGTTCTTTATGACACAATTTTGCAACAAAATCCTCTCCTCTATCCGGACAGCTCAGCACATTACATTCTTATTGCACCATAAATATTTGCGATTTTGTAGAAAATAGTTACCTTCGCTTCCCCGAATCCGTATTTCGGATCTATAAATTTATTTACCCAAATGGTTCCATAAGTGTGCAAGTTGTGTTTGCGCCACCAGTAGGGAACTTTAAACCGCATATGTTTATGCCAAAAGTTAAAACACACTCCAGAGCAAAAAAAACATTTAAAGTTACTGGAACAGGCAAAATTAAATACCAAAAACAAGGACGTAGACACCTTTTGACTAAAAAATCTACAAAGCGCAAACGCCATCTAGATCAAATGGGTACAGTCGGTAAAGCCAATACAGACTTTGTTAAACGCCTTTTGCGTCTAAAATAAATTTATTCCTTTTACAATAAATTACTTTAATTATAAAATATGCCACGTTCAGTAAATGCAGTTGCTTCCAAAGCTCGCAGGAAAAGAATATTAAAACAAGCAAAGGGTTTTTATGGTAAACGTAAAAATGTATACACTGTTGCTAAAAACGTTTTAGAAAAAGGCTTAACATATCGTTATGTTGGTCGTAAATTAAAAAAGCGCGAATATAGACGCTTATGGATTGTACGTATTAATGCTGCTGTTCGAGAAGAAGGCTTAACATACGCACAGTTTATTCATAAACTAAGTGAAAAAAATATTAGTATAGATAGAAAAATTTTAGCTGATTTGGCCATGAATGAACCACAGGCATTTAAAGCACTAGTTTCTTCAGTTAAATAAATTGAAAGGTATTCATAACTTGTTAAGCCAGTTGCATTTTTTATGTGACTGGCTTTTTTTATCTCATAAAAATCCGTAATCAATTACTTTTGTGTTGTATCTGTAAACTTATTTAAATCAGACATTTATAATGAATAATACCTACACAGGGTTAGTACAACAAACATTCCATTTTCCACAAGAAGACTTTAATGTACAAGATAGTTACTTACGCTACAATGGAGTAGATATAAAAGCCTTAATAGATAAGTATGGAACACCATTAAAATTAACGTATTTGCCTAAAATAGGTATGCAAATCAACAAGGCAAAACAAATGTTTAAACAGGCATTTAAAAAACATAAATATGAAGGACAATACAATTATTGCTATTGCACCAAGAGTTCTCATTTTTCTTTTGTTATTCAAGAAGCGCTTAAGCATAATATTCATTTAGAAACATCTTATGCTTATGATATTGAAATTATCAATAAACTATACGATAAAAAGTTAATTACAAAAGACATTTTTATTATTTGTAACGGGTTTAAACAAAAATCATATACTTCTCGTATAGCGCGTTTATTAAATAATGGATTTAAAAATGTAATACCTGTATTAGATAATAAAGAAGAATTAAAAGCCTATAAAAAAACAGTAAAAACTCCTTTTAAACTGGGCATTAGAGTAGCTGCGGAAGAAGAACCAAGCTTTCCTTTTTATACTTCTCGGTTGGGTATTAGGGCAAAGGATATATTGGAATTTTATGTGGATGAAATAGAAGGATATGAAGATAAATTTCAACTTAAAATGTTACATATTTTTTTAAATAAAGGCATTAAAGATGATATCTATTATTGGAGTGAATTAAGTAAAATTATTAATCTTTATTGCCAATTAAAAAAGATTTGTCCTGAACTAGATTCTATCAATATTGGAGGAGGATTTCCTATTAAACATTCTTTAGGTTTTGAATATGACTATCAATTCATGATTAATGAAATTGTAAGAAATATAAAGAGTACTTGCAAAAAAGCTAAAGTACCTGTACCGCATATTTTTACAGAATTTGGAAGTTATACAGTAGGAGAAAGCATGGCGCACATTTATAGTGTAATAGGACAAAAAACGCAAAACGATCGAGAAACATGGTATATGATTGATTCTTCTTTTATTACTACGTTACCAGATACTTGGGGTATAGGTGAAAGATTTTTATTATTACCCATAAATAAATGGGACAATGAATATCAACGAGTGGTATTAGGTGGAATGACTTGTGATAGTCATGATTACTACGATTCTGAAGAACATATTAATGAAGTTTTCTTACCCAAATTAACGGACAGCAAAGAACCACTATATGTGGGCTTTTTTCATACTGGTGCGTATCAGGATCAAATAAGTGGATATGGAGGCATTAAGCATTGCCTTATCCCTTCTCCTAAACATGTAATTGTAGAACACGATAAAAATGGAAAATTAATAGATTGGCTCTATGCTAAAGAGCAAAGTGCTCAAAGTATGTTGAAGATATTGGGATATTAAATAGACTAAACTAAAGATGGAAACTTTAAAAACTTAAATCGTTTCCAAAGTTTCTAAAAATCAATCAATAAGAAAATAATTTTCTTTAATAGCTTTCAATATAATATTTTTTACTCCTTTTATAGAGACGCGTTCTTGTTTCATCGAATCTCTATACCGTATAGTTACGGTTTGATCTTCCTTTGTTTGATGGTCGATAGTAACACAAAATGGGGTTCCTAGAGCATCCATACGGCGATAGCGTTTACCTATCGTATCTTTTTCTTCATAAAAACAATAAAAATCACCTCTGCATTCATTCATTAATGCTCTTGCTATTTCAGGTAATCCATCTTTTTTTACTAAAGGAAGAATAGCTAATTTAATAGGTGCTATTTTAGGAGAAATTTTTAATACTATTCGTTCGTCAATACTTCCATCTTCTTTCGTCATTTTCTCTTCTGTGTATGCATAGCTCAATACTAATAAAACCATACGATCTAATCCTATGGATGTTTCTACCACATAGGGAACATAATTTTTATTGATTTCATTGTCGAAATATTGTAGTTTTTTACCACTAAATTCTTGATGGCGACTTAAGTCGTAGTCTGTACGAGAATGTATGCCTTCTACTTCTTTAAATCCGAATGGAAAATCAAATTCAATATCTACTGCAGCATTTGCATAATGAGCTAGTTTAGCATGGTCATGAAAACGATATTTTTCTGTTGGTATACCTAGGCTTAAGTGCCAGTTCATGCGTTCTTTTTTCCAGTGTTCATACCATTCGAGTTCTGTACCTGGTCGACAAAAAAATTGCATTTCCATTTGTTCAAATTCTCGCATTCTAAAAATAAATTGTCGAGCTACGATTTCATTGCGAAAGGCTTTTCCTACTTGTGCAATACCAAAAGGTATTTTCATGCGAGCAGTTTTTTGCACATTTAAGAAGTTTACAAAAATGCCTTGTGCGGTTTCGGGACGTAAGTATATTTCGTTGGATTCTCCTTCTATGCTGCCTAATTGGGTGGAGAACATTAAATTAAATTGTCGAACGTCTGTCCAATTGCTTGTACCGCTTACGCTACAAGTAATTTTATGTTTTTCTATTAATTGCTTGATGCCAGTAAAATTTTCGGTAGCAAGCATGGCGTCCATTTCTGCTAATATGTTTTCTGCTTGTTTGGATTCATTTTTAGCTATTAGTATATCAGCATATGCTTCTATTAAGTGGTCCACACGATAGCGTTTTTTGCTATCTCTGTTATCAATCATTGGGTCACTAAAATTATCGACATGTCCACTGGCTTTCCAAATAGTGGGATGCATAAATATAGCAGAATCAATACCTACAATGTTTTCATTTAAATACACCATGCTTTTCCACCAATACTCTTTAATATTTTTTTTGAGTTCGCTACCCCAAGAGCCATAATCGTATACGGCACTTAATCCATCATAAATTTCACTACTCGAGAAAATGAACCCATATTCTTTGGCATGCGATATTATAACCTGAAAATTATTACTTTGAGTATTCATATAGCTGCAAAAATATGGTTTATAAATACTTGTAGTATTGGTATAGCTAACTTAATTTTTTATTATTGATATGTCTTTTAGCATCTCTCTTTGTTTTCTTTAAAAAGTTTTTTTGTAATGCTTCTGTAAGGTTTACTCCTGTTTGATTTGCAAGGCACAACAGTACCCAAAGAATATCTGCCATTTCATCGGATAGGGTATTTTTATTATCCTTTTTCTTGAATGACTGTTCCCCATATATGCGAACCATTAGTTTGGATAATTCGCCTACTTCTTCCATTAAAATACCTAAGTTTGTTAGTTCATATAAAATATCGAACTCCATACGTTTTTATCCATTTATGAACCTGATTTTGTGCTTGTTGAAGTGTTATTTTTTTCATTTTTGTATCGTTTTTATCCATTAAATAGTTGTAGTATTACCATGATAAAGTGATATTGTTTAAGGTTAAACCCTTAATTAAGAGTAGCAAGTTAGTGCTATAAAGTATATAACTGTTGGAGTTATATGAATGTTATATAGTTAGAGGGTAGCTATAAATTTCTGAGAAGGAATATGCGGAATAGTCTAAAAATATATTATTCTTGTGGTGAAATTTATAAAATTGTTCACTTATAAAACTTTAGGTTATCTTTATTTTTGGTATAAGATTTGAGATTGATTAACTGAAGCAGGGCTTATACCTTTATAGATAGTAGTTTATTAATTATACTAACCATATAAAGCTGTCAAACATAATAATTGCTCGAAAAACTATGGAAAATATAACACAAATATTGCTTATTGAAGACGACCCAAAACTAGGATCTACGTTATTGGGTAAACTAAATGAGCAGGGGTATAAAGCTGATTTGGCCTATGATGGTATGGTTGCGGAACGAATGTTTCAGCAGAAGAAGTATGGATTGGTTATTTTGGATATCAACATTCCATTCAAAAATGGGTTGGTGCTTTGTGAAGAATTTAGAAAAATTAATCGTAGTGTACCCATTATTATGATTACTGCCCTAAATGATATACAAGATAAGTTAGATGCTTTTACTCTTGGTGCGGATGACTATCTTATTAAGCCCTTTCATCTTGGAGAATTATTAGCTCGTGTAAGAGTATTTCTTCGTCGCTCTGATTTTGACGTTCCTGCTCGTAAGAGCAATATTGTTCAGATAGGAGACCTAACTATTGACACCGTTCAAAAAACGGTTGTAAGAGCAGGTAACTCCATCAATTTAACAGCTCGTGAGTTTGCTTTATTATCTCTATTAGCACAAGAGCCAGGAAGGGTATTTTCTAAAAAAGAAATTGCAGAAAAAGTTTGGGGTATTCATTTCGATACAGGAACTAATACGATTGAAGTATATGTTAATTTTTTGCGTAATAAAATTGATAAAGATTATCCTAAAAGATACCTTTGGACAAAGTCCGGGTTTGGGTATTATTTAAAACCAATATAAGGTTATATGCTATCTCATATCGACAAGTCTCCCGATCTTTTTAAAAAAGCTTTTCATGATATAAAAAATCCGTTAGCTAATTTGGTATTATTAACAGAGATCAATAATCCAAAAATTGAGGGTGCTCATTCAAGTTTGTTATATGCTATTAATATTGAATTATGGAAGGTGGTAGCCACATTAGAAATGTTTCAGGTTTTATCTAATTATCCATCAAATGGGGATGTTTGTAAAGCAACGCGGATAGACGATTGTATTGATGAAGCAATAGGGGAAATACATAATATTGATTCTAATTTTCGTATAGATATTTGCTTGTCTGATGATATTGAAGCTTCTCAACTAATTATGCCTGCAAATAGCCCATCTTTAACAAAACTTTTTTATTTCTTAATTCGTCAATTACATCTACAAGATCCAATAAGTCGCTGGTATATTTTTATTACTTATACATCTCAGAAAATAGAACTGTTTTTTTCTAAAATTAATAATCTTGAATTTTTAACACGCACAAACAAATATGTGGAGGTAAGTGATACTGATTGGCAATGGATAGCCGCACAAAAAATCGCTCAATATCACAACTTCAAAATTAAAGTTTTATACGACAATGAGCAGCTTGCCTGCATGAAAATTACGAACTAAAAGAACCTTTGTTCTTTTTGTATGAGATATTTTTTAACCATACCTAAGTATCTATTTTTCTGTTTCAGCTATAGCTATAAAAAAATTACTTTTGAACCTAAGAATAAAAAATACCACTTCTGTTGATATTCTTAACACAGCATAATAAATGAAAGCAATTATACCTGTAGCTGGTGCAGGCACTAAGTTAAGGCCACATACCTATACACAGCCTAAAGCACTTATTCCAATAGCTGGTAAAACTATCTTGAGTTTTATAGTTGATCAGCTATACGAGGCTGGTATAAAAGAATTTATTTTTATTGTTGGATACTTAGGAGAAAAAATACAAGAATACGTGCATCAAACATATCCTCAATTAAAGGTGCATTTTGTATACCAGAATAAACGAGAAGGAACTGGTCATGCTATTCGCTTAACACAAGAACTTGTCAACAATGATCAAGTATTTGTAGTATTGGGCGATACTATTTGCGAATATGATGTAGAAACTGTTATCCAAAGCCCGTATTCGATGTTAGGGGTAAAAAAGGTTGATGATCCTCGTAATTTTGGTGTGGCAGAGGTTAATGAAGAAGGATTTATAGAGCATGTTGTAGAAAAACCACAAATCTTAAAAAGCAATATGGCTCTTGTAGGATTGTATAAAATTTGTGAAACGGATTTTCTTTTTACATGTTTGCAAAAATTACTTTCTGAAGAAATTAAAAGTCATGGGGAATATAACCTAACGGACGCATTAGAATGCATGATTCGGCAAGGCGCAAGATTCAAAGCCTTTAAAGTAAAAAACTGGTTTGATTGCGGAAAAAAAGAAACCTTATTGGAATCTAATGCCACACTATTAAAGAAGATTGGAGGTAATGCACCCCAACAACATGGTTATGAAAATACCATTATTATTCCTCCTGTTAGTATAGCAGCTGGATGTACAATAGAAAATTCTATCATAGGCCCCCACGTAGCTGTAGGAAGCAATACTACTATAAAACACTCTATCATTCGCGATTCTATTATAGGATCATATACACATCTGCACGAAGTAGTATTGGATAATTCTCTTATTGGTAGCGACGCTAGTGTAAAAGGGTTAAGCAGAAGCTTAAATATTGGGGATAATACTGAACTTGACTTTAGTTAATATATGCATACAAGGATCAATCAACTTTTTAATATTCGGTATCCTATTATACAAGCTGGTATGATATGGACAAGTGGGTGGCGTTTGGCCAGTGCAGTAAGTAATGCAGGGGGGCTTGGCCTTATTGGAAGCGGAAGTATGTATCCAGATGTTTTGCGTGAACATATTGTAAAGTGTAAACAAGCTACTCAATATCCATTCGGTGTAAACATTCCTTTACTTTATCCTGATATTGATAAACATATTGATATTATTATATCAGAGAAAGTACCCATTGTGTTTACTTCAGCAGGAAATCCTGCAACATGGACTTCTATATTAAAAGAAAAAAATATTGCCGTAGTACATGTAGTAAGCAGCAGTAAGTTTGCTAAAAAAGCAGAGCAAGCTGGTTGTGATGCAGTGGTAGCAGAAGGCTTCGAAGCAGGTGGTCATAATGGACGTGAAGAAACAACCACCCTTTGCTTAATTCCATCTGTTATTGAAGCTGTGTCGCTACCCGTTATAGCGGCAGGTGGTATTGCAACCGGACGTAGTATGCTTGCGGCAATGGTATTAGGAGCTGAAGGCGTACAAATAGGCAGTAGGTTTGTAGTAAGTACAGAAGCTTCAGTGCATGATAATTTTAAACAAGCTGTGGTACAGGCCCATGAAGGGGATACATTATTAACCATGAAAAGGCTTACTCCAGTGAGATTGATGAGAAATAAGTTTTTTAATGAGATACAAAAAGCAGAAAATAAATGTGCATGCGATGAGGAGTTAAAAAGCATATTAGGTAAAGCCCGTGCTAAAAAAGGTATGTTTGAAGGCGATTTGGAAGATGGCGAATTAGAAATAGGACAGGTAAGCGCTTTGTTAAAAGATGTTCAGTCTGCTGCAGATATTATAAAAAATATTTGGGATGATTTTACAAACACAATCAAGCAGCCGATTAGAACCATTGAAAAGTATATACCAAAGGACTAAAGTCCTAGTTTCCAATGCTAGAGAATATGCATCATACTACCACTAACTCATACCATTTTTCTTTTTCAAAATATTTTTGGGCTAACACTTGTAATTCAGTAGCAGTGATGGTTTTAATGACATCTATAGATCGATAAAAATATTCTTCGGTTAATCCATTTAAAATAATATTTTTCCAACGACTCATAATTTGAAAGGGCCCATCTAAATCACCCAGTATACTACCAATCATAAAATTACGTACTACCGTTAGCTCTTCTTCATCTACGAACTCAGTACATAATATATTCATTTCATGATATACTTCTTTTATGGTGGCCTCGCAAACTTCACGCCCAGCTTCTGTAGCAATAACCCAAGCTGTATGAGCTATATGGTTTTGAATATAGCTATGAATGCCATAGGTATATCCCTTATCTTCTCGAATATTGTTCATTAAACGAGAACCAAAAAATCCACCAAATAGGGTATTTAACACCATTACTTTAGCAAAATCAGGATGGTGGCGATTGGGGAAATGCGTGGCTATTCGAATAGCACCTTGAACACCTTGTTCATCATTTACAATACGGTATTTTTTTTGTTGTGCAGCTTGAATATTTGTTATTGTTGGATATGTTTCTCTCGTTTTTGATTGTGGCCATTGTCCAAAATATTTTTCTATTACTTTTTCTATTCCATTAGGTAATTTTCCTGATACAAATATTGTACAACGTCCGTTAAGATAGTGCTGCCTATGAAAATCGATGAGCCACTCTCGTTGTAACTGTTGATAATCCTTTATTGTACTATATTTTCCGTATGGATTTCTTTCTCCATAAACATACGTATCTATTAAACGATTTGCAACAAAATCACATTTTTTTAAACTAACGGCCAAATGCTGTTGCATATTTTGTTTGTATATACCTAGTTCATCTTCAAAAAAAATAGATTCGTTTAATATTTCAAATACTTTTGGAATAAGTATTTCTGCATGCTTATTAAGGCAATTTAGAGTAACGGTTGCTGTTTCATTATAGCAATCTCGTTGCAAAAAAGCTCCATAAAAATCAAAGAACTCATTAATCTCATATGCTGTATGTTTCGCCGTTCCATTTTTTATAAGATAATTGGTTGCAACAGCTACTAAATTATTTGTTTCGTAGGCATTTCCAGCATAAAACACCCACTCTATCTGTACTACATCTTGTGTTCCTGCGCTTAATAAACAAATTTCTACACCATTAGATAATACTACACGATGTAATGGAGGTAATATTAATTCAAAACTTGAGGCCTGTTTTATTAGAGGTGGAATGGTTCTGTTTAACATAACATTATTGATTAGTTGATTGTTCGCTATAATTTATACCATGTGCATAAATTTATACTACTGAACGGTAATAAAGCGTATTGCTATGGTCGGCATCAAAAATAGCTGCAACCGTATCATTTATATTTTTTATTGTTACTTCTTGGTAGCGATTAAGTTCTACATTGATAAGCGATGTGTTGCCTAATAATGTATAAAAGGCTAAACTATTTGCTCGACTTAGTAGGCTCATGTCTTCAAAAGTTATGCTGCTTTCTGTTTTATTTTTTACTTTTTTCAATTCTCTTTCGGCAACTCCTTCAACCAAAAACTGTTCAATTTCTTTTGTAACAGATTTATCAGCCTCTTCTAATGAAACACCTTTGACTAACTTTCCTTCAATTGTTAGCAATCCAGGATCAATAGATCCAAGATGATAGCAATGGATATTACTAAATAGTTTTTTTTCTTTTACTAAGCTTTGATACAATCGTGAGGAAGACCCTCCGCCAAGAATGTCTGTAATAAGATCTGTAGAATAATATAGATTATCTAAACGGCCACAAATAGGCCAACATTTATAAAGCGCATCTAATGGCACATTGGCTTTCACTTCTTTTTTTCTCGCAATCATTTGTTTTGGCTCAGCAGGCAATTGCCTTATATATTTATTTCCTGCAGGTATAGGAGCAAACCATTTTTCAGACAAGCCTTTTACTTGATCTATTGTTACATTTCCCGCTACAACTAATATAGCATTAATGGGTCGATAATATTGAAAAAAAAATGCTTTTACATCATTTAATGTAGCATTTTCTATATGACTCAATTCTTTGCCTATAGTCATCCAATTATATGGATGTTTGGTATATGCCAATTCTCGTATATGTTTCCATACATCACCATAAGGTTTATTAATATAGTGCTCTTTAAATTCTTCACACACTACTTTGCGCTGAATTTCTAAACTTTTTTCATTAAAAGCTAAGCTTAACATTCTATCGCTCTCCAACCAAAAAGCTGTTTCAATATTTTGAGCTGGTAATTGTATATAATAATTGGTTAAATCGTTTGTGGTATACGCATTGTTTTCTCCACCTGCTAATTGTAATGGCTCATCATAAGTAGGTATGTGTAAGCTTCCGCCAAACATTAAATGTTCAAACAGATGTGCAAACCCCGTTTTATCAGGATTTTCATCCTTTGCGCCTACATTATACATAACATTCATAACCGCCATAGGTGTAGAGCAATCTTCGTGTACTATTACCTGTAAACCGTTAGACAATGTAAATTGTTCATATTGAATCATAGTGTGTGAAGTATGTTATAAAAAAAGTAAAGTTATAGTATTTAAAATTCTTGTTCCTTTGTAAAAACTATGTTTATGTATTCTAAATGCCTATTGTTAGTAGCGCTGTGTGTATTTTATAAGATAAGCAGTGCTCAATTACCAACCATGAAACAATACAATTATCTTAATGAGAGAGAATTATATTTAAAAGATAATGATGTACATACAGCATCAAAACCTATTATATACTTAGATGAAAATGATACTATTATTATAAAAGAAAAAAACCGCTCTTGGGTATATCGAAAATTATTTAATGAGCATCTTGTTATGTATCGTGATAAGAATTATAATGCCTTTTTAGATTTTTTGCCTGAGGGCCAGTTAGGTTATGAAAGTTCTAAAAAGACAACTTGGTTAAATACCAGAGGCTTTCAATTTGAAGGCAATGTATCTAAACATTTTTATATATACACCGCCGTGTATGAAAATCAGGGTAAATTTCCTACTTACTTAAGTAACTTCACCAATTCAAACGCTATTGTTCCAGGACAAGGGAGAGTTACAGCACTAAGTGCAAGAGCGTTTGATTATGCAAGCTCTACAGCAATACTACATTATGTCCCCAACAAATACGTGAGTGCATCAATTGGATATGGTAAAAATTTTATTGGCGATGGGTATCGATCCTGCATCTTATCCGACGTAGCCTTTAACTACCCATACTTTAAAATAACAGGCACCTTGGGCAAAGTGCAGTACACCTCTACATGCTCACAATTTATAGATCTAAAAAGCTCTTCTTTATCTAACGACAACGTTTATAAAAAGAAATGGGGGGTATTCCATTATTTGGATTGGAATGTAAATAAAAAATTAAGTATTGGATTGTTTGAAAGTATTATATGGCAAGACGCCGATTCCACCAACAAACGTGGTTTTGATTGGAGTTATTTAAACCCCATTCTTTTGCTAAGGCCTGTGGAATTTGCCAACGGGTCACCAGATAATGCTTTGTTAGGATTTAATTTAAAGTATAAACTATTTCCTAAATTCACTACATATGGCCAGTTGTTGATAGATGAATTCAAAGCAAAAGAAATGTTAAGCAATCAAAAGTGGTGGGCCAATAAATATGCCATACAATTGGGAATTAGAACATTTGACATATTTAATATTCCTAAATTGGATATACAAGCAGAGTTTAATACTGCTCGACCATATACTTATTCCAGTAGAACAAGTTTGTTGAATTATGGGCATTATAATGAACCGTTAGCGCATCCACTTGGAGCAAATTTTAGAGAGTTTTTAATTATTCCCACTTACCAATACAAGCGCTGGTATATCAGAGGAGAAATAATGTTTGCACAATATGGTTTAGATCCGACAAGAATGAACTATGGTAAAGACATTTTTTTATCTTACTATACCCATGTTAAAGAATATGGTAATAAAATAGGTCAGGGCATAAAAACAAATTTATATATAGGCGACATAAAATTGTCTTATATCCTTAATCCATTATACAATTTAAGATTAGAAGCAGGCATCACATATAGAAGAGAATCTAATAACATTCAAAAATCTAATCTTATTTGGTTTACATTCGGACTTAGAAGTTCATTTAGAAATATTTATTACGATTTATAAATTAAGAATAATATGAAAGTTGCTGTTGTAGGAGCTACAGGATTAGTAGGCACAAAAATGCTACAAGTATTAGAAGAAAGAAATTTTCCTGTTACAACAATAATCCCCGTAGCATCAGAGAAATCGATAGGTAAAAAAATAATATTTAAAGGATCTGAACATACTATCGTATCTGCTCAAGATGCTATAGCTAAACAACCTTCGTTAGCATTGTTTTCTGCTGGGGGTAGTACTTCATTAACATGGGCACCTTCATTTGCAAACGCAGGTATTACAGTTATAGATAATTCATCTGTTTGGCGTATGGACGCCACTAAAAAATTGATAGTTCCTGAAGTAAATGGAGATGTTTTAACCATTCATGATAAAATTATAGCTAACCCCAACTGTTCTACCATTCAAATGATGTTAGCATTATATCCATTACACCTTCAGTATCAAATTAAACGTATAGTAGTATCTACATACCAATCTGTAACGGGCACTGGTGTAAAAGCAGTACAACAATTAATGAATGAGCGTAATGGTATACAAGGTGATATGGCCTATCATTATCCTATTGACTTAAATCTTATTCCACAAATTGATGTATTCATGGAAAATGGGTACACAAAGGAAGAAATGAAAATGGTCAACGAAACAAAAAAAATTATGCAAGATAATCGTATACAAGTTACAGCTACTTGTGTACGTGTTCCCGTAATGGGTGGGCATAGTGAAAGTGTAAATATTCAATTTAAAAATGATTTTACACTTGAAAATATAAAATCCATCTTGTCAAAATCAATAGGAATAAGCATTGTAGATGATTTATCTAAACTACAATATCCTATGCCTTTACATGCTGAGGGAAAAGATGATGTATTTGTTGGTCGAATGCGTAGAGATGAGTCACAACATAATTCTTTAAACCTTTGGATCGTATCCGATAATTTACGCAAAGGGGCAGCAACAAATGCTATACAAATTGCAGAGACACTTCTTAAAAAAAAGTTTTTATCTAATTAGAAACTCATACATGTTATTCCGCTATTGCTCTATTAAAAAATTGCACCATAGGCATTAATGCTTCGAATGCTTTGGTAATTTTTTTCAATACCGTTGATGATGTAAGATCTTCATCCGTTAAAGATTTTGTTGCTACAAAACTTTTTAATTTGAGATACTCAATTCCGGGTTGACCCTTTTCATATCCCTTTGGAGCATTGGCTAAACTAAATTTTTCCATTTCTAATCCTTGAGTATAAAAACTTTTAAACTTTTTTCCTTCCACTATATTTTTAAATTCATTCACATTATAATCAATTTCTTGTCGCACTTTTTTTAATACATCGGCCATAGGCATATACAACCCGCCACCCACAAAACTTTTATCAGGCTCAATATGCAAGTAATATCCTGCAAAATTTGATTTTTTGCCTCCTCTAACAAAAAAAGCACCCAAATTAGTTTTGTATGGTGATTTATCTTTTGAAAAACGCATATCTCTGTTAATACGGAAGAGACAATCTTTTACTGATAATAATTTTATATCCTTATCAATCGGTGAAAATGATAATAGTATTTTAGACACAAGTGCATTCATATCCTCTTTTGCAATTTCATATTGCTGTCGGTTAGCATTGAACCACTCTTTATTATTGTTACTATTTAATGTCTTCAAAAAAATTAATGTGGAAGATGTAAGCATAGAGTAGTATTTTTAACAATAATTAGAATCAAAGTAAATCATTTTTAAAATATGTCTGAAAAAACAACAGAACAACAATCTCCTTACCGCCACATTGAAAAAATGAATGTTATGGAAATATTGAATCATATCAACCATGAAGATCATACTGTGACAAAAGCCATTCAAAATAATATTCATTCAATAGAAAAACTTATTACTAAAATAGTAGATCAAATGTTAGCGGGCGGCCGTTTATTCTATATTGGAGCTGGCACTAGCGGTAGATTGGGCGTTTTAGATGCAAGTGAATGTCCGCCAACATTTGGAGTTCCTAAAGATTTAGTAATAGGTATTATTGCTGGTGGTATGGCGGCTTTACAAAAAGCAGTAGAACATGCAGAAGATGATCTGGAAAAAGGTTGGCAAGATCTAAAAACATATAATATAACAGAAAAGGATATAGTTATAGGGCTTACAGCAAGTGGAACCACACCATATGTATTAAGTGCCCTAAGTGAATGTAAGAAAAATAATATAATAACAGGCTGTATTACCTGCAATTGTCAAGTCCCTATTATAGATTTAGTCGATTACCCAATAGCCGTAGTAGTAGGTCCTGAGTTTATAACAGGTAGCACCAGGATGAAAAGTGGAACGGCACAAAAGCTTATTCTTAATATGATTTCAACCACTGTTATGATTAAAATAGGGCGTATAGAAGATAATAAAATGGTCCATCTACAACTAACCAATGATAAGCTTATAGATAGAGGAACTAAAATGGTTATGGAAGGATTGCATCTAACCAACTACGAAGAAGCGAAGCAATTACTCCTGAAATATGGCAGTGTTAAGGCTACAATAGACACTGGTTTAGTGTAATAAAGTAGGGTCTTCATTAACGAAGACCCTATTGCTTAAGAGTACAAATACTATATACTACTTTTTAGTTGCTTCTTCAGATTTTTTATCTGTTGCTGGTTGTTCCGCTTTCACATCAGCAGGCTGAGTAGGAGCAACTGCTGCTGCAGAGTCCATTTGGTTATTGGTTTGAGCAGGTTCTGTAGTTGGAGCTACTTCTGTTGTGCTAGGAGTAGTTGTTGGGGCTACAGGAGCAGTAGTAGCTGCAGAATCAGTAGTTTCAGTTTTCTTTTCACCATTTTTACAAGCTACCATTATACCAGCAACAGCAGCAATAGTCAATAATTTTTTCATCTTTAATTTAGTATTTTTTGTTAAAAAATTTAGGCAAAGCTATGTCTTTTTTAAGATTTCTCAAAAAATCTTTATGCAAAAACACTAGCACTAGCTTGCTCTTGCGCAAGAACACTTGCAAAAGAAGCATTATCCTCTATAATTTTAAACAAATGGCCTTTTTTCTCTATGCCATAATCATAACAAAAAATTTGCACTAGCTTATGATTATCAACATTTTGATGTGTATGATAATTCATTTGAAACCCTTTTTCTTCTAACAATTTGCGAGTTATTAGTTTGGGTCCTTTCAAATACAAGCTTTGAAGCAAATTCCTGTTTTTTCTTAGTATGCCATTAATTCGGACAATGCTATCGCTTTGTTGTGTTCTATGAGCATTGTTAAACGCCGAACGGCAAAGAGAACTGCAGAATTTTTTATCACTTCTGCCACGAAAAATTTTACGACAATGTAAACAAGTTTTAGGTTTCATTTGATACTGTTTGTTTTTGGTTTATGAAAAAGTCTAAACGATTACTATATCATAATCGGTTAGTATTGTTTTGGTAATTGGAAAGTAATAAAAAAAATACAAATTTGTACATTATTATTATTTTTTATGAGTTCTCTCAAAAATAAAGTTCAATTAATCGGCAATTTGGGATCTAATCCGGAAATTAAAATAATGGAAGAAGGTAAAAAACTTGCACGTATAAGTATTGCTACAAATGAATCCTACCGGAATACAGAAGGAAAAAAAATTACGGAAACGAATTGGCATCAAGTAATAGCTTGGGGAAAAACTGCTTCTGTTATAGAAAAATACCTTACAAAAGGTAGCGAAATTGCTTTGGAAGGGAAATTAACAACTAGGCAGTATATAGATAAAACGGGTATAAAAAGATATATTACTGAAATTGTTGCTGATGAAATTTTGCTATTAGAAGATGATGTAGAATATTTATCTAAAAGAAATTAATTGCTAAGCAATTCTCACAAAAAAACCTGCTCTCCATTAAAAGGCAGGCTTTCTACTTTACAGTATAAAATAGGTTATTTTATTACTGGATATTTTGATTGGGCAGGTACATCTTTTACATCTTTTACATCCACATCAAATATTAAATTTGAATACGGCTCAATATCAGCACCAGCTTTTCTTGGTCCATATGCCAATGTCGATGGAATAAAAAGTCTGCCTTTTCCACCCTTTTTAAA
The DNA here is from genome assembly GCA_964638565.1 of uncultured Chitinophagaceae bacterium. Lineage (GTDB taxonomy): Bacteria > Bacteroidota > Bacteroidia > Chitinophagales > Chitinophagaceae > CAYVXB01. Next base: position 22,045 of record CAZXBE010000012.1, read on the forward strand.
TAACTTAATACCTTCATCCCAACCTTTTATTACCTCACCTCTACCCATGGTAAATGTAAAGGGCTCTGTGTGTTTAAATGCACTATCCATATTTGTATCAAATACCTTTCCATTAAATAATTGCCCTTTATACATAACCGTTACACTTTTACCGCTATCTGCTTGTATCCCTGTTCCGGGCTGTTGTATTTCTACAAATACACCCGATGTTGTTTTTTGAGCATTGATCTTTTTTTCTTTCAAATACTTATCAATAGTAGCCAATTCCTTTTGTTTTTGTTTTTCCATTTCCTTATCATAATCAGCCTTTACTTCATCTTGGCTATTGAAAGCACTTAAAATATGAACGTAGGCCTTGATTTCTTCTCCCTTTTTAAAACTTGGAGGCAACATGCCTCCTGCTCTTTTTCGCAAACTATCTACAAACATTATGCAAACTGCACTGTCACCCACTTTCATTAAATGGAATACTTCTACAAAACTATGTTGATTACCTTTTATGGTAAAAGAATCTATGGGAATATAATTAGCCAATTTACCATAAGATGAAGTAAGTACAGAATCTCCTTTTACTACTTTAAGATCAAATTTTACAAACTGTCCAATTTTTATACTAGGTCCTCTACCCTCTTCAAAAATTTTATAGGCCACCCCCGATGCAGTTTTCTTATACTTAAGTTGTCCACATGCTGTAAGAAAAGTCATGAGAGCAAAAAAAATAAATCCTGTTTTAATACACTTCAACATAGTAATATTTTTTATAAAAAATTGATATAAACACCATTGAATAAAATAAATACCTCTCTGTATCAGTTGAAAGGCATTCTTCTTAATATAATAAACAAAGCTGCTGGTTTTTATGGATTATTGCTTGTTGTACTTTTTTTATTTCCAATTAAATAAAGTACAACACCTAGCACTATAATTCCAATTTTAATACCCCATGCGGTTGGTTCTCCCCATTGATATATCCAAAATAAAACTCTAGGTACATAATTAAAAAGGTCAAGAACAATAGCTAAAACACCTAACATAACTAATGTGGAACCAATTGATTTCATAAAATTTAGTTTTAGTTAAATAATGTAATGAAGATATGGCTAATACTGGATGTAAGCAAATGATTATTTATACTGCGTTATCAACCCCTTAACCAACTCTGTCATTTTTTGAATACCCTCTTCTGGTAAATTTCCTTTTTTAAATTCGGTCAACACCTGAGGCAATTTATTTTCCATCTCTAATAAAAAATGGGCCTCAAATTCTTTTACTTTTGATATAGCTACTTCACGCAACAAACCTTGTGTGCCTAAATAAATCATAGCCACTTGTTTTTCAACCGCTACAGGTGCATATTGTGGTTGTTTTAGAATTTCTACATTTCGAGCACCTTTCTCTAATACTACCTT
>CAZXBE010000013.1:0-23204 GCA_964638565.1 uncultured Chitinophagaceae bacterium
CCTGTCAGTTACACTAAGTATTGTTCTCAAAACCCAATATCATTAGATGAACTTTACTCTATCAGAGAAACTAACATATTCCCTGTTCATATTATTAATCCTCATTATAATTGGTTAGATGAGAATTATAAAAATAAAACCATAGAACTAGAGTATAATCCTGATGTATCTTTAGATTCAAAGTCTACTAAAGACCATAAAAAACTTATTTATAGAGAAACTCCTTTATATGTATGTGAAGATTTCCCTTTAAGACCAGCAACTAAAAGAGAATCTAACATAGTGATTCATGAGTATCCTATTCCTGATCCTAAACCTTATATTTATTTTGCAGGTATTGACCCTGTAAAAAACTTAACAAGTGGTTATGGTTCTTCTCTTATGTCTTGTTACATATATCAAAATTTTTACACAGAAAATGGAATATTAAAAGGTGGTAAATTTGTAGCTAATTTTACAGGTAGGTTTTATGATGACAATGATACTTTTAAAATGGTATTAAAATTAATTGAATTTTACAATGCACATGCTATTATAGAATCAGATGAATCTTCTTTTATAGATTGGATGAGAAACGAGGGTAAAGCTAAATATATGTTTAGAAGATCACAAATTCCAATTTTAAGAGAACTAGTACCTAATTCTAAAATTGGGGATGAATATGGAGTTAGAATGAATACAGGAGGGTCTACAGGATCAAGAGTAAGAGAGTTTATGTATGAAAAATTAATAACATATTGTCAAGAAATAATAGGAGTTTTAGATTTACCAGATGGTAGAAAACAACAAATCTATGGAGTAGAACGTATTAAAGATAAGATGTTACTTAAAGAAATGTTAAACTTTAAAGTAGGATCTGAAAGTCAAAACAAATTTGACCGTTTAACAGCGGCTGGATTGGCTATGATGACTGCTGAATGTTATAAAGCTAGTCAAGTAACTCAAAAAATTTATACTAACGAACATAAAAGACCTACAGCACCTCTTAAAATAAAAAACCCATCATTTTTTAGGTTATGACAAAGCAAACAACTGGACGATTAAATCTTTCTGATTTTTGGAAAAACAACATTTCTTTATTATTATCAGAAGAAGAAAAATATCGTAATGATAAAAAAATAATTAAAGAGTTATTCAACTACTATCATAGGATAGGAATAGGACAATTAAAAGCTAGACTACATGAATACCAATCATATCATGATTTAGCAGAAGGAATAATTAGACTAGATGACTTTGTTGACACTAGAGAAGTAGAAGAATTACAAGATTTAGACCCAACAATTAAATTTGATGAAGAAGATATTAAAATAGAAAATTTCCCTATAGTCCCTCCAATTTTAAATAGGTTAGAGGGAACATTAGATAAAAAATTTATTAAATTTACAGTAAATGCTTCAAATACAGAAGCATCTAATGAGATACTTGAAGCTAGATTAGATGAAGTAAAATCTATACTTATAAAATCAATAGAAGATTCTTTCCATGGAAAACAATTAACTGAAGAAGAAAAACAATCAACAATAAAAGATAAACTAGACAAATATAATGGAGACTTTAAGTTAGAAATTGAAAATTGGGCTAATCATATAATGAACATAGAAGACAGTAAATATAATATGGATTATATTACTAGAATGCTATTTAGGGAAAATATGATAACAGAATCTCCTTTTTGTCACGTAGAGACTGATGGAGAGACTTACTACTATCCAGAAGTAATAGACCCAAGAGATGCTTTTTTCTTAAAGTCTAAGAGTGCTAAAGATGCTTCAGAGTATACTATGTTTGGTTGGGAGTTATATGAGGATATGCCTACTATCCTAAACAAATATAAACTAAATGATGAGCAAGTTAAAAAAGTAGAAAAGTGGCATGGTTTCCATAAAACAGGATTTATTCCAGCAGGTCAAGAAATGTTTGACCATAGAGACCCTATGAAAGTAAGTCTACAAAATAAATTGACTTATGATTCCTTACACAATAATAGTAACTCAACTTATGCTATTGGTGATAACCCACATCATAGACTATATAGAGTAACTAATATGTATCTTTTAATTCCTAAAAAAGTTGTATTATTAACTACAGTAATAAATGGAGAATTATATACAGAAATAGTAGATGATTATTTTAAAGTAACAAACAAACCTGTCTACAAATATAATAAAAAAATAAAAAAAGACTTAGTATCAGGAGAGCATGTAGAATATGAATATATTAATGAACTCTGGAAAATGAAAAAAATAGAGTTTACTTTTATGTCTCCTGTTATGTTAGAAGATCAAGAGTTTAGTCCTATTTATTTATACTTAGATAAAGCACCTATACAGTTTAAACATAGATATCTTAGATATGGTATAAAAATACCAGTACATGGAGGACACCAAAGAGGCTGGTCTATAGTAAGTACTACATATCCTTGGCAAAGATTTTATAATTATGTAGGAAACAGGTCAAAGCAAATTATAAGTACAGAGATAGGGAAGTTTTTATTATTAAATCAAAATCTTATTCCTCAAAATTCCTTTGATGGTACATGGGGAGAAAATAATTTAATTAAATTCTTTTTAACAGCTAAACAACTGAGTTTAGGACCTACTGATGGAGGATTATCTAATACAGGAGAGCCTCAAATGTCTCAAGGGTTTGGACAAGTTATTGATTTGGAAAAAACTACAGATGTAGCTAATAAGCTTCAATTGATGAGAACTATCAAAATGGAGTGTTATGATACATTAGGTTTAAATCCTACATTTATGGGTGAAGTAGCTCCTAATCAATCAGGTAAAAGCCAAGCAATGAGTCAAGATCAAACATTAACTCAAGTACAGTTCTTATATACTAGGGTAATTGATTTAATGAGGTTAGTAAGGGAGACAATGCTTGAAACAGCTTTATACCTTACATCTAAAGGAGAGTTTAGAGAATTAAATTATTTAAACAATGACCAACAAAGAGTTATATTTTCTTTAGGGGTAGAAGATACTTTACTTTATGATTTAGCTTTATACCCAAGATCAGATATTTCTGATTCTATTATTTTAGAAACTATTAAACAAATAGTAGTATCTGATAACACTATGGGTTCTGATGCTTTAGAAAAATCGTTAATGATGTCTGCTAAGTCCACACCTGAGCTTTTAACTAGATTAAAAAATTTAGTAAAAGAAAGAGATAAAAAACAAGAAGCAGAAAGGCAGCATGAACAGCAGTTACAACAACAACAAATAGAAGCAAGAGAAAGAGAGATTAAGCTTCAGATGGAAAATGAGAATATGAACAAAGAAAAAGATAGACAAGCTGATTTAGTAGAAGCTCAAGTAAAAGCACTTGGTTATGCTAATGATACTGCTGATCAAATAGCTAAAGAAATTCTTGAATTAAGATCTGCTAACTTAGAACAAGAAGCTTTATACCAACAATATGATCTTAATCAAAAAAGTCATGCTTTAGAAATGCAAAGAGTACTACAAGACCAAAAATCTAAACAAGATAATTTAGATTTGCAAGAACGTATTAAGTTAAAAGAAATTAAATTACGAGAAGCAGAGTTAATTGAAACAGCAAAGAGAAATGCTATAGAAAATAAAAAAGTAGATAAAATAAGTAAATCTACAAAATAACCATATTAACAATAATAAAAATAATTAAAATAATTATTTATATTAATCGTTTAAGACAATAAATAAACATAATATTTTTACAAACTAAATAATAAATAATCAAGTTATGTCAACAGAATTCATACCTAGTCTCGAAGATTTTGATCTTGAAGAAGATATAGATGTTAATTTTAAAGAAAAGGGGAAAGAAATTAAAGAAGATAAAGAAAAGAACAAGACACTGTCTAAAGAAGACCCTGATAATCAAGAAGATTTTAAAGACCTAGAAGAAGAAACTCTTAATCAAGAGGAAGATACAGAAGAAGTAGAAGATACAAACCCATATATAGCAAAAATAAATAAATTGTATCAAGAAGGTATGTTATCTGTTTCTCCTGAAGAACTTCCAGAAATTTTAGGAGAATACGAAGAATTTGGATCAGAAGAACAAGAAAAGATTTTAGTAGCATCATTAAAAAAGTCAATAGAACTCCAAGCTACTATCGAAGAAAAAGCAAAAGAAAAAGGAATTCAAGATTTATTAGAATCTTTAGATCCAGTCACAAGAAAAGGAGTAGAATTTAGCTTATCTAATCCAGAACCTGAAGAATTAAAAGATTTTTATAAGGGATTAATTTATGAATCTGATATAAAAAATTTAGATCCTTCAAACTTAGAAGATGCTGAGAAAATATTAAAAATCTATTATAAAGATCTAAATTATGATCAAAATACAATAGAGGAAAAAATATCAGATCTAAAATCTTTAAATAAGCTATCAAAAGAAGCTACATTAGTCAAACCAAGGTTAGATGAAAAAGCTGAAAGTATTGCAAATAAAAAGCTTAATGAGCAAAAAGCAATACTAGACTTTGAAAACTCTAGGAAAAACGGATTAATTCAAAAAACAACTGAAATTTTAAAAACAGGTAATTTGGATGGTATCCCTCTTTCTAGGGAAATAAGTAGTTTTTTACTTGCAGCATTAGTAGGAGATGAGTATAAGATACCAATTAAGGGAAGAGAGGTTGAATTAAATTTAGCAGAAGCTATGATATTACATCACAAGTATAGCCCTAAAGGTGACTTAAAAAAACTAATGAAAGCTCTCATCTTTTTACATGATGAAAAAGAATTTGATAAATTTTATAAGAAAAAAGTAGTATCAACTGAAACTAATAGACTTATAAAAGAACATAAATTAAGTAGTTCAACTAAAACAGGAATGATTCAAGTTCCTAAAACAGAAACAAAAGAAAGAATACCAATTATATTATAAACAACAAATAAATCATGAGTATTAGACCTTTAAGCCTTTCTGGTGGTATATTCCTAAGTGCTTCTGAATATAAAAGTGGGATGAATGCAGACCACGCTCATATTTCTGAATTACAGAAAAAACATGGATTAGCACCTACGAATTTAGGTATTATAGAATATTTTATTAATTCAGGATTCTTGGAAACACAAGGGTCTCTGTTTACATTACCTGGTGAGGGTACACCAATTGATGTACAAGGTAATGTTTATACATGGGAAACTCATCTAGCATTAGATGAATTCTATATTGTAGAAGACTTATCTGATACAGAAACTCCTGGTATAGATGAGCAAACTTTTAGACTAAGATTTAATAGAAGAGGAGTTTCAAATAGTGTTACTATTACTCCATCTCCTTATTTAGATTTACAATTATTTGTAACTACAGATGAAATTTTACAAGATGGTAGTACTTATATCTATACTGTAACAGTTGTAGGACAAAATGCTAAAAATAGATGGTTTGATAAAAGATTTTTAGTACCTGGTACTAGATATGCACAAAGTTCATCTTTCTTTGGTGAAGCTTCTACAATTGCTCAAGACTTAGAGTGGTCTAGTAAAATGGCTAAATTCTACAATTATGTAGGATCTACTAGAGCAGCTATCAACTATACAGTTTCAGATGAGGCTGCACATATGCGAGTACCTGAAGGTGAAATAGCTTCTATTAAAAACTATCAAAAAGTCCTTAATATGTACCAAATGAAACCAGGTACTGAAGGATTTGAATATCAAATACAAGGAGCTGCATCTACAGGCTTTGGAGAGATGTTAACTAATGTTTATAAAGGAGATAAGAAAGCAATGAGAAAGGATATTCTATTGTATTCTTGGGTTCCTGAAATTGAGGCATTAGCACTACAAAGACTAGAATTAGATGTCCTAAATGAAAAATTCTGGGGATCTGGAGGCACAATAACATTAGAAAGTAGAACATACAATAGACCTATTGGGCTTTACTCTCAAATGAATATGGGTAATATTCATAGCTATAATATTTCTACATTTAGTTTAGCATTTTTAGATGGTTTATTGTCTTCTTATTTCTCAGGAAGAATGAGATTTGATACAACAAATAATATCAATATTGTTTGTGGTGATGGAGCAATGAACATGATTTATAGATTGACACAAAACTTACCATCTAGTCATGGTATGGTTACTCAATCTTCAAATTATTTATCAGGAGATACTAGAAATTTACATTTCAAAACACCTAGAATTACATCATTTGATTTTTCTTTTGGAACTATTACATTTACTGTAAATCCAGCGTTAAATCCTAGAAAAGGTGTAAATGATATTACTAATCCATTAATTGGTGCTTATCGTTTATCTTCTTATATGATGTTCTTAACAGACATAACTAATGGTGCAGACAATAATATCTACACTCTTAGAAATGTTGAAAATTGGGATACTAAGTGGCAGTTTGAAAATGGTAAATATAATTACATGGGTAACTTAAATGGATTCCAGGGTAGATTAGATGTTCCTTGGGGATTCAAGGTAAGAATGGAAAAAAGACACCAATCTTTACTATTAAAAGATCCTACTAAAGCATTTATTTTAAAACCTATTAATCCTAATACTGGTTTACCTTTTGGAGACCTATAAAATTAAGATTTAATTATATGAAGTTAACGTTAGAACAAAACAAACATTTAAAAGTAGTTGGAGGTTTAGAATCGCTGGGAGCTTCTAAATTTCCAGGTACTAAAGAAACATTTAATATACCATTATTAAATGGGAATAAACTAGATACTTCTCCTTTAACAGCAGAAGAAATAAAAATGGTAGAAAACAAAACTGGACAAAAATTCACTACTGATTCTGGTAAAGAATATTACTCCACTTTAACTTTTACTATTCCAGCTAGTACAGTTGTATTAAATACTGATAATGTAATAGACTTTTTAACATACAAATATGGAGTTAAATTAGAACTTATTGCAGAGACAGAGACAATAGCTTCTCACCCAATGAGTAAACACAAGTTTTTTGTATTCAATTCAGAAGTAGAAGAAGAATTAAAAGCAACAAGAAATGAGAAAAAAGCTGAAGTGTTCAGTACATTGAGAGACCTAAAAAATAATAAAGACAATAAAATTATTTATATTGCAAAAGATGTTTTAGGTATATATGGTACAATGGCTATCTTAACAGCATTTAATAAACTCACTTCTTTTGTTGATGAAGCACCAGAAAATGTAAATAAAGTTTTAAACAGTTTAGACAAGAATTACCAAAGATTACAACTAGATATAGATATTAAAGATGCTATTCATGTAAATATCTTAAAAAGAGACATAAGTGGATTTTACTATAATAAAGCATCTGGTACTAAATTGGGTAGGAATCCTTTAGAAATTGCTGAATTTTATCTCGATCCTAAAAACGCTGATGAATTAGAAGCAGGAGCTAAAAGTAAAGAAACTTCTTTAAGAAACCAACTAAAAAATATTAATAAATAATCTAAATCAGATAAAATGCCTTTTCCAACAAGTGCGAGAGCAGCATGGGTAGTAAAAAGTATAGCTACATCACCTATAGATACATCAAAATTGTTACCTTTTCAAATAGGTATTTTTGATTATGAAAAACACAAGGTAGTACAAAACTTTACTAATAACCCATATATATATTTGGCTTGTGGTTCGCCAAACACTAAAGAAAAGAACCAAATACACCCTAAATTAAAAGACTTAAATAATAGAAACGTTGATGTGTCTTTTAAGTCTCAAAAAATATTTGGTAATGAATTGTTACCAGCTAGGGTAGCTAAACCTTCTAAAGTTAATTCTCCTTATGTTCTATATTTAGGATATGATGGATTAAATGACTGCAAAACATTGCCTTTTGAATGTGGCAAAACTTATGGTATTAGAGTTTATTTAGAACCTTCAGGTGGAGTTGCTTTAACTATGCCTAATGGTATGAATGACTTGATTTATTTTACTACTCCTGCTTGTGATAACTGTTCAGGTTCTTGTTTTACTGAGAATTTATGTAACACTGTTATAGATGAAGCAGTAAACAAATTAAATAAATCATGGGTTGCTCCTTATATTAAGGCAGAAAAAATAGTATCTTGTTGTCCAGCAGAAGCAGCACTTACTAAATTCTTATTCAAAGAATGGTGTTTATCAGTATGTGATGAAGGAAATGCTTTAGCTTTAGCTCGTGTACAAAATCAGTATCCTACAGTAAAAGTAACTAGATTAAGTAGACAAAATACTATTTCTACTTATACTTTTTGTCAATTAGCTTCTGATCCAGCACCAGCACCTTTCACACAACAAGGTATGGTAATACCAGATTGTCCTACTTGTCCTACAGGATATACCGCACAATCTACAGGAAAAATTGCATTTGTTACTATTGATAACGCTGGTACAGGATCTACTCCTGCACAATGGTTAACAGAAGTACAAACAGTTATACCTTCAGCTATAGATGCTGTAAAAACAGGATTCCAATATGGTACTAGCTCTTATGTAGTTACTGTACCTATAAACTATACAATTCCTGCTTCTCCTTTAGCAGATGCAACTGTTGTATTAAGTGAAGAGATAACACCTTTAAGATGTTTAAGCAATACAGTATTTACTATTAATTGGGATGATTGTGGAGACAAGTATAAAATTAAAAGAAAACTTTGTATTCAATTAAAGAATCCAGATTGTAATGGAGCTACTGAATTGCCTGAAATAATCAAACATGTAGAGGCAATGGTAAATATTGTACCAGGATCAGTTGTTTTAGAAAAAACAGGAGATTGTTTATCTCAATATTCTGTAGAACAATATAATAATGCTTGTTTAGAAGATGGTTGTGATACATTAGCAATTGCTCAGTTTGATAATATTATGGCTTACAAAGGTCAGATGTGGACAGTATGCCCATGTGAAGGATGGACAGTAGATGCAACTTCAGGATGTCCTATTCCTCCAGCAGCTACAGATTCAGATTGTAGATGTGGTATCAAATTTACAGGTGGATTTATTGACATGAGTACACAAGCTTGTATGTTTGATGTAACAGATGCAGTAAACTTTGATCCTATTAGATTCTCTGTATCAGTTGTAGAATTAACAGGAACAGATTCAATCAATGGTTCAATTCCAGTAGAAGTAGATGTTTTTGTAGCACAAACTCCTAAAAGAGTATTTTTATCTGGACAAGAAGTAGTTAGAGATGTATTAACATACAGATTCACTAGAGATAATGAAATTTATTTCTCTCCACAAATGCCTATGGGTTATAAATTCTTAGCTAATGCAGCACAGGATTTAGGAGTTGATATAAATAAATTCTATTATGCTGTTTATATTCAGCATTCTGTACACGGAAGAATATCTACTGATATTAGAGGTATGTTTGAAAGACGAGAAATAGCTTTATATTTTGAAGAGAGTGACTATGGAGTTATGCAACAATTTTTAGTTGAGTATAACAAATATGCCACTTCAGCAGGAATAAACTTACCTGCTGTTATATAACCCCAGACCGTTAACTTGATAAGGGTGTTGTGTATAAAGCACTTCACCCTTTTTTTATACTTTTAAAAGTTATTTTTTAAGATGGAAAGAAGATTTTTACATAATTTTTGTTTTACTACTGAAAATCATGGAGTAGCAGTAGATAGTCTTATTTTAGATGCTATAGAGTACCTAAAACAATGTAAAGATATTAACATAGCAGTTACTGGAAATTATACACCTTGCTCAAATAATTTAACTGGAGTTTTACCAAGAGAAACTCCACCTAGTTTAGATAATTTACCAGCAGTACCAAAAGTAAATAATGAACTTGTTAGTCAATTAGAATTTGAAGCATTAATTAAAGTTTTATCAAAAGAGATACAAACATTAAAGAATGAAATACAAAAACTAAAACAAACAAAAGAGTAGTTATATAGGGTATAATAATAGTTAAAAATGTTAATTACAGAAGTATACTCAATCATTTTAGACAAGATGAATAATCTTGGGTCTAATTTTAATCAAAGTGTCAGTGCTAATAAAGCTATGGTTGCCTTAGATCAAGCACAATATTTTTGGTATGATGAAAGGTTAAAAGTACAAGAAATTACAAAAACTGTTCAAAGAGAATTACAATCTTTCTTGGTTACTAAAGAAGTAAGTGGAGATGTAAAAAAAGGATATATTACAGTAGAGTTACCTGATAATTATTATCATCATTCTCTTGTATTATTAAAACCTATTTCATGTAATAATATTTTTCCTTCAACATTAAAAGAACAATCTAATATAGGAGTGTTATTACAAACAGACACAACCAAACCATCTTTACTATGGGAACAATCTTTTTGTACTATTGCATCTAATAAATTAGATATTTATTTAGATTTTACCCCTGAGTGGATAAAATTTTCTTATTACAAGAAATTGACTAAACCAGATTTACAAACAGACTATAAACATCTTGATGGTAATAAAACAACTAATGTAGATTTAGAGATGGAAAATAGTTCTTTATTTGAAATAATTGAGATAGCTTGTTTGATTTTATCTGGAAACTTTAATGACCAATTTAAAGTTCAGTTTAGAGATAAATTAATAAAAGAGTACAAATAAGTCATAAATAAAGTATAAATAGTATAAAGAATATAAAGAATATAAGAAGTGAAGACAGAATTTAAAATAAATTTTTTACCTAATTATAAAGATTGTACTACTATATCTTTTGTTGATGAAAGTTATTATCCTAATAAACCAGAATATCCTGCTTTAAAAATAACATTACCTGATATAAATCAATATGTTGAAGTAGCATATTCTCCTAAACAATTAAATATAATTACACCAAAAACATTAGGCATTTCAAATTTACCTGATGGATTATGGACTTATGAATTTAGTGTTAAACCAAATTCAAAAGTCTTTAAAGAAGTAAAAGATTTTAGAATCTGTCAAGCTTTATACAAAATAAAAGATTCTTTATGTAATGATCCTTCAGAAAATAACATAAAAGAACAAATGTCTAATTGGAGAGCTTTATTTGCAGCAAAAGAAATAGCTGAATGTGATCCTTTAAAAGCAAATGTTATTTATAGAAATATTGTTAATAAATTAAAATCTTGTTAATATATGTGTGGTTGTTTAGGAAATAAACCAGTAGTAGGAAAAGAAACACCAAAAGAATATATTTGTTTATACACTCTTGATGAGTTAAAAGCATTACTGCCTAAAGCAGAACAACTTGGGAGTATTCCATTATCAGTTTTAAATAATCAAATCCATATCTATGATTCTAATTGTGGAGTTTTAGCTGAATGGATAAAAAAACATATTGAAGATGTGTAGCTACTGGTATTCTATGGCATTGAAAGATTTAGGAATTACTTGTCCTTCTTCTAAATCAGAATTATTTGATTTTATAGAAGAAGTTAAACAAACCCTTAAAATAGAAGAGACATGTCAAATTTTGACTATAACAATCCAGTAAGCATTAAACAAATACTGGATTCTTTTGATTTAGGTTGTATACAAAGACCAACAGGTACTTGCAATACCTTTAAAAACGATTTAGAGCTGTTTGTAAAGGATTACTGTAAAAATAGGATAGATATATCCACTTTAAATAAAAAATGCCTTACAGCCTCTACAAATCAAGAATTAATACAAGAATTGATTAATAAAGTAGACTGTAGTGGATCTTCTAGTTCTACTACAAATCCTTCCTCTGATATTGATGTCAGTAATATCAATTTTTGTGGTACAGATAATTGGGAATGTCCTGATTGTTTTAGTTGTGATGATTGTCTAGTAATTAGAAATGCACAAGGAAATGTAATCACAAATTATACAATAAAGGATTTGTTTCAAAGCTATATCAAGAGAATAAATTCGTTACAAAAGAAAATATGTGTGTTAAATGCAAATTTAATTACACAACAAGCTCAAATTAATAGTTTATTAAATAGAGTAACATTAATAGAAGATAATTGCTGTAATACTACATTAGTATCTTCAATGCAAGTATTGAACTCTAAATTAAATCTTTTAGATACACAAGTACAGACTAATACGTCTGATATTAGTGACATCCAAGCAAATTGTTGTCCATAATGAGTAATTGTCCAAAAAAACCATGTGGCTGTGTAGATAACCATAGTATACCAAAAGAACAACCATGTGATTGTTTAGGTACACTACCTGCTACAGAATTAAAAAGGTGTACTGTTAATAAATGTGATGAAGGTTGTGAAGATTTTTATTCTTCTGATTGTGTAATAGTACAAAATCCTAAATTTTCTTTTGTATTAACTAAAGAATTAGAGGAAATGAATTTACTTATTAAAAAGTTACAAATTGACATAGAATTGATTAAAGCTACTTGTTGTAATAATTGTTCTATGGTAATGAGTAACATAATTGTAATACCATAGTTATGTGTGGCTGTATGAATAATACCAATAATGACAGTAGAGGAGTTGTTTCTTCTGGGTTTAAAATAAACAATAAGGAATGTTTATACCTAAAAGAACAACTATTACAGTTAGTCCCAAAAGCAGAAAAAATGGATATATTGTATCCTGAGATGATGGCTTCTCATGTATTAAAAACACAAATAGAAGAATATGATACAGACTGTACCTCTTTTGCTAGTTGGATAAAAGATAACATTGAAAATTTTACAAATGAGTTGTAAAGACCCAATATCACCCAAAGATGTAGTGTTTTCTAATAAAACATTTTGTTTTTTAAAAGATAAATGTGGAAAACCTATGACAAATCCATCTTTAGAAGATATTATAGATGGATTAGATATATTATTATGTGATTTAAAGAAAAAATTAAATGATTGTTGTTCAGTTACAAAACATTTTAATGTATGTCAAGCTGGAAAAATAAGATTAGTATCTTTGAGGAGAGGTACTACTTTTGTTGCATCTAATCAATATTTTAATTCACTTGGTGCATTACTTGCATTTTTAAATCAATTTGATACATTTACTTACGCAACTGGAGTTATTTCTGTCACTAGTATTTTTGATTGGCAATTACACGTTGAGTGTGAACCTTCTGACTGTACTTTAAATTTAACTATAATTCCACCAGCTTACATAAATTGTTAATTATGATAACTCAAACTTATTCTACACAATTAAATCAAGAATGTCAAGCTACTTATACATGGACTACTGAAGGAAATAATGTAGGTATTCTACTAAATCCTGCTGGATTTCAATGTACAGTTACTATCAATGAAGAAGTTTATACTTCTGGTACTGCTTATATAGTATGTACTGCTACATGTAGTGAATGTAGTTCAACAAAAAAATATCCAATAATTTATATAACAGCCTAAACATTTTTTAAATGGTAAATTTTGATTTATACAACTTATTATCTGGATCTCCTACTACTGGGGGTACTTGGGTACAAATAGGTTCAACTCCTCAAGTAGTACCTATGCCTTCTCCAGGAGCAATTCCTGCTAACATAGATAAAGAATTTTTATTACCTGGTACATATACTTTTCAGTATACTCCTCCTGCATTGTGTGGGTCTGGTAGCCCAGTAAATACTACTTTGACTATTAAAGAAAAGCCAGTAGTAAATGTAACCCCAGATCCTTTATATTATTGTCCTTTTAATGGGGCTGCACCTCCTGCACAAGCTGTTACTGCCAATGTAACTAATCAATCTAATGGTGGATCTTGGTCTGGAGGAAGTTTAACATATGCTTGGACAAATGGCAGTACAGGTGTCTCGATTAATTACATACCTCCATCTCCATACACTTCTGAGCAGTTAATTAATTTAGGGGTAACTGCGTCTACTTCTGGTTCTCCTACATGTACTGGTTCAGACACTACAGTAGTAAGGGTAGCACAGAATATTAATACAGGTATGTCTAGTAATACTACTTTTTGTCAAGGAAATACTACTCCTTACAATGTAGTTACTAGTAATATTATGAGTAATTCTACTCCAGTAGCTAGTGGTAATGGTATAAGGTTAGAGCTTCAGTTAGTAAGTGGTGCTGCTAGTATTCCTATTGTAGGTGGTGGTAGTGTAAACTCAGGTACTTATTATAATTATACACAATTCCAAGCTTTAAACCTTAGTAGTTTTTCTACTGGTACTGTGTTAACATTTAATTATAAATATTTTTATCAGTTTGCTAATGGAGTACAAGGTTGTACTTATACTTCTAGTAACTTTACAGTAACTATCCAAACTACAGTATCTAGTGGTTCACCTAATCCACAAACAATCTGTAACGGATAATATTGATTAACTAAAACAGGGGTTATAATCTAACCCCTATTTTTTATTATATGGCTGTACCTTTAGTATTAAGAAATTATTTTACAGGAGAGTCTTCTGGGGGAGCATTTACTATTACAAGTTTAACTAATTTTCCTACTACTATTTTCGTAACAGGTGGTACAGGAAATGTAACTTTTAATAGTGCTGCTGATTTACCTTATACTGTACCATTGGGGTACTTAGCGTCTTTTAATGCTAGTACTCCTGGAGTTTATACTGTTCAGTATTGTGTAACTGGATGTACTACTGAATGTAGTACAGTAGATATAACCCTTATTGAAAAACCTATAATAGGTACTATGCCTGTAATAGAGAGATGTGGAGTTAATGGAGTTTATAATAATATAAATGTCTGTTATTCAGGTGCTATTACAAATACATCAGATGGTTTGTCATACAATGGAGTATTGTCTTCTTTTACTTGGTCTAAAGGTGCATGGTCTGCTACTGGAAATTGTGTTACTATACCAACATCAGTAACAGCAGGAACAATTACATTAACAGCTACTTCTGGTGGAGTATGCACAAGTACACAAACAGTAACTCTTGTAGATAAAAATATCTATGCAGGAAATACTGCAACAAAGACAATATGTTTAGATAAACATCAAATAGAAACATATAAAAATACTCCTAGTGGGTTTACAGCTACTTATAACTTAAATTTATTATTTAACGGACTAGGTGAGTTGATGCCATCAGGTTCAAATACAGTATGGTCGTATATATCAGGACCAGCTACTGTACCTATGGTAGATAACTTAACTGCAAATTTTTCAAATTCTCCTATTGGTACTTATACTTTTAAGAGAAAAGTTACTTATAATAGTTGTAGCAGTGAGACTACTTATACTTTAATTATAAAAAATTGTACTAGAGGAGATCAAGTTAATAAAATAAGTACATATTGTCAATTAAATCAAACATTAACTATAAATACATTTTATGCTTCTTTATTAAATCCAGCATATTCTCCTATAACTAATGGAGGGTGTTGGTATTATTTAGGAGGTACTACAAATTTAGACATAGTAATAAATGGTACATTATATACAAATTTACCATTATTATCTTGTTTTCCTTACAATGCTAGTATTAAAATAACTAGTTCTGGTAATTACGAATTTGAGTATAATGATGGATCAGTTGCTTGTGGTTCTCCTGGAGGATGTACTTATGTGTCTAATGAGACATTATGTGGATGTGATTATTTTTTAAGTGGAAATGAAGCTGGTACTTTTGTTATAGATACAACTGGAGCTGCTCCTAATGCTGGTGCTAGTAAAATACTAGCAATGGGTTGTGGATCAAGACAAGTATCTTTATATAGTAAATTTAACCAACTTAATGGTGGTAATGTAACAGGCGGTGGAGTTTGGACTTATCAAGGTGTAACAGCTCCTATAACTTTTTTAGTTGATGGTGTATCTATGACTTTCAATATAGGAGATACTATACCAGGTTCTGATCCTTTAGTAGATTTGACTGGTTTACCAAATCCATCAAATTATGCTTTTAAATATACTGTAACTAATTCTTGTGGAACAGCAAATAAAACCTTATTTGTTAATATTACTTGTAATGACTGTAATAAAACAATAGATACTACATATACTAAGACTGATTGTGTTACTAATTTATCATTAGTTAGTCCAGTAGTATTTACGCCAATGGCAGGTAATTTACTGACAGAAACAAATAATTCATATGTAAGAATGGCTGTAGTTGGAAGACTTACAGATTGTAATGGTGTTACTACAGACCAAACATTTTATTCTAGAGTAGCAAGTTTAAATAAATCGTCTGCAACTACCCATACTATGGGTCCTGGTGATTATTTAAAAACTGTAACTTTATTTAGTTCTACATTAGGTTATAAAACTTTAAATATTGATCCAAATACTACTCCTTATTTAACTTCTACATGTCCTTCTAGTTGTAGTACTACAATAACAGCAGCATCTTTATATTTACCTTCTACTATATCAGGATTATCTTTATGGGCTAATAATATTACTAAAATTATAAAAAATGCAATATGTGTAGAATTTGGGGCTAATTGTAGTAATTTTACACTAGTAGTAGGAACAGGAACACAGTTTTCTGACATTAATCAGACTTCTGTACAAATTACTACAGGAGGAAGACATAGCCCTACAAGTCAATGGATTTGTCAAACTGATAATACTTGTGTCTTCACATATAGTGATGCTGGTGTTACTAAAACTTCAAATAACTTATTAACAGGTATATGGGGAGCTAATATAGCAGGTAGTGCTTATATGAATGATTTATGTGGTAATTATTATGCCCAATATACAGCCCCTATAGATCCAGCAGGACATGGATATTTAAATTGGAGTACATCTACAATGTTTAATTATGTGCTAACTACAGCTACATTACCATTAACATTAGATACTACATATAATAATATACTATCTAATACATGTAAAAAGTGGAATTTTAGTACTACTATATCTCCAGCTTGTTCTGGTACTCCAACATATTCTTATAAAGTAGGAGGAGTTAGTATTCCAGATAATACGGCAACCTTTACTAGAAAAACCAACAGTGTAGAATGTAATCCATTCAATTCAGGATTATCACAATCTTTAGAGACTACAGTAGTTTGTGATGGTTGTACTTATATTAAAACACCTTTAACTTTTTGCTAAATGATAAATTTGACAGTAAATATAACTGGAAACCAAGGAACAGTAAATTATAATTGGTCTATGGTACAAACTGATGGTAATCCAGTAGTAGGATTATCTTTAACATACTTAAATAATAATGCAAGTATTACATTTCCTAGTTCAGTTGTATTTCTAGGTGAGAATGCTACGGCAGGGTTATATGAATTTACTATAGTATGTATTGCAGTAGATAGCAAACAATGTTCTTTAAATAAGATTAAAAAATTATATTTTAATCCTATTTGTCAACTAGAAATCAATGAAATAACAATTGACTAATACCGTTTATCATGAATATAAATAAAACATTAACTGCAAACATATCAGGCAATATTGGTACTCCTTCATTTAATTGGACAAATGATATGGGTTTAAATATGTTAAACAGTAATCAAAATCCAGCACAAATAGAAATTAATAACCAAAATTTCTATGAGGGTAATATAACTTTACAAGTTTCAGATGATTTTTGTAACCAAGAGTTAATAGTTCCTTTTGAATTTTGTCCTTCTATATCTATTACAGACTTTCAATATTGTTCTGAAATAGAACCACCATTGCCTCCTCCACCAGATAGTGCTTATTTTGCAGTATATACAAAAATAAAATTTAGAGTTTCTGGTTTACATCCCATATTTAATGATTATTTACGTATAAGTTTATCTACATTTCAAAATCCATCTACATACTTTCAAAAAGTATTATTTGACCATAGCCTAACTCCAATTTTAGCACCAGGTGTTAGTTGTACAATGACTTATATTTCTGGAAGTACTTATGAAGTACATTTGACTATTGATGGATTAGAGGGTACAGATGGTATTGCATTACCAGGAGGTCCTAGTTCTCCAGGAGGTGCTGATCATTTAAAATTAGAGATTGAAAATAATTGTGAAAGTATTATAAATTTACAACAATTTTTCATACATAGAACAGATAATTGTAATACACCTCCATTTTAAATATTTTTTTAGAAAAAACACTATTATAATTTGCTTATTATTAGCAATCTATGTATTTTTGTTTTTAAATAAAAAAATATTATATGAATAATCAGGATGTAACTAAAGTTTTAGATTTTTTACAAAACCCAGGATATATTAAAAAGGGTAAATATTGGATAGCTTTAAAACTAGGAGTAAGTGTTGAATCAGTACAAATTGCTAAAAAAATTCTAAAAGAAAATGTAAGTAGTCAAGATGACTTCACTACTCTTCTCACAGAAGATATAAAACCCCCTTTTGTTGAAAAAGCACAAGCACCTATTTCAGATACTAATACTAATAATATCAAAGAAAACAAATATTATGAAGAATCTTCTTTATCAGTAGACAATTTAACAGGTAAAATAACTTCTGTTATTATTTCAGATTTTAATCCAAAAGATGATATAGAAGTAGCCAATCTACATAAAATAGATTTAACTAAATACAGAATAGACTCTTACTATTCTAAGAGGTCATTTTCTGGTAAATTTGCACATACTGTATTAGCAAGAAAAAGAGTTGTAGATGAAGTTACCATTAAAGAATTAATGTCTAATTTCTCTTTTACACCTAAAATGATAACTAAAGAAGATATTATCATTAATGACATTTTTGCTCAAGGAAAAATGTGTGTCTTTAATGTTACTGATTTCCACTTAGATAAAATGGATGTTAAATACAGAACAGTAGAAGATAGAATAGCAGAACTATACAAAGTAATTGATTCTTTATTATTCCAAGCTTACAGATACACTAAAATAGACAAATTAGTTTATCAAGTAGGATCTGATTTTTTTAATACAGATAATTGGCAAGGAGGTACTACTAAAGGAACACCTCAAGATAATTCTATTTCTTGGGATAAAGCATTTAAACTAGGATTAGAAGTTAATCTTACCATCTTAAACAAATTAAGACAGTTTACTGATGTTTTAGAAGTTGTATTAGTTTGTGGAAATCATGATTATCAAAAGTCATTTTATATGACTCAAGCTCTTGAAATCTACTTTAGAGAAGATAAAAAAGTAATTTTTAATTCTTCTGCTGATTATAGAAAGTTAGTTACATATAAAAATATCTTTTTAGGCTTTAACCATGGAGACTGTAAAGTAGATATGTTACCTACAGTTTTTAGCAAAGAGTTCACTAAACAATGGGGAGAAGCTACTTGTCATGTTATACATACAGGTGATAAACACCATTATTCAGTTAAAGAATATCAAGGTATCAGAATAAAAGGGTTCCCTGCTCTTACAGGTACAGATAGGCGGCATAACAACTCTAATTATATAAACTCAATAAGGTCAGTTGTCGTTAATATATACAGTGATAACTCACAAGTAGCAGAGTTTGAAGAGTGCATATAATTAAAAGTTTACACTTAATTTAAGTAAACAACTCATGTAAAATTTAGAATTATAGTACTTTTTTTGTCTGTTAATTCTTTTATAAATTTAAAACATGAGTATAAAAAACAGATTAAAGTTACATCCAACTCCTATACAGATTCCAGTTATCTCCAGTATCAATAATGCTGAATTTACAGTATTAACTGGAGAAGCTGGTTCTGGAAAAGACTTTATTAGTCTTTATTATGCACTTTCTTCCCTTTACAATAAAGATGTAGAAAAAATAATAATATCTAAACCATTAGTTGAAGTTGGAAGAAGCATTGGTTTTCTTCCTGGGTTGGTGAGTGATAAATATGCTGAATATTCTAGGTCTTTACTAGAAATCATAGACAAGTTAATTGGTACTCAAGAAAAAAATAAATTTATAAATGATAAAAAAATATCATTTGAGCCTCTTCAGTTTATGAGGGGGGATACTTATAACAATGCTTGTATTATTTTATCAGAGGCACAAAATGCTACTTTACATCAATTAATATCTTTTCTTACCAGAAAAGCATCTACAAGTAAAATGATACTAAATGGTGACTTATTACAATCTGATATAAGTAACTCTGGTTTAAGCAAAATGTTAGATATTTTAACAATAGATGAATTGAACCACATTAAATTAGGGGAAGAATTTCAAATGAGAGATCCTGTAATTACAAAAATAAATAGATTATATAGATCCTATTTAAACTCAAAACAAAAACCTAATGACAAATAGAGAAGCAATAGCTGTCATAAAAGAAGGACTTAAAAAAGTAAATGCAGATAATGTTTACACTAATAAAGGAATATGGTTAAAATTAAAAGCAGTAGCTGATCTTCTTATAAAAAAAGATGCTGATTCAAAATTAGCCTTTTATAGACTTAATAATATTTTTACACCAGTATATGTAGATACTATTGAAGTAAGCCCTTTAGAAGATTCCTGCTTATCTAATTTACCTATTGATTGTACAGTATGTAGAACCAAAAATAAATTACCTAAGTTTGTAGAAACAACTTTTGGTATGTTATATAAAGCAATAACTAGTGTAGATAATTCTATTTCTTTTACTTTAGTTACACAATCTGAATACAATGTCAAAAGAAAAATAAAATACAATACTTCTAATTATGCTTGGATAGAAAATGGATATATGTATTTTTCTAAGTGCTTTCCTTGTATAAAAATTATTGGATATTTTTCTGAGCCTAACATCTCAAAAACTGATGGTAATTGTTCTATTTTAGATCAAGGATTTCCTTGTCCAGACTATTTACTTAATTATGCTTTAGAAGAAACTTTAAAAGTCTTAGGAGTAGGGGAAAATATAATCAATGACAATGTGTCTAATAAAAATACTAACCCACAAATTATTTAATCATGGATTATATAAAAGCAGAAGATATAATTAATGAAGTAAAACTAAATTTAAAGTCTTATTTTGAGTCTGCTATAGTAGATGAATCCATATTATATCCAGAGATTTTAAATTGTTTAGGAGAACTTGGAGTTAAGTTTCTGCCTAAGAAAACTATGGTCTTTCAACTTACTAGTAAAGAAACAAAGTTACCTTCTGATTTTCATTCATTGATTTTTGCAGCAGCTTGTGATTGGAAAACTCAAAAACTTTATAAACCTCCTGTAGCTGTAACATACCAGAAAAGAGTGTGTGAACTTCCTATCTGTCATACTGAATGTGATTATTGTCATGATGAATTTGGAAGATACCAAATAGTACAAAAGATAGACCAATCTATTATTAGATACAAGTTAGAAAAACAATTAATATTAGATGCAGAGTCTACTCAATGTGATTCTTGTTTTAATCCAAAACATAAAAGTCAATGGGATATATCTATAACTGATGGTATATTATCTACACAGATGGATACAGGTACAGTTTATATGGAATATAGGACTAAATTAGAAGCAGATGGTAGTATAATTATACCTGACTTTTCTAGGATTAGAAATTGGTTAAAATGGCATTTAATTCACCATGTTCTACAGTTAGTATGGTATAATATGGATGGAGATACTTATCAAAGATACCAAGATGCAAAGAGAGAATTACATATAGCAAAAGAAAATGCCAAAGCTTTTTACAAAATGTATTCTTTTCAAGAATTTACTGAATTAAAAAAGATGTTAAGAAAAGAGTTTAATAATTTGTCCAAATATTAATAACAAAGGTAAATAAAGTGAAAGAAATTTTAGATAATAAAGAATTAGTAGAAGCAGTAAAAAAATATGCTAGGTCTAATGATAGAGTGTTTTCAATACCAGAACTACAAGACATTTTAGAGAAAGTTAGAAATATAGAAACTGATAATGCTACTATTAATTTAAAAAAACAAAGTGACATTAATTTTTTAATGTTATTAATAGATAATTATGAACAATTAGGAGGAAATTTTGGATCTGCTTATATAGAAAAAATAAAACAAACTTTAGGTGAATAATAATTTTTTTGTACAGGGTGGTTTGAATTTTGATAGACATGAAACTTTAAGAGATAAAGAATCACATGTGTGGTATATTAGAAATGGAGATATTTCAGATATGTCTAATTCTAGTCAAAATGCTTATGTACAAAATGCTTTATCAAATAAATTATGTGTTGAATATCCTCCAGACATGGAGTTTAAAGGAACAATTAAATTAGATTTAAACTACCATGTAATTTTTTTAGCAAGTAGCAAAGTATCAGGTATTTACTTATTTGATGATAGCTTATGTACTTTAACTAAAATTGTTCAAGATCCCTGTTTGGATTTTAAAGAAATGGTTACAGGGGTATTTAGATATATTAATAATGATCGTGTTATTTATTTTGTAGAAAAAAACAAACCTCCTAGATTTCTAAATATAGATAAACCATATCCAAAAGAAAAATTAAATAATTGTTCAGATTGTGAACAACTAGAATTAGAAAAGTTAGATTGTAGTAAATTAAATATATTTCCATGTTATGTATTTCCAAATATAAATATTGAAAAAATAGAAGGAAATATACCTGATGGAGTTTATCAATTTGCTATTAAATTAAATAATTCTGAATTTTATATTTTAGAAGATACTTTTAATTTACATTCTTTATACTTAAATAAAGAAAGATATGGATTTCATCTTACAATAGATTGTATAGATGAAAGTATTTCTGAGTTTCAAGTAGCTTTAATTACACAAAGAGAAGATAGGGGTACAGTTGCTCAAATTGTTGGTACTTATAGTTCAGAATCAAAATCTATAGTAATTACAGAATTAGATTCTCCTAATTATAAACCAATTGATTTAGAGTATCTTTTTTTATCTCAAGTTAGTTATAAATCAGCAGAACATATTGCTACTAATTCTGAACACCTAGTTTTAGGTAAATTAGTAGAAGATGTAGCTTTAAATTATCAACCTCTTGCTAATAATATTACAGCAGAAGTTATAGTCACTAAAGTACCTGCAAGTTCAGCTCATTTGTATCCAACTTTCATGAGTGATGAAGTGTATGCTATATACATACAACATGTTATTTGTGGTAAACATACAGAATGGTTTCATGTTCCTAATCAAACAGAGTTAAAACAAGAATGGGATGTAATAGTAAACAATAAAGATACTTGGGAAGATACTTGTTCTCCTGAAAATAAAAAGTATTGGGAAGTTTATAATACAGCGGAGTTAACTCAAGTTATAGAAGAAAATGATAATGGGTACACTAGTATGGATACTACCCCTGTATATCCTAGTAATTGTCACAGATATACATTAGACACTTTATCTAAATATTGGGAAGTAACTGTTACATATAAAGATTGTTTAGACCCAAATCCTGATCCAGGTAATTTAACAGTAGTTACAGGTCTTGCAAAAGATATATCAATTTGTACAGCAGACATAAGTCTA
>CAZXBE010000014.1:0-22862 GCA_964638565.1 uncultured Chitinophagaceae bacterium
TTACTATAACGAAAGAATCCAATGCAGCAGTAGTAGCATTATTTAAAGGAACATGTTACCGAAAAAATAAAGAATGGAGTTTGAATAAATGATTGATTTTTGATAAAGAATAGTTGCTTTTTTATTTATTATTCTTTATTTTTATAGTTGTCACTTTAAAGCCATTAGAGTACAAAAAATAACAGTAATAATTATGCAGGCTAAAAAAGCAGTGGAAAGTTTTGCCGTAATGAATGAATATGTATTGCCCAATGATACGAATGTGTTTGGTAATTTAATGGGTGGCCGACTAATGTATTGGATGGATATTGCGGCTAGTATTTCTGCAGGGAAGCATTGTAATGCTCCTTGTATGACTGCTTCGGTGGATAATCTTTCTTTTAAGAATCCTATTAAGTTGGGTAATATTGTGCATATAGAAGCAAAGGTTAGTAGAGCTTTTAATTCCTCTATGGAAATACATTTAAGTGTTTGGGGAGAGGATCTTTTGCATCAGTATAGGTATGAAAGTAATGAAGCGTATTTTACGTTTGTTGCGTTAGACCCTAATAACAAGCCGAGACCTGTGCCTCAATTAATACCTGAAACATCAGAGGAAATAAAGCTGTATGAAAGTGCCTTGCGTAGGCGTCAGCTACGCTTAATATTATCTGGTAAAATGAAGCCAGATGATGCTTCGGAGTTGAAAGCTTTATTTACCCAATAATTGTGTTTGTAGAGGATATGCGTATAATTTCAATTAGTATCGTAAACATTTCTACGAGAAATTGTATTAAAATGAATTCTCTAACAAATGTCTAACATAAATAGGTGACTTTAATACTGAAAGGTTATAATAGTTAACGATTCCTGTAATGAACCTCTAGCATAAATCAAGTATCTTCTATCATTATCCTATATAGGATAATGATAGAAGATGCAAAATGGGATGGTTTTAAAGGCTATCTCACCAATACAAATTTAGCCAAAGAAGAAGTGATAGAAAAATATCATTAACTGTGGCAAATAGAAAAAGCATTTAGCATAGCAAAGTCAGATTTAGATATAACGCCCTATCTATAATCAATTAAAGAAGAGAATAGAAGCACACATTTGCATAGCGGTTGCAACTTGTAAAATTTATAAAGAATGGGATAGGAAATTTAAAGAAAACAAAAGCAGCCTAACACCAGAAAAGGCTATTAACATTCTTAAAACTATTTACAGCGTTGAGTTTAAAACTCCTTATACAACTAAAAAAATGTACACAATTAATATTAAAATCAGACGAACAAAAAAACTAGTCAATGTGTTTAATCCGAAAATTTAATCTTGGGTGTCTCATTGCACAACACAGGAGTGTCAGCAAAACAGATCAGGATTATCTACCTTGTACCTTGCTATATTTTTTATACAATCTCTATCAATTCAATATCAAAAATTAGATCTTCGCCCGCCAATGGGTGGTTGGCATCTAATACAATACTAGCTTCTTTTATTTCTGCTATAGTTACGGGAATGGGGTCGCCATTATTGGTGGTCATATGCAACTGCATTCCAATTTTTGGATCAATATCAGATGGAATATCCTTTTTATTAACGTCTATAATTAGTTGGGATTGTTTTGGCCCATAGGCTTCGTTTACAGGTATTTGTACTGTTTTTTTTTCACCAATGCTCATGCCTTTTACACCATTATCAAATCCCACAATTACCATTCCTTTACCTAACTCAAATTGCAATGGATTTTTGCCTTCAGAAGAATCAAATACAGTTCCATTAGTTAAACTTCCACGATAATGCACTTTTACGGTATCTCCTGTTTTTGCTTGTTGCATAAATTGGTTTTTAATTTTTTATGCTGTGCAAGGTAGAACTTAAGTTTTGATTTTTTGTTTAAGAGATACATTTATTCCAAAAATTAAATTATTGTAATAATTTTGTGTGTATGCGTATTGGAGCTATGAATATGGTAAAACCGTTTGAAGCCGAAGATGTTGATCTGCTTGTAAAGCTTCAACATTCATACAGTCTTATTGTGTGGAATGATGATGTAAATACATTTGATTGGGTTATTGAAACATTAATGAAAATTTGTGGCCATACACAAGAACAAGCGGAGCAGTGTGCTCTATTTATCCACTTTCAAGGAAAATATGCTGTAAAACATGGAGATTACGAAACCCTTGAGCCTATGTGTACTGCTATTACGGATCGAGGAATAAATGCAACCGTAGAAATTGTTGCTGAATAAAAGGTATAAATATCTCTATACATTCTTAAATGGCTCTATCTATTTTAGATCGCACCCCCACATTTCCGCCTGTTGAAGAGGCGGATGAAGATGGGCTGTTGGCAATGGGGGGAGATTTAAGCGTAGAAAGGCTGTTGCATGCATATGAAAAAGGTATTTTCCCTTGGTATGAAGGCGATGTGCCTTTGTGGTGGTGTCCCGATCCGCGTTTTGTATTGTTCCCAGATGAATTGAAAGTGAGCAACAGCATGCAACAATTGCTTAAAAAAAATACTTTTGAATTCAGTATCAATAAAGCTTTTGAAGAAGTTATTCATCAATGTAAAACAACATATAGGCAAGGGCAGCAAGGCACTTGGATTACAGATGAAGTAAAATATGCGTACACTCAATTACATTATTTAGGCTATGCACATAGTGCCGAAGTATGGCTAAATGAAACATTGGTAGGTGGTTTATATGGCATAAGATTAGGAAAACTATTTTTTGGTGAAAGTATGTTTAGTCTAGTAAGCAACGCAAGTAAATATACTTTTATAAAATATATAGAACAACTTAAAAAAGATAATATTCAATTAATTGATTGTCAGGTGTACACACAACATTTAGAAAGTTTAGGTGCCAAAATGATTCATAGAAAAGATTTCATTACACTACTTAATGAACATATTGATAAGAAGATCATTTAAGATGTGTTTTATTTGATTACTTTGTATCAATAAATTATATATCGATGCTGAAAAATATTCAACCATTAAATGAAAAAGAAACTCGTGCCGGTTTTGGCGAAGGCATAGTGGAAGCGGCTAAAAGGAATGAAAAAGTTGTGGCGCTAACAGCAGATTTAGCCGGATCTATGAAACTGAATACCTTTATAAAAGAATTCCCTAATCGCTTTATACAATGTGGCATTGCAGAAGCTAATATGATGTGCATTGCAGCCGGATTAGCTACTGGTGATCAAATTCCTTATACAACTACATTTGCCAATTTTAGTACAGGCAGAGTATATGATCAAATACGTCAATCTATTGCCTATTCCAATAAAAACGTAAAAATATGTGCATCACATGCCGGCCTTACGTTGGGTGAAGATGGAGCTACACATCAAATATTAGAAGACATAGGTATGATGAAAATGTTGCCTGGTATGACAGTTATAGTACCTTGCGATTTTAATCAAACTAAAGCAGCAACTATGGCTATTGCTGATTATATAGGTCCTGTATATCTCCGTTTTGGAAGACCTAAATGGCCAAATTTTACACCAGAAAATCAACCATTTGAAATAGGTAAAGCACAATATTTTTCAACGGGAAAGGATATCAGCATCTTTGCTTGTGGGCATATGGTATGGAAAGCAATGGAGGCGGGTAAAGTTTTAGAAGAAGAAGGAATAAGTGTAGAACTCATCAATATACATACTATAAAACCCTTAGATGTAGAAGCTATAAAACAATCTATACAAAAAACAAAATGTGCTGTAACGGTAGAAGAACATAATATTATTGGGGGATTGGGAGATAGCATAGCTCAGGTAGCCGCTAAGCATTTTCCTATACCTATTGAATATATAGGAACCAATGATACGTTTGGTGAGAGTGGAACACCTACAGAACTTTTAAAAAAATATGGATTAGATACACCAAACATTATTGCTGCTGCTGAAAAAGTTTTGGCTAGAAAACAGAAATAATCGCAGCAGTAAAAAATATTTTCACACATTAAATGTATTTGTGCTGAATAGAAAATCAATTTTATGCTATTTGTTATTACACATCATGAGTATAACAACTCAAGCACAGTATATTACTATAACCGGAACGGTGTATGATCTATCACAAAAAATACCTTTGGAAGCAGTTGCTGTACAAAGTTCTTCAGGAAGCGCAGTAATTACAGATTCCTTGGGAAAATATGCCATAAAAGTTAAGCAAACAGATTCTATTTGGTTTTCTATGATTGGGAAAACAACACATAAATATGCAATTAATACTATTCAAGACCCTGAACATTTTAATGTTGCTATACACGTTAGCGTTCCTTCTTTGCCGGGCGTAATTATACGCAATAGTTCTTACAAGTTGGATTCTATTCAAAATAGAAATGATTACGCTAAGATTTTTAATTTCCAAAAACCTACTCTACAATTTAATGGTGGCGGATTAAATCTAGATGAGCTCATTAATATTTTTCGATTTAAACGAAACAAAAGAATAACACAATTACAAGAAAGATTGATAGAGCAAGAACGTAGTAAATACATAAGTCGTAGATTCAGTAAGGCATTCATCCGAAAGCTTACTCATTTACAATCGCCCGAACTAGAAATTTTTATAGAACAGTATAAACCCAGTTACGAGATGTTACTTAACCTTAATGATTTGGAATTAGGTTATTACATTCAAAAATGTTTTGAGAAATATAAATACGTTCAATAAGTAATATCTATTTTTATTTTTTTAATCATATAAAAAGTATGCTATATCGCGCTATAGGTTTAATGAGTGGTAGCTCGCTTGATGGGCTAGATATTGCTTTTGTCGAATTTCATGAAACAGCAGGTCAATGGAGTTATACATTGGAGTATGTGGAGACAATTGCGTACACAAAGGACTGGAATAACCGGTTAAAAAATGCCGCTCAACTTTCTGTATATGACTATCATTTACTACATACAGAATATGGGTGTTGGATAGCGGAACAGGTGAATATGTTTATTGATAAACATCATCTACAGCATCAGGTACAGTTAATCTCATCACATGGACATACTGTATTGCATAATCCTGCTGCAGGTGTAACGGCTCAAATAGGAAGTGGAGCAGATATTGCAGTAGGAACAGGTATTAATGTCGTAAGTGATTTGCGTGTTATGGATGTAGCATTAGGTGGACAAGGAGCGCCCATTGTTCCTAAAGGAGAGCAGCTGCTTTTTGCACAGTATAATTATTGGTTGAACATTGGCGGCATTGCTAATATCACCATAAAAAATAACAATACGTACAAAGCCTTTGACGTTTGCTCCGCTAATAGAGTGCTGAATGCGCTTGCTGCAAAAAAGAATCTGGATATGGATATTGATGGTGCTCTAGCTGCAAAAGGAACATGTTGTCAAGCCTTGTTAGATGCTTTAAATAGTCAATCATATTATCAACAACCGCCTCCAAAATCATTGGCGAATGAATTTGCAACAGATGTGCTATTGCCTATCATAGAGTCATTTAATATTAGCATAGAAGACGCATTGCATACGTATGTGCAGCATATAATTTTTCAACTACGCAATAGCATTGCGTACATGGGTGGTAGCTATGAAAATCAGCAACGGTCATTGTTTATTACAGGGGGTGGGGCTTTAAATACATACTTAATACAACAGCTACAACATCAACTTTCTTCTTTACGTATAGAAGTTATAGTTCCTGATAAAGCTACTATACAATATAAGGAAGCATTAATTATGGCGTTGCTTGGTATATTACGTTGGAGGGAAGAAAATACAACAATGGCAACTGTTACAGGTGCTCGACGGAATAGTATAGGTGGTGCCGTATGGATAGGGCAAGAAGCATAATTAATTACGAGTTAAAAATTACGAATTTGAGAATCGATATTATAACTGTTGTTCCAAATCTATTAGAGGGCCCATTTAGCCATTCTATTTTAAAACGTGCACAAGAAAAAAACTTATTAAAAGTTAATGTAATTAATTTAAGAGATTATAGTGCCCATAAACAGAAGCAGGTAGACGATTATCCTTTTGGTGGTGGGGCGGGCATGGTATTAATGATAGAGCCATTAGTGAATGCTATTGAGGCCTTACAAAAAAATACATCTTACGATGATGTGATATATATGACACCTGACGGAGAAATGTTTAATCAAAAAATAGCAAATCAACTATCTCTTCAAAAAAAATTATTACTTATTTGTGGACACTATAAAGGTATTGATGAACGGGTAAGAGAGCATTTTATAACCCGTGAAATATCTGTGGGAGATTATGTGTTGAGCGGGGGAGAGCTTGCTGCTGCTGTAGTAGTAGATGCTATTGGACGCTTAATACCTGGCGTACTTAGCGATGAAACTTCTGCATTGTTTGATTCCTTCCAAGATAATTTATTAGCACCACCTATATATACCCGCCCTGCTGATTTTAGAGGATGGAAAGTTCCAGATATATTATTAGGAGGTAATACGCCTAAAGTGGAAGAGTGGCGATATGAACAATCTGTATTGCGTACTCAAGAACGTAGACCCGATTTGCTAAAAGGAAAAGAATAAAGTTACATTTGCAAAAAATATTTCTGTGAATAGCAAGTTAAAAAAAATTCTTATTGCAGATGATGAGGTAGATATTTTAGAAATTGTTCAATACAATTTAGCCAAAGAAGGATACGACGTACATACAGCTAAGGATGGCCTAGAGGCGTATGAAAAAGCTCAAAAAATTCAGCCCGATTTAATTATATTGGATATTATGATGCCCCGTAAAACGGGTATTGAGGTATGTCAGCAATTACGCATACTGCCTGAGTTCCAAAAAACATTTATTCTTTTTTTAACGGCACTTAGCGATGAGCAAACGCATTTAAAAGGATTTGAAATGGGGGCGGATGATTATATTCGAAAGCCGATTAGCCCAAAAATATTGGTGAGCAGAGTCAATGCATTATTTCGCAATGTGCATAAGCATACAGATAAAAAAATACATATAAAAAACATTGTTATAGATCCCAATCGATTTGTAGTAATTGTAGATGGAATAGAGAAAATATTAGCCAAAAAAGAATTTACACTATTATATTTATTGGCTTCTAATCCTGGCCATGTATGCTTACGCAATGAAATATTAAGTAAAATATGGGGTAGTGACATTATTGTAGGAGATAGAACAATTGATGTACATGTAAGAAAAATTCGCCAAAAACTGGGTATTGATTGTATTAAAACAGTAAAAGGAGTAGGCTATAAGTTTGAACTGTAATATTAATCCATAGTTGATTATTTAAATTTAACCATTCATTAAAATGACACTTACTTATTACGGTCATGCTTGTTTTCTAATAGAAACAAAAGGAAAAAAAATATTATTTGATCCATTTATTACTCCCAATGATCTAGCTAAACATATTGATATAAATAAAGTGGAGGCAGACTATATCTTTTTATCGCATGGCCATGGCGATCATATTGCAGATTGTGTACATATTGCGCAAAAAACAGGGGCCACTTGTGTAGGAGCATTTGAAGTAATGAGCTGGTTGCAATCAAAGGGGATTAGCAAAACACATGCTATGAATCATGGCGGTCAATGGTGTTTTGATTTTGGTGTTGTTAAATGTGTGCATGCTGTACATTCTTCTAGCATGCCTGATGGTAGTTATGGTGGCAATCCTATGGGATTTGTTTTTACAACAGAAGAAGGTAATTTTTATTATTCTGGAGACACAGCATTAACAATGGATATGCAATTGATACCCCATTGGGCCAAGCTTGATTTTACAGTGATGCCTGTTGGAGATAATTTCACTATGGGTGTTACAGATGCTATTAGAGCAGCAGATTTTGTTCAGTGTAGTACAGTTGTGGGCGTACATTATGATACCTTTGGGTTTATTAAAATAGATCATGCAAAAGCAATAAATGATTTTAAAACTGCTGGAAAAAAATTACTATTACTCCGTATTGGTGAGGAGATGAAAATTTTGTAGTTGTTAAATTTATATACCATAGTGAAAAAAAAACTACTCAATGTAAAGTGTAGTACCCTATTTTATTTACTGCTTGGGTTCTTTATCATCAGTATGCTGCAAGCGATATTTACAGAACTTGCCGATGATGAAGCTTATTATTGGATGTATGCTCAATATTTGGATTGGGGGTATTTCGATCATCCACCAGCAATAGCATTATTTATAAAGTTGGGATATACATTGTTTCATAATACTCTAGGTGTTAGATTAGTTGTAGTTGTGGCTGCGTCAGTAACTGGCTATTTGGCATGGTTAATGGCAAATAACCAATCGGCTCATGCATCAGCAAATCAATCCCATTGGCTATTTGGAGCTTTGCTTTTTGCATTCCCACTTATTCATATATATGGCTTTGTTGCTACACCCGATGCTCCGTTATTATTATTTTCAACGTTGTTTTTATACCTGTACTATCGATTTCTGCAAAATGCTACATATACATTGGCTGTTATTATGGGAATTGTTATTGCAGCAATGTTATATAGTAAGTATCATGCCATATTGGTCTTATTGTTCATTGTACTTTCAAATCTAAAAATTTTAAAAAAGCCCCAAACTTGGTTGGCTGTTACTATTAGTATTTTATTATTTCTACCTCATGTTTTGTGGCAATGGAACCACGACTTTCCTTCTATAAAATATCACTTGATAGAACGGTCTGAATCTTCATATGATTATTTTTATACTATTGAATATTTCTTAAACCTATTTGTAATTTTTAATCCTCTTTTATTTCCTTTAATTGTTTGGGTATTTATTAAGTATAGATGGGATAATCTTTTTCAAAAAGCATTATACTATATTGTTGTTGGAACATTTTTTTTCTTTTTGCTTTCTTCCATTCGTGGTCATGTACAACCGCAATGGTTAATTATTACATTTATTCCAACTGTTATTTTTCTATATCAAAAAACTATTTTATTATTTAAAACTAGAAAATACATTCTACGTGTTTTATATCCTACAGCCATACTTATATTTATTTTACGATTAGGAATGGCAATAGATATACTGCCTGTAGATACAGAGTTTCATGATCTTAAACGATATAAAAAAATACATAATGTATTAGGAAATACGCCTGTAATATTTGAAGACACCTATCAAATGCCATCAAAATATACTTTTTATACGGGCATATTTGCTACAACACATAACAATATAAATTATCGACAAAATCAATATGATATATGGCAAAATAGAGATGGACTATTGTATGGCAAGTCGGTTGTTTTTATTCGTGATTATCATACGCCAGGATCTATTGCATATGCTTTAAGTAAGGGAGACACTATTTATGCAACATATATTACACACTATAACACTATCCGAAATCTACAGATAGACTACACGAAATTTCCCGAAAAAATAAAAGCTGGTACTACAAAAAATGTAATGTTGAATATATATAATCCATACAATTATGCCATTTATTTAAACGATACAGCCTTTCCGGTAGTGGTTAAAGCATTATTTGTACCAACAGATAGTGGTTGGAATAGTATGAAAGTTACAGAAGTGCATTTTGATCAGGAGGTATTTCGGTTGCCTCCCCAAAAACAACTACAAATTGCTGCAAAAGTAGACATGCCAAGTATTCCAAATACATATCATTTTAATATAGTATTTCAGCAGCCTTATTTTTTATATCCTTTTAATAGCAAACGTCAAGTATTGACTATCCAATAAGCATTATTAATTTTTTATGTATGGTTGCTATTGGGTTCATTTTTTAAGGTTACTTTGTAGGCCTTAAAAAAATCTATTGAAACTGTCTTATAAAACATATCAATTAGCCTTTCAATATCTGTTTACAATTTCTAAAACAAGCAAAGCCCATCAGACAATAGTAGGTGTAGAGTTAGAGCACTTGGGCATTAAAGGGTATGGCGAGGCCCCTATTATTAGTTACTATCCATATTCTCTAGAAAAAATAATAAACGATATAGAGGCCAAGAAAACACAAATAGAAAAATTTGCCTTTACAACTCCAGAAAGATATTGGCATTATCTACATCATCTTATTCCAGATAATCCATTTTTAGTATGTGCCTTAGATATAGCAGCATGGGATATATATGGGAAAATGAGTGGTAAAGCCTTATATAAATTATGGAATGTAGATTATGCAAAATCTCCTCAAACAAGCTATACTATTGGGTTAGATGACATTGATGTTATGGTTAAAAAATTGAAGCAACACCCTTGGCCTATTTATAAAATAAAATTAGGAACAACAGATGATGTGTCTATTATAAAAGAATTACGTAAACATACCAATGCTATTTTTAGAGTAGATGCTAATGCAGCTTGGACTCCATCACAAGCTTTGAGTATAATTAAATCATTACAGTTATTGGGTGTTGAATTAGTAGAACAACCTTTAGCAAAGAATGATTGGGAAGGAATGCAATACCTATATCAACATAGTTCTATTCCTTTATTTGCTGATGAAAGTTGTGTAAGCGAAAATGATGTAATTCAATGCGCATCCTGCTTTCATGGCATTAATATTAAACTAACCAAATGTAGCGGTATTACGCCTGCCAAACGAATGATAGAAAATGCTCGAAATCATAACCTTAAAATTATGATTGGAAGTATGAATGAAAGTACTATCGGAACAGCCGCTGCTGCACATTTACTTCCATTAGTCGATTATGCAGATATAGATGGACCATTGTTATTAAAAGAAGATGTAGCAACAGGTTTATCATACAATAATGGATATGTAACCGTTTCAGATAAAAGTGGATTAGGTATTGAAAGAATATGGAGAAAGTTACAGCATATCTAAATAGTATTTAATTTATGTAAAACTGTAAATTCGGCATCATTTATAAAAAAAAGACAATGAAAATCTTTTATTATTTCTCTATCGGTTTGCTATTTGCAAATTGTACAACACAAAAACTTTCAATTTCACAGATTAACTTTGATGCTGATGCTTGCTTTGGAACTTGTCCAGTCTTCACAATGATAATTTCTAGTGACGGAACAGCACATTATAACGCAAAAATGTATAATGAAAGAAAAGGTCAATTTACTACTATTATCAGACCTTCGCAATTTGATAGTTTAACTAATCTGATTGCAAAATCTGATTTTTTTAATTTAAAAAATGAGTATTCAACAGATTGGACAGATCATCCAACATATTCTTTGACAATTAAATTAAAGAACGGAAAAAATAAAACAATTAGCGATTATGGACCAAGTGGGCCAGACAAACTTAAAAAAATATACTACTTAATCTTTTCTCTAAGAGAAACTCAAAATTGGGAATAAAATGGTGTTTAATCTAAAAAGTATGAAATGTGTTATGCTCTTATTGATATTTTTTACGAGTTCAAATTTTATTTTGGACAAAAAGAACACTAGTCCTAATTATTAAACGATTTTTTGAAACCCTCGGGGATTATGCGAAAGAAAGCCATTCGTCAGCATAAAATAATATTAACTTAGATAATATCTAATAATAATAATGAAAAAAACAACCTTATCAATTTTATCTCTTTGGTTTACAATTCTAACTGTAGGACAAGCAAATAACGACGAAAAACTTATTGAACTTGGCAAGGCATATAAAGACTTTATGTTTCGTAATGAGCCAACCAACAAGTTTTTCAAAGACCTAAAAGCAAATGTGCCAGAAAACTTAAAAAACGCAACTAAATTTATAGTTCAAACAATTACAACAAAAAATAATTTATTAACCCAACAATTTTTATCTCGACCCGATAACCAAACGTTAAGGCAAATTTTCATAATTAGAGCAATAAACCGCAACTTACGTACAGAAAATCAGGTTAATAATAACAAACTTATAGACAGCTTGACAACTGCAGATATGCCGACGTATGAATTAGTTAATAATTATTATGAAATTTTGTTTACAGCAATTGGGAATAAAAATCAACCGTTTGACTTTTCAAAAGTAGATTTTAAGTTTAAAGACTATAATCTTAAAGATGACACAGAAAAAGGAATTTTATTTTTACAATGTATTAGGCTTTGTAACTCAACAATTTGGGGATACATGAATATTGTTAAACCTCCAAATACTAAAAAAGCGTATAATAACATTAAAAAATATCCAAAAATTAATGGACAACCATATTATCAATATACTGACTTTTATTTTACAGACTTTGAAATAAATATTATTGAAGACAAAGGGCCACAAAGTTATAAAAGCTATTATTTAGATAAATTTTATGAAATACTTTTATATCATCTGCTTTGCTTAAACAAAGAAGGAGGAACGGAAAAAGAAAAAAATGATTTATTACTTGGTTCAATATTGAAGACGAAAAACCTTTACAAATACACTAAATATAAAAAGGTATTAGAAGAAATTTGTCAAGAACAAAAAGTGAATTAATTCAAATATTTGATATTCGCTAATTTCGTTACCACATGAAAATTGTTATACTAGATAATTACGATTCTTTTACTTATAACCTTGTTCATTTAGTAGAAAAGATACTACAACAAAAAATTGATGTAGTTAAAAATGATGAATGGGGTTTAGATGGATTTGCTGCTTATGATAAAATCATACTTTCTCCAGGCCCAGGTATTCCTGAAGAGTCGGGTATGTTGTTACCTGTTATCAAAAAATATGCTGCTTCAAAAGCATTGCTGGGTATATGTTTGGGCCATCAAGCCATTGCGCAATCTTTTGGAGCAAAATTGATTAATTTAAAGCAAGTGTACCATGGAGTAGCAACACCTATAAGCATTCAACACGCAACATGCAACATGCAACATAATTTATTTAGTGGGCTTCCTAAAAAAATACAAGTTGGCCGTTACCATAGTTGGATAGTTAGCAAAGAAAATTTTCCTACAGAACTGGAAATAACAGCGGTTGATGACAATGGCTATATCATGGCTTTGCAACATCGAAGTTTGAATGTAACAGGTATGCAATTTCATCCAGAAAGCATATTAACGCCCCAGGGTGAAGCGATAATGCAAAACTGGCTAAATGCGTAATAAGATTAATTATTAAGCTTTGTAAAGAATTGTTACTTTTGCGAGGTTATAAATGCTATTACCAATGCTCTTGCTTAACATTGACTGGCTTTTCATTGTAGAAAAATTTTGTCTTACGGTAGCCGTAGTAATGGCCTCATTGGGAGTAGCCATGTACAGCACATGGGCTGAACGTAAGGTGGCAGCTATTATACAAGATCGTAAAGGGCCAAATAGAGCTGGACCTTTTGGCATACTACAGCCTTTAGCAGATGGTTTAAAATTGTTTTTTAAGGAAGAAATTATCCCTAATTCTTCTAATAAATTTTTGTTTATACTTGGCCCATGCTTATCCATGCTAATGGCTATGATGACAAGTGCTGTAATTCCTTGGGGAGATAAGGTTTCATTATTTGGTAGAACCATTAATCTTCAAATAGCAGATATCAATATTGGTATTCTATACATATTCGGTGCAGTAAGTATGGGCGTATATGGTATTATGATTGGCGGTTGGGCTTCTAACAATAAATTTTCCTTATTAGCCGCCTTAAGAGGAGCTTCACAAGTTATAAGTTACGAACTGCCAATGGGGCTTTCTCTTATTGCATTACTAATGCTCACGGGTTCATTAAGTATGAAAACTATTGTAGCACAACAAATGGCTCCGCATGCATTATGGAATATTGCTTATCAACCTTTAGGATTTTTAATTTTTCTTATCTGTGCTTTTGCAGAATGTAACCGTACCCCATTTGATTTACCAGAAGCAGAAAATGAACTTAACTTTGGATATCATCAAGAATATTCTTCCATGAAGTTGGGATTTTATTTGTTTGCAGAATATATTAACATGTTTATTAGTAGTGCTGTTATGGCTACTTTATTTTTTGGAGGATATGATGTGCCTTTCTTAAATGAAAGCCTTTTATCTCCCAATATTGCAGCATTAATTGGTGGAGCAGCACTATTCTTAAAAATTGCTTTTTTCTTATTTTTATTTATGTGGGTACGTTGGACAATCCCACGGTTTAGGTACGATCAATTAATGAATTTAGGCTGGAAAGTATTAATTCCACTTGCGTTAGTTAATATGCTTATAACAGGTGCAGTTATTTTATGGTTAAAGAAATAATATAAAATGATCCTTTCACAAGAACATATTAAAAAAATAGTGCAGGAATATTTTAAAGATAAGCCTGCAAAAAAAGTCTATCTATTTGGAAGCTTTGCCAGAGGCGATGCAGATGAAAATAGCGATATAGATTTATTGGTAGATCTTGATTGTACAAAACATATTGGTTGGCAATTTTATAATTGGTATAACGAACTACAAGATATTTTTAAACGAAAAGTAGATGTTGTTTCTAATGTAAGTAAACCAGAACACACCTCTAATTGGGATTTAATAGTACATATTAATCAACAAAAAAAAGTATTGTATGAAAAAGGGTGAGGCTGATAGAATGAGGCTGGAGCATATATTACAAGCTGTTTATTTTATACTAGATAAAATAAAAGACATTACAGAGGGTGAATTTTACAGAAATGATATATTAAAATATGCACCACTGCTTAAGTAAATAGAAATAATGGGTGAGGCAGCTAATTTTTTGAGTAGTGAAATACAATTTAAATATAATGATATTGAATGGCTTAAAATGATCTCTACCAGACATTATTATGTTCATGCATATTTTAATATAAACTGGATAATGGTTTGGGAAACCATTCAAAATAATATTATCCCGCTAAGAAATAAAATAGAGAAAATGTATAACGAGTTAACAAATGCAAGCCCTAACCCATAAATCAAAAGTAGTTAATCGTAAACCCATGAATTTTTGGGAAAAGATGTATCTACCATCTATTCTAAAAGGCATGCTCATAACGTTTAAACATATTTTTAGAAAAAAAGCAACCATAAATTATCCTGAACAAAAACGTCCATTCAGCCCTGTTTTTAGAGGATTACATGTACTAAATAGAGATGAAGAGGGTCGTGAACGATGTACTGCTTGTGGATTGTGTGCAGTAGCTTGTCCTGCAGAAGCCATTACTATGGAAGCAGCAGAACGCTTACCAGAAGAAGAACATTTATATAGAGAAGAAAAGTATGCGGCTAAATATGAAATTAATATGCTGCGCTGTATTTTTTGTGGTTTATGTGAAGAGGCTTGCCCTAAAGATGCTATTTATTTAAGCGAAACCTTTGCGCCTGCTAATTATCAACGAAAGGGGTTTATTTATAAAAAAGAAGACTTACTTATACCCAACCCCTTACTAGAGACAGAAGAGTACATTAAAGCAAAAGGCACCAATGGTTGAGATACGAATGAGTAGGAATATATTAAGTTGAAATGCTACGTTCAATTATTCTTTTTTACATCCCCATTCCATCCTGTAAATCAGTTGCTTTGGTATTCTTGCGTTTAAATAAATTGGCATTAACCTTTCCAAATCGATAGTTAAGATTCAACTGAATTAATTGCCAATCTCTACGACGCCATACATCTTGTGTAAAAAATGGAGATTCTGAAAATGCAGCATACTTACGCGTTTTAAAAATATCACTTACACTAAGCGTTGCAGATATAGCACGATTCTTAAGAAAATCTTTTTTGATGGCAATATCTATTCCATAATTAGGTTTTATATAACCTTGTGAAGTGGTGCCTCCTAAACTCATGAACGGCCCTCCGCCATCCCCAGGGCGGCCACCTCCACCTGTATTTTGAGGCAAAACCGTTTCCGACTGGTAGTCTCCAGACAGTTGTATGTTCCAATTGTTAGGAATTTTTATAGTAGTGTTTAATTTTCCAAACCAGCTCCAACGTTGATTGTTTAAGGCTGCACTAATATTGCTACTGTTAATACTAGAATTATAAATGTTTATGCTGGGCATAATATCTAGCCAAGTAGCTACTGTGCTTTTATTAGTTAATTCTATACCATAATTTTGACTAGAGTTTGCATTGATGTACGTGTTTAGGATAACGTCTTTTCCACTAATAGGATTTGTTTCTTTTGTTTGATATCTTGTAACAATATCATTACTATACTTATAAAATAGCGTAACCATTAACATGTAGTTGTTATTAAAGTTATTGGAATAAGATAACTCTAATACATTTGCGAATTCCGGCTTTAAATCCGGATTGCCTTTGTTTAAATTCAGTGTGTCGGTATAATCAATGTAAGGAGAAAGTTGAAAAAAATTAGGTCGCTCAATGCGTCTGGTATAATTCAGTTGTATATCTTGGTTGTCATTTAAATTTTTTGTTAAGGACGCATTGGGAAATATATTATTGATGTAGCGATTGGAAAAAGATTTTCCTGTGTTGGTTAATTTTCCATCGTATACAGAGCTTTCTGCTCGTAGCCCCAATTGATAACTAAATGTTTTTATTTTACCCATATAGTTTATGTAGCCAGCATATACTTGTTCATTGTATATGTAATTGTTACTTGCTGCTTTAACCAATACATCGTTAATGTAATTGGTATTATTGTTTTCTGCTTTGCGAATAGAGGTTCTTAACCCTGTTTCTATTTTAGTATTTTCTTTTATGGGATAGCTATAATCAACTTGTACAACCAGTCTTTTATTGAGTCCGTCTAGTAATACTAGTTGATTAGATGCATTACCTTTTGGTGTTCCGTTTTGTAAATAATATTGATTGGAAAAAGCTGTATTATTTTTAAAGCTTCTTACTTGAAAAGTAGCGTCAGCTGTTATTTCATGTCCTTTTTTGGGAAAAGTATGTTTAAAGGCTAATGTGGTAGTATAGTGTTTAAAATTAATTTTCCCTAAGGTGTATCTATTTGCTGTTTCATATGTTGGAGAGCTGTATAAAGAATCCATTTTAAAGTTTAGCGTATCATAATTATCCATTTTGCCTTGTCCAACATGTTGCGAAAGTGTAAAAGTGGTTCTATTGCTAGCCAAGTAATCTATGCTAAAATGACCAAAGCCAAAATATCCTTTTGTTATTAGATCATTCTTTTGTGTAAGATTTGTTTTTGGAATATCTATTGTGTTTTGGCGAAAAGCAAACCCATCCGTAATACTTTTTCGCCCCTTGTACAGCATGCTTGCCGAGAAATTCCATTTGCCTTGTTTTACATTAATATCCCCACCCCCATTAAGGCGAGCTCTAGAATCTATGCCTAATCGAAGATTCCCATTGTATCCTATTTTTTTATTTTTTTTCAATACAATATTTAATATACCTGCGCCACCACCAGAGGCATCATATTTAGCAGATGGGTTTGTAATAAGCTCTACACTTTCAATAGCGTCTGCTGGTATTTGATCTAATGAAAGCACTGTTGGACGGCCATCTACAAAAAGTTGTGGTGCAGCACCTCTGAGGGTAACATTGCCGTCGATATCCACATTAACGGAAGGAATATTGCGCATGATTTCAGTTGCAGTTTGCCCCGTGCTGGTTAAGTTTTTGTCTACATTAAATATTTTTCTATCGATACCTAGTTGAAATAATGGTTTAGTGCCTGTAATAACCACTTGTGTAAGGTTTTGACCCTCTATCTCTAGTTTTATATTTCCTAAATCTTTATCAACATTGCCTAATATTTTTTGCATATCTTTATCGCTCATATCTATATCAAAAGAAACAGTTGTGTTATACGTTTTATAACCAATAGCGGTAACTATTAATTTAAATTTCCCCATTATAGGAAGATTATCTAAACTAAAATCTCCATTCGCTTCTGTAAGCATTCCTGCTATTATAGTATCTTTTTTTATTTGTGTTGAAGGGTTGAATTTTGAAGCAATAAGTTGTACAGATGCTGCTTCCATGCCTTTATTGCTTTTACTATCTACTATTTTTCCATATAAATGGCCCATATTTATGGCTTGCTTATTCAATGAGTTGTGGAAAGATTTCGTAGAATCAGGTATTTGCGCAAATAAACGCATACTATATAAGCAATAAATTAAAAACAAATACTTTTTTTTCATACACTATGTATATAAATGAAGAACAAAGATTGCGGCTAATAATTGTAGAAGTATCAATATTTTACAAATGTAAGAATATGTTTGACTTTGTTACCTATTAAACGTTCAGTAATCGTTAAAATAGCTAACATGTGTTTTTTTGTAACACTTCTATGGACCATAAATTGCTTGGGTATAGCCCTTTTTGCGTCATTTGCTGAATATTTTCTATAACACCTGGGGCGTCTTCTTTATAGGTTACCCCAAACCAATTTGCACCAGTAGGTATAACCGTTATAGTTCCCAAACCTTTTTGTATAAAATAATCTGCAACAATAGGAATGAAAAACTCTGATGTAAGATTAGCTCCATTTAATTTTAAAAAATCATTAAAAAGATTTTCTATCAATAGAAAGATAGTAGGGTGAAAGCACCAAAAATTCATGGATGCTTTAGCTGTTGTGTCTTCTTTCATTATTTTGCCATTTTCTTCATATACGATTGTATTATCTTTTGAATAAATTTTTGTTCGTTCTGTTATTGAAAGTAGGTGTTGTTGAGCATCTGCTTTACAAACACCTCTGCTTACAGATCCATACTGCGAAAGCGTTTTACCAAGTTCATACCCTATCAGTGCATGTTTTTTTTCATCACATAGATTGCTTAAAAATTGATATGCCTTTGAAAAAGACTCTCGGCCATAAAAGTCATCTGCATTAATGACTGCGAAAGGTTCGTGTACTTCATTTTTGGCACATAACATAGCATGCGCAGTTCCCCAAGGTTTATTTCGTTCCATGGGTATTTTATAGCCTTTTGTATAAGTATCTATTTCTTGAAATACATATGCTGTTTGTATTTTACCTTTTAATCTTGGTTCAAATATTTGTTTAAAGGGTTGTTCAAAATCTTTACGAATAATAAAAACAACTTTGCCAAAGCCTGCTTGTATAGCATCGAAAATAGAGTATTCCATAATTGTTTCTCCGCTAGGGCCAAATTGATGCATTTGTTTCATACTTCCGTAGCGAGAGGCCATGCCAGCAGCCAAAATAACAAGAGTAGGTTGCATGATATACATTTGTTTAATAGCGAAGCTACACATTCAATTTTACATTCAATATAAAATGAATATATGGTATTAAATATTGAAGCATTGATACAAAATAAAAGTGTATTACAGGAACTGCATGGATCCTATTTTGGTAATAAGTCTATAGGTATAGATGTTTTAAGATTGGATGAAATTCATCCAATTGCATCGGGAAATAAAATATTTAAATTACAAATACCCCTACAAAAGGCTTTAGAAAAGAACTGTACCACTATTATAACTACAGGAGGATTTTACTCTAATCATTTAGTAGCTACTGCTTATATTGCTAATGCCTTAGGATTACGTAGTGTGGGTGTTATTAAAGCACATGATCATGCGCTGTTAACGCCTACGCTAAATGATTGTATAGCATTTGGAATGGAGTTGCTTTTTATGAAACCATCTGATTTTAACAATATAGAGAAGCTAAATAATTGTATAGCAGGTTATAGTAATAGCTTTTGGATAGAT
Source organism: uncultured Chitinophagaceae bacterium (assembly GCA_964638565.1). Lineage (GTDB taxonomy): Bacteria > Bacteroidota > Bacteroidia > Chitinophagales > Chitinophagaceae > CAYVXB01. The sequence goes on from CAZXBE010000014.1 coordinate 19,506, forward strand.
ATGGGTGGTTATAGCATAGAAGGTGTGGAGGGGTGTAAGCAAATATTGAAACAGGTTGAGCGTGAAAAATATACACATGTTATTACAGCGGTAGGTACAGGAACAACAATGGCAGGGTTATGTCTTTCTGCATTAAGGCATCAAAAAATACTAGGCATAAGCAGTATGAAGAAAAATGTTTCCTTGCAATTAGCTGTAGAAAAACTCTTGTATAATCAGCCTCATGCGCCTTTTGAGTTGATACACGATTTTCATTTTGGAGGCTTTGCAAAACACTCGCCAGTATTGATTGATTTCATGAATCATCTGTATGAAAACCATAAGGTTCCTACAGATATTGTGTACACAGCAAAAATGTTCTACGGAGTTTATAACTTAATGGAGCAAAACTATTTTCCTAACTATAGTAAACTTTTAATTATTCATACGGGAGGATTACAAGGTAATCGATCTTTATTGTCAAAAAGTTTACTATTTTAATAGGTAGTTTCATTTATCTTCATGGTTTCAAATTTATTTTGGATGGGCAAGCGTAGCATCATTTTTATATTTTTTAGTTTACATTTTTTTTATCTTTCTGCTCAAGATACGTTACCTAGATTTTCGGTAATCGATAAAGGCAATAATCGTATTCAAATCAAATGGATTAATCCCTTTAGTACGTGTAATCAAATATTGATACAGCGTTCATTTGATAGCAGTAAAAATTTTAAAACTATTTTTTCTGTTCCATCGCCCAAACAGCCTATTAATGGGTATGTTGATAATGCCGCTCCTATTAATAATATGTATTATAGAATTTTTTATGTGTTAGATGGGGGTAATTATTTTTTTACAGAAGCTAAACGCTCACAAGATCCCAATGTATACCTTAAAAAAGATAGCACACCTTCTGTTGAATATATAGACAAGCGAACAATTGTTGTAAAAAAAGAAGATAGTATTTTATACACTTTTGATGTAGGTAGGTTTGAGCAATTTAAAGACTCAATTCTACATACAACAAGAGATACGTTGTTTAGCAAAACATTTGATACCGTTTTATTAAAATCGTTTATTCCCAAAGAAGTTTTTATCCCTTCCATATACATTTTTACAGAAAAAGAAGGGCATGTAAAAATAGCATTGCCAGATGTGCCACAAAAGCATTATCGTGTTCATTTTTTTGAAATGGATGACACACCATTGTTTGAAATGAAAAATATTAAAGAGCCTTTTTTAATAGTAGATAAAACCAACTTTATACATGCTGGCTGGTTTAAGTTTGAATTATATGAAGATCAAAACCTGAAAGAAAAAAATAAGATATATATACCGAAAGATTTTTGATAGATTACTTTATCTGCACTTCAAATATTTCTTGAAATTTATTTTTTATGATATTGGCAACTTCTTGTAGTGAAATGGCATGTCCTAATTCTTTTTGCATAGAAGTTACTTGTTTATGTGCAATGCCACAAGGAATAATATAATTAAAATAATTTAAATCTGTATTTACATTCAATGCTAAACCATGCATGGTAATCCATCGGCTACAACGTACACCTATGGCACATATTTTACGAGCTTTCGCTTTATTATCTGCTTCAATCCAAACGCCCGTTTCACCTTTAGATCGCTCTGCTTTAATATTAAAATGATCTAATGTTTGAATAACAACTTCTTCCAAATTGCGCAAGTATTTACCAATATCAGTGTAAAATTTTTCTAAATCTAGAATAGGATAAACTACTAATTGTTCTGGTCCGTGAAAAGTAATATCTCCACCGCGATTGGTTTTAAAAAATTCAATTCCTCTTTTTTTTCTTTCTTCATCACTAATTAATATATGTTCAATTTTTCCACTTTTGCCTAATGTATATACGGGGGGGTGTTCACAAAACAATAAATGATGTTGTGTGGTTGCCTCAGTAAAAGTATTGTTTTCTATGCCTTTTCTATTTTCTAGTTTAGTTTGAATATTTTCTTGTAATAATTTTTCTTGCAAAGCCCATGCATCAGCATAGCCTATTAATCCTAAGTTTTTATAATGTATAGATTGGTTCAATTGACTACAAAAATACAAAAGCATATCAGAAATTTTCGATATGCTTTCTATGAAACTAATAATCAATGACATGTACACATTATACTGTATTTCACATAATATTGGTAGTTTTGCCATAGTTGAATTCCTTTAAATCAACCAACTAACAATAATGTATATGCCGCCTTGCATATAAGTATTTAAATTAATTATGAATAAGTGAAAATGATAAAATATCTATTGCTTTTATTCTGCATTATTTTTTTTCAAAGCTGTTTTGATATTGTTGAGCAAGTATTTTTACAAAATAATGGTTCAGGCAATTTTCAATTGATGATTAATATGAGTAAAAGTAAAACTAAAATTGATGCTATTGCAAAAATGAAAATGGTAGATGGACATGATGTGCCATCTAAAGAAGAAATAGAACAAAAAGTTGCAGAAATAGAAAAAACACTTTCAAAAACAGCCGGTATAAGGAATGTGAAAACTAATATAGATTTTGAGAATTATATTACTACGTTGAGTTGCGATTTTAATAAAGTGATAAATTTAAATACTGCTTTAAAAAATATTAGCGATAAAGAAAAAAGTAAAACAGAGAATATAGAAAAAACATATGTGTATGATGTTGGAGCTAATACTTTTACAAGATTAAATAACTTTTCGCTAAAAGAAGATTATACAAAAATGAGCAGTACTGAAAAAGAAATATTAGCGGCCGCTAATTATATAAGTATCTATAAGTTTGAATCGAGTATAGTGGGTGTATCTAATAAAGAAGCGAAAATCTCACCCAGTAAGAAAGGAGTGATGTTAAAACAAAAAATATTAGATCTCATTACAAACAAACAATTAATTGAAAATAAAATAAACTTAATTAAATAATGAAAAAGCTCATTCTTGCTTTAAGCATAATTTGTATTACGGCCTCGTCTGTAAAAGCACAAAATATTTTAAATAAAATACCTAGTACAGCTTCTTTAGCTATAAAATACTCAGGTAGCAATTTCAGTAAAAATATCTCTTTGCAAAAAGTAGATTCTTATAGTTTTATTAGAAATAGTTTTTTGAAGATGTTGTATATGGATTCATTAACATCCATACAAAATATTGGAATCAATTTTGAGGAAGATGCTTGTCAATATGCTAATACACAAGATTCTTGTATGAGTTTTGTTACAATATTGCCACTTAAAAACGTATCACAATTTTTACAACTTATACAAAAAGTAAATAAGGCTGACGTTAAAATAGATAAAAAAAATGGGTTTAAATTTTGGTTATGTTATAAAATGTATGATGGGTTAAAATTTCTGTGATAAATAAAT
>CAZXBE010000015.1:0-22837 GCA_964638565.1 uncultured Chitinophagaceae bacterium
TAGCTTTAAAAGTAGGCGCTGCTAATACATGCCAGTCTGGCTCAAAATTATCCAGCTCCGTTGCTTTTGGTCTTAAAAACATGTTGTAGGCAAATAGATTCATCCAAGGATTTTCAGTAATTACTCTAACATTTATACTGTATTTAGGATTGGCACAAGCATAACAATCTCTCACCCATAGTTCATCTTTTATGTTTAAATGAGCTAACATTTTTTTATACAATCCATCAAAATATTTTGATTCTATAGAGATATTAAAATCATTCCAATGTATGGTGTTTGCTGTTATAGTATCTTTTACGATAAATTTATCTTTTGGGGAGCGTCCTGTAAATTTTCCGGTAGAAATGACCAAGGCGCCTGTATTATTTAATACACCTTGATTTAAGCGAAGTACGTCTTTAGTTAACGTTTCTGAGGATGTTTGGTAATGAATTTTACCAAAGAGATCTAGACCTAATTTTTTTAATGTATTAGTTGGTATGCTTAAAGTTGTGGTGGGCATAAAATAAATTGTATTTGGAAGGCAAAACTACAATGAAAAACACAAACATGTTTTTCGTTTATGCAACCTCTGGAATTATAGTGGGGAATTATGTAGTTTCGTTTGTAAATCATTTTTCAGGGTTGCACAATTTCACTAGCGTTACAATGAATGTTCCCAAGTATTTTTTGATTGGTACATATTTGTTTTTTAGAATTAATCGCAAATACAACCCGATCTATCGTTTATGGGAATAAACCGATAGAAAAACATGATGATGTAAAAACCTTACCCTCTCAGCAACACTCATTTTAGAGTGCATACATAAACCTGATATAACATTCGCTATGAGCGTTGTCTTTATTGCCTGTTTTTAGAATAATTAAGCTGAAAAACTTATCTCAAAAGTTTCTTAGAGTAGTCAATCTACATACTCTGATCATCCGCAGTTGGGCCATACATGCCAGGTAAAGGAATATTGAGCAAGCGTAAATAAACCACTAATTGTCCACGATGATGAAACAAATGATTTAAACACCAAGTTCTCACTACTTGACCTTTAGGCATGGTAAAATAAACTTGTTCTCCACTTCTCATTGTCCATGGTTTAGCAAACTCATTATCAGATACTTCTGATAATATTTTCTCCGCATTTGCTACTAGTTCATCGTGATGCGCTAATATATCTTCTGTGGAGTGGTACTCTTTAGGCTTGCTGCTATCTTTTGCAAAATCCAATTCATCTAATAATAAGCACTCTTTCCACCAACCTGTAATTTCAGTTACGTGTGTAACCAGTCTTTTTAAGGTCATTGATTTTTCATGCGGTTTAAAGTCTGCTTTATCAAATGGTACCAATGCAAGTAATTTTCTTGTGTTAGCCGCTTCATGTTTTACTTCGGCTAATAAAGTTTGTGCTAGTGTCATAATCGTTTGTTTTATTTATAGAAAAAAATTATATTTTGAAATAATAAACCTATTGCATAAGTCTCACGAAGATACTAATAATAAGTTGTTGATAAATGCTGTATTATAGAAGAGCGCATAAAATTACAGATCTTTCAGTATGAAATGGGAACAACTAAAAAAGCGTACCAACAGATCCTTCAAATGTTCTACAAGCGTAAAATCAAAATTATTTAGATTAATAATTAAGTCAGCCAAGGAGCATGATCAGCAAGAAATAAAGAAAAAGGGAAACAAAATAAGTCCGTCTTTTTAATGTAATATTGAAGATCAACTGTTAATTAAGCTAGTGTATTATTGAGAATATGGGATGCATTTTATACAAGTTTATGCGATAAAATTACTTCCATTTCAATACGTTAAGCTTCTGCCATATTGGGTATGGCAGCCACTTTATATTCACCTTTATTTAACTTAGTTTTAGTGGCTTCAAAAGCTTTTAGGGTGCGTTCAATATCTTCATCTGTATGTGCAGCTGTAGGAATTAGTCTATAAATAATTTGCCCTTTTGGAATAACAGGATATACTACAATTGAACAGAAAATTTTATAATTTTCTCTTAAATCCATTACCATAGCAGTAGCTTCTTCTACGCCACCTTTCATATAAATAGGGGTAACCGGAGAATTGGTATTTCCAATGTCAAATCCTTTTTCTTTTAATCCGGTTTGAAGTTTTTTAACATTATACCAAAGTTTTTCTTTTAATTGAGGTTGTGTACGTAATAATTCTAATCGTTTAAGATTGCCTATTACAAGAGCCATAGGTAAGCTTTTAGCTAACATTTGAGAACGAGTGTTGTAGCGCAAATAATCTATAATTACACGATCGCCAGCTATAAATGCCCCAATAGAAGCCATAGATTTAGCAAAAGTTGAAAAATATAAATCAATATCTTGTTGTACACTTTGCTCTTCACCAACACCTGCCCCTGTTTTACCTAACGTCCCAAAACCATGTGCATCATCTACTAATAATCTAAACGGATATTGTTTTTTTAAAGCAGCTATTTCCTTTATCTTGCCTTGATCTCCGGCCATACCAAAAACGCCTTCAGTAATAACCAATATTCCACCTTGTTTTTGTTTTTCAATAATTGCATGGGCTCGTTCTAGTTGTATCTTACAATCTTCTATATTATTATGTTTAAATACAAAACGATGTCCTATGTGCAATCGTATGCCATCTATAATACAACCATGGCATTCTGCATCGTATACAACAACATCGTGTCTTCCACAAATAGCTTCAATAGCGCTCATGATGCCTTGGTATCCATAGTTTAATAAAATAGCATCTTCTTTTTGTTCGAAAGCAGCTAATTGTTTTTCCAATTGTTCATGATAATTAGTATTGCCGCTCATCATACGAGCGCCCATAGGATAAGCAAGTCCGTATTGCTTTGTCGCTTCTGTATCTATTTCTCTAATTTCGGGATGATTTGCCAATCCTAAATAATTATTCAAACTCCATACAATATGCTCTTTTCCTCTAAATAACATGCGATTCCCAATTTCACCTTCTAATTTTGGAAATACATAATAACCATGAGAGCGTTCTCTATGTTGACCAATAGGGCCGTAATTTTTTACTAATTTTTCAAAAATATCTGCCATAATAAATTTGGGTAAATGTTAATAAAAGGAATGCGCAAATGTACGGAATTCTAAGCTTTCATTTTTTTAAAAATTACAGAATGTTTATTCTTTAATTTTACCGCCTTATGTCTACAAAACTAACTACCCAACAATTACAAGCTATTGCACAGCAATTTGGAACACCTGTATATGTGTATCATGCAGAAAAAATTGCGGAGCAATATCAAAAATTGCAAAATGCTTTTGCACATACAAAAGCTAAGTTTTTTTATGCCTGTAAAGCTTTAAGCAACATCAATATATTAAAATATATTAATCAATTAGGTACTGGCTTGGATTGCGTAAGCATTAATGAAGTACAATTAGGATTGAAAGCTGGTTTTGATTCAACAAATATCTTATATACTCCCAATTGTGTAGATTTTGAAGAAATTGAAACGGCTAAGAATTTAAATGTCAATATCAATATTGATAATATTTCTATTTTAGAACAATTTGGAAATAAATATGGAAATACGTATCCGGTTTGTACTCGATTGAATCCACATATTATGGCAGGAGGTAACTACAAAATATCTACGGGGCATGTGGATAGTAAATTTGGAATTTCCATTCATCAAATGCGCCATATAGAACGCATTGTAAAAACAACAGGCTTGCATGTAAAAGGTTTACACATGCATACCGGAAGTGAGATAAAGGATATAGAAGTTTTTTTAGAAGGTGTAGAAGTTTTATTTGATATGGCTCGTCATTTTAAAGATTTAGAATTTATGGATTTGGGTAGCGGATTCAAGGTGCCTTACCAACATGGTGATGTAGAAACAGATGTACAATTGTTAGGCAAAAAAATAGGAGAGGCGTTCGCCGCTTTTGAGAAGGAATACCATCGTTCATTAGAAGTTTGGTTTGAACCTGGAAAATATTTAGTAAGCGAAGCGGGATATTTTATTACCAAGGCCAACATTATTAAACATACTACAGCAACGGTTTTTGTAGGTATTAACTCTGGATTTAATCATTTAATACGGCCTATGTTTTATGATGCGTACCATAGAATAGAAAATATTTCTAACTCAAATGGAGCAGAGCGTATTTATACGGTGGTAGGAAATATTTGTGAAACCGATACGTTTGCCTGGGATAGAAAAATTAATGAAGTAAGAGAAGGTGATTATTTAGTTTTTTACAATGCTGGTGCGTATGGTTTTGAAATGTCAAGCAATTTTAATAGTCGTTTAAAACCAGCTGAGGTATTCGTAAAAGATGGAAAAATACATTTAATTCGTAAAAGAGATGAATTAGAGGATTTATTGAAGAATCAGGTGGAAGTTTTGTAGTATTTATTTTAGACCAAAATAAAACTTTAAATTCAGCATAGACATATACATTGCAGAATAACTAAATGGTATAATTTATAAATCACTTTTGTATAACATACTAGCTATTGGCTTTTTAACTAGCAATTTGGATTATATTAAACTGAAAATATGGTTAACAATTTAGTGTAGATACTTTAGATTGCTTATGTAATCAAATTAAATTGGTTTAATATAGTTTGCAATATTCGCCTTGCTCTCAGGCGCAATAAAAATTATGAAAGAGATTCTATACAATAGTTATAGTTGATTGTTATTCTTCCAGTTAGCGATTTTTACTCTTACATACAATCCCCAAATCATAACAACAAGCAATATTCCGAATGTACTCCAAAACCAATAATGATTCCATTGAATAGGCATATAGTGGGGGTATTGTTCTATCGGACGTTTTGTATTGCTTGCAGTAGCGGGTAAATTTTTACTTTCTACTTTTATATATTCAATAATATTTTTTATTTCTTCATCTTTTAAATCGCTATGGTCGGGCATTATAGCTTGGTTGTATTTATTAAACAATGCAACTGCAATCGTATCTCCACTTTTAATTTTAGTTTGTGGCGCATGTACAAATGAAATAATCCACTCTACACTTCTTCTTTTATCTACATCTTTTAAAGCAGGACCTACTAAATCTTTTGCTATACTATGGCAAGAGGCGCATCGAGTTTTGAAAATTTCTTTTCCCAAATCAACGTTTTGTGCATTACTCGTTCGTGTTGCTGTTATTAAAATAGAAAGTAAAATAGTTCGTGTTAGGTATATGTGCATATGCGTAAAATTTATTCTTGTTTTAGTCGTTGAATATCGTTTATCAATTGTTCCACCTGCGTTTTTTCTGTACCATCGTAATATCCTCTTATATGGCATTCTTTATCGATTAATACGAGTTTCTCGCTATGTATAAAATCGTCTGGTCCACCATCGCCTGATGTAGCTACAATTTGTAAATCATTACGAGCAAAACGGTATAAATCTTTTTTATCGCCGGTAAGCAATTGCCATTGTAGGTTATTAACATGGTACAATGTTGCGTATTCTTGTAAGCGTTGTGCAGAATCTCTTTCTGGATCAACCGTAAAGGATAGAATTTTTACTTCATCATCTTTTATAAATGCCTGCTGTACAAGGGCTAAATTACTAGTCATTTTAGGGCAGATACTTGCGCAATGCGTAAAAAAATAATCGGCTACCCAAATTTTATTTTTTATATAATCGGTACTGATTTTTTTATTTTGCTGATTGGTAAAATAAAAGGACGAAACAGTATGTTGTTTTTCTTTTCCCAACTCATCTTTTTCCATTCCGCCATATATTGGAAGTTGTTGCTTGTTTTTTTCATACCAATGGTATATACTAAAAGCAACCAATGGTGTGGCAATAAGCAATCCAAAAAACAGTATATTTTTTTTTGTAGACTTCATATTGATATGGCGCTATTTCTTTACAGGCAATGGGTTGGTAGGTAAATAAGGTGGGGCAGAAGGGCCTACATATTTTTTTATATCTAACAATGCAGGTATATATGCAAGTATTATAACAATAACCATAACCAGTAGCCAAGGTGTAAATTTGTGTAAGATAGACACATGCGATTCTTGGTGTAAAGGTTCTGCTACAGGAAGCTCTAACATTTCATTGGTCGTTTTTTTTGCAAATAATGTAGCAAAGAATGATATGAAATATAGCAATGCCGCCGCTGTCATAATAATTCCACCTAATAAAGCCAATAATGTAGATGGAACCCAGTCGGGCCTAAATAAAGGACTATCTGGATTTAAATAAGACATGCCTAAATTCGTTCTTCTAGGTTCTCCCATTAACCCACCCCACATTAACCCAGTGGAAAATAGTAAGATACCTATCATCCATAAATATGGAACCATTACGGCGTATGATTGAAAGCGCATTTTCTTACCACCGAGTTTAGTTATTAAATATAAACTCATACCTAAAATGGCTAAAAATACGGGCCCTGCAACTGTCATATGAAAATGGCCTGGCATCCATGAAGTATTATGTACTACATTATTTAGAGCATAGGATGAATTTACAATTCCTGTAAATCCACCAAAAATGAATAGTATCAATCCACAGATTAAATAGCCAAATAAAAAATTCTTTTTATCCCAATAGGGTAATTTTTTCATCCAACCAAAAAGACCTTTGGCATTACGTTTACGGCCTGCATACTCTAAGGATGCACTAATGGTAAATGCAGTAATAAAGCTTGGAATAGCAACGCCAAACGTTAATATGGAATGAAATAATTTTGTAGAAGGCGAAATGCCGGGTTCACTAAATTGATGGTGAACGCCTACAGGCACAGAAAGTATAAGGAATAAGAAAAAAGCTAAACGACCTGCATTTTCTGAAAATAATTTTCCGCCAGCTACCTTTGGTAGAATTGTATAGTACATAATATATGCTGGTAACAACCAGAAGTATACCAAGGCATGGCCAAAAAACCAAAACAGTGTTCTAGCCAATGTTACATTTACTGTTTTGGTCCAACCCAAAGACCATGGAAGTAGCAGTACTAAAATTTCGTAGGCTACAGCCAAAGTACATATTGACCAAATGGTAAAGTTGATTATGGTGCCTAACACGGCAAGTGGAATTTTTGCTTCTGCATTTTCTTTGCGCCATGTTCTATACATTTTTATCCATCCCCAAAATGCTACCCAGCTACCTACTACTAATAAAGCTGCACCTAAATAAAAAAATGGATGCGCTTTTAATGGTGGATAAAAAGTGTACAATACAGATGCATTGCCAGATAGCATGGCTATTGCAGCAAGTATTGTTCCTATAATCATTAACCACATGGAGATGGCTACGGTACTTTTATTAGGTTCTCTTTTTAAATAGAATGCCATCGTAGCATGTCCAAAGGCTACACCAAAAAATGTAGTAAGTACTATGGCATTAATTACACCATGCAATGTTAATCCTTGATAGTAATCTAAATGAGCTGTTGATGATTTGTGCAACAACCCTGCTCTGTATATTACTTGCATTAATCCATGATAAATGCCAAGTACAAGCAATATAACAGGAACTATTAGTTCAATTATAATGGTGCGTTTAAATGATTTACTTATTTGCATAGCGAATAAAAAATTATTGATTAGTATTTATGGGTTTACGATTTACAATTACTTCTGCCATCATGTTTTGATGCCCTGCTCCACAATATTCGTGGCATATAATTTTATATACACCTGGCTCGTTAAATTTTACTGTTGTTTTGTTAATGCCGCCGTATACGGCCATCATGTTCACATCCTTTTTAGCAATATGAAATCCATGTACCACATCAGTTGATGTTAGATAAAAATCAACTTCACTCCCAGCCGGTATAGTTATTTCTGATGGTTCAAATGCCCACATTTTTGCTACACAAAAAACCTCATATGTATTTTTATCTAATGGTCTAATATGAGGCTCTTTAAAAGCTCCGCTGTATGGTATACATGCAGGAACATCAATGTTCTTTTTGTTGGCAGCATATAATACGGCAAACAAAAATGTTCCCAATAATATGCCAGTAAGTAGTAATATTCTTAATTCATGTTTATCCATAATTGATTATGATGAGTGGGTGATTACAATTAAGTTTAATTTAAATGGTATTTATGCTTTATTCAGTTGAGAATAATATACGCCAAACCATATAGCAGCACACAGTATTAACAATAGTATAAAAAAGGCAATGCTTCCTTTAGGAGAAAATGTATCCTTTTTGTTAGATGTATTTTGCATGTGTTTATGTATTAGTTTATTTCAGTGAATGAGTTTATTTATCTTTTTTACAACAGCACATACCACCAACTCTATTTTTACATGGAGATGATTTTTGATCTTTATGGCTATTTTGTAAATCGTCTAGTAAACTTCCCCATACTGCTCTAGCAGGGAAAAAATCTTTTTCAAAATAATTACTCAATTTTATAAGAGCTCGCTCAGTATCGCTATCTATTAAAGCCTTTTCATTATTGGTTATTAATTTAACTATAGAGGCATCTAGAGCAGAAACCTGTTGGCGAATTTTTTCTTCTTTATGTGTAATCAATTTTTTAATAGCAACAATATCAGGAATAAATTCATCCGTAACATTATTTGCAGTGTATGTGTTGCGTATGGAAGGAAATACAAGTCGTTTTTCGTACAGAAAAAGAGATTCTACTTCATCTTTTAATTGAACAAGTATGATGGATTGTATATTAGACAATATACTATTACGATCTAAATCAATAGGCTTATCAGGATGGATGGCAACATTCATTAACCCAATTATAAAAGGATAAACATCTTGCTCCAGAGTATCAATAATAGGTGCATATTTTTTTGTAGTAGTACACATAACAACAGCTTATTGAGGACGAAGCTATTGTTGTCTCAAAAAATATAAAATGAATATTATTAGGTTAAAATATGATATTTATCATAAAATATTAATCTTGTAAATTGGCTGTTTTAATCAATTTGCCGAGGTCTAGTAATTTAATTCTCTTTCCCTCCAGTTGAATAATTTTATCTTGATTAAATTCGGATAGTAAGCGTATAGCAGATTCAGTAGAAGTTCCTACAAAATCCGCAATTTCTTCCCTTGATAACACTACATTAAGTGTTTGGCCATCTTCTTGTAATCCATACGTGGCTTTTATAAATAGCAACGCTTCAGCCATCCGTTCTCGTACATTTTTTTGAGATAGAGCTACAATGCTTTGTTGAGCTTGTTTTAAATCATGTGATAGTAGTTTTATAATCTCAAATCCTAGCGACTGGTTATTATTAATGAGGCTAAAGAATGTATTTTTTGTAATGAAACAAATCGAACAATCTTCTAATGCAATAGCAGAAGATTGATAGCGATCATGCGACATTAATGCCCTATAGCCTAAAATATCTCCATCTTTACACAGGCGCAAAATTTGCTCTTTCCCGTCTAGTCCATTTGTAGCAAGTTTTACTTTACCATGATTAATACAGAAAATGCCTAATGGGAAACCATTCTCTGTAAAAATATATTGACCTTTTTTATAGTGAGCACAAGTCTTGCTGTCGTTTAATACACCTAATTGGTCTCCTTTAAAATCTTTGAAAATGGAATGCATACGAGCATTGCAATGTTGGCAAGAAGTGTCTGATAAAGTTGGTTTCATCATTTCTTTGTGTGTGTAACAAATATATTGTAATGTCAGATCTTTTTCTATTTCTCAATAATTTTAGTAATCCAAATAGGCTTTGTATAAAATCTGAAGATATGCTTTTGCTTGCTTGATTTCAGGACTTGTTGATTTTCCTTTAAGCATTTTTGTATCTGTAAAAGAATAAATAAGTGTATCGCTATTTGTAATCCAACCTAAAACATTTTCGTTTGAGTAGTATGCAAATCCTTTATACAAAGGCTGAAGGGCATTTTTGCTGAATATGAATTTTTGAGAAGGAATATTCAACATCGATAAAATTATTGCGGGGATATCATGCTGAGACACAATATTGCTAATGTGTTTTCCTTTATACGCTGTTGGTAAAATATCCCCCAAAATTAATAAAGGAATTTTTTTAGCCTCCGGTTCGTTCATATTTCTATTAAGGGGCAATCGGTGTCCATGATCGGCAACCAGTACAAAAAGAGTGTTGGAATACCAATGTGATTGCTTCGCTTTATCAAAAAAATGTCTTAAACATTTATCCGTATACCATATAGCAGACTTGCATTTTTCTTCAATAGAAGATCCCTTAAATGGTGTTTGAAAAGGAATATCAAAAGGCTCATGTGAACTAAGTGTTAGAATAGTAGAAAAAAAGGGCTCTTTTTCATCCTTCAATACATTTATTGCTTTGTCAAAAACATATTCATCCAATATACCCCAATCGGTAGTTTGTTCATTATTTGTAAAATCTTTTTTATCAATTATTTTTTCAAATCGTTTACTCAAAAGAAATGTTTTCATATTCGCATACTCGCTTTCACCACCATAATAAAAAGAAAGAGGATATCCTTTTTCACTAAGTTCAGTTGCAATACAAGGAAGCTTTTCTGATTTCCCAGGTGTAGTAATAATGGAACGGTCTGGCTGGGCAGGGAATCCGCTTAAAATAGATATCAATCCTTGATCTGTACGATACCCGCTGGCATAACAATTCGTAAATAAAATACCATCCTTCTGTAATTCATTGAAATAAGGAGTAACATTTTTTAAGCCTCCTAAAGATTCAATTGCATCCGCTGTCCAACTCTCTAAAATAATAAAAACAACATTAGGCTTTTTGGATTTTAGTTGAATTACAGATGTGTCTTTTTGATGGCTCATTAATTGAGCAACAGTTGTTTCTGCTTCTTCATTACGCATAAAAACGTAGGCATTTTTGGTATCACCTGCATCAAGTAAACTATGTATAAAATACCAAACATGATTTGTTGCAAGATGATTGTTAGCGGTGTGAACAGAGTAATAGGTTGAGCTTTCGTTAATGGGCGTATGTTGAAAACCACCCCTAATTAAAACAAATAACACTATTGGAGTAATAATAACAAATGCTACTCTTTTGACTACATTTTTATAAACATATACAAAATTCTTTGTGGTACATTTAAAGACAAGAAAAAGTAAAATGCTTACAATAAAAATGGACAAAAATAAAATAAGGAGATTGAATGTGCTTTCAGAAGCGAATACTTGTTTAGGGTATTGTAAATAAATTATCGCTCGATGTCCAACAAGAGTACCCCATTCTTTATATAAGCGCAAATTTGCAATGCTTAATAGCGTTACTGTAAAAATAAGGGTAGCGTTATAAATAAGATGAATTATATAGAAAATGGGTAACGAAAAAAATTGATAAAAAGACCATAAGATAAAAGCTGGTGCAATAAAATAAGAAATAGTAGATAAATCGAGCCTTAAGCCAGCAACAAACGCAAATAGAGAGGAAGAAATATCTATTTTTGGAAATAGATTCAAATTAAAACTGATAAACAGTATTCTAAATAGGATAAAAAACAAAAGCCAAAAAATAGCGAGCCTAAGAAAGTAGTTCATTTTCATATTATACAATCAAAATAAAAAAAATATTTATATCAAATAAGGTGTTAAAAGTAGCTTGAAAGTCCCTATAATAGCTAAAAAAATAAAAAATGATTCACCAAAGAGATTCTATTGGAGGTGTTACTTTAAAAAAAATACTTTAAAAAATGTGTTAATTCAAAATAAGCCCTTACCTTTGCACTCCAATTGAAATTATTGCAATTGATATTATGTCTCAAAGAATTAGAATAAAATTACAATCATACGATCATAATTTGGTAGATAAATCTGCTGAAAAGATCGTAAAAACAGTACGTAGCACTGGTGCCGTAGTTACGGGTCCTATCCCCTTGCCTACGCACAAAAAAATTTTTACTGTGTTGCGTTCGCCGCATGTAGATAAAAAAAGTCGTGAACAATTTCAATTGGCAACGCACAAACGATTATTAGATATTTATACTTCTTCTTCCAAAACGGTAGATGCTTTATCTAAATTAGATTTGCCATCAGGGGTGGAAGTAGAAATAAAGGCATAAAATATTCAACTCTCAATCTTCTGATTCAAAAACAGAAGAGAAAAGAGCGCTGAAAAAAAGAATATATAACCTCCTAAAAAAGGTTAAATATGAACAAGCCTCTCAGGGTTTGTTTACCATTGGTACTTCTTGTTATTATCTTAATGATGGCAACTAAAGAGAAAAGGTCAATGGCAAACTGGGATTGAATCTTTCAATAATAAGTTGTTAGATGTCCTTTACAATCTTGCTGGGCACAAATTTTTAATGATGAAAGGAATTATTGGAAAAAAAATTGGAATGACCAGCATTTTTGATTCCGGTGGAAAGCAGACAGCTTGCACTATTATTGAGGCAGGTCCTTGTGTTGTTACACAAGTTAAAACTCAGGACTCAGATGGATACGATGCTATCCAAATAGCGTTTGGTGACAAAAAAGAAAAACATTCAAACAAATCCGCAATAACCCATTTTGCAAAGGCTAATACGCCTTCTAAAAAACACATCAAAGAATTTCGTAATTTCTACAAACAGCAGCAATTGGGAGATTCAATTACTTGTGACATTTTTGCTGAAGGAGATAAAGTTAGCGTAGTTGGTACCTCCAAGGGTAAAGGATTTCAGGGTGTGGTAAAGCGTCATGGATTTAGGGGTGTAGGTGAGGCTACGCATGGTCAACATGATCGTCAACGTGCTCCTGGATCTGTTGGCGGATCTTCGTATCCTTCTCGTGTATTTAAAGGAATGCGTATGGCCGGACGTATGGGAGGAGATCGAGTAAAAATAAAAAGTTTAGAAATCGTAAAAATATTTCCAGAAAAGAATTATATATTGATCAGTGGCTCCGTTCCTGGTCATAATGGTTCTGTCGTATTAATACAGCAATAATATGCAAATAGATATTTTAGACATAAAAGGGAAGAAGACAGGTAGAGTGGTTGAATTGCCAGAGGAAATCTTTGGTATAGAACCCAACGACCATGCTATTTATCTTTCAATAAAACAGTACTTGGCGTCTCAACGTCAAGGAACCAATAAGGTTAAAACTAGGGCTGAAGTACAAGGGGCAAGCAGAAAGTTACACAAGCAAAAAGGCACGGGAGGTTCTCGTAAGGGAAATATTCGTAATCCCTTATATAAAGGCGGTGGTACGGTTTTTGGGCCTAAGCCTCGTGACTATAATTTTAAACTTAACAAGAAAGTAAAAGACCTAGCTAAAACAAGTGCCTTAAGTCATAAAGCAAAGGAAAAAGCTTTGGTGATAATAGAGGATATTGTTTTTGATAAGCCTAAAACCAAACAATTTGCCAGTGTTCTAAACACTTTGAAAATAGACAATAAGAAAGTCCTTTTTGTAGGGGCTTCGTATGATAGTAATTTGTGTTTGAGTGTTCGTAATATGCCTTATGTGGAGAATGTATTATTGAGTGATATGAACACATATAATATCATGAATGCAAACGTTTTATTACTAACAGAAAGTGCCGCGAAAGTTTTTGTGGAAGCTGAGGAGCTTGTAGTAGCTGAAGCTTAATAATTGAATTTTTCAAAATTGAAATAGAATGAAATCATCTGAAATACTTATTAAACCTATTCTTACAGAAAAGGCAAATCAGCAAACTGAAAAATTGCGTTCTTATGCCTTTAAAGTAGATCGTAAGGCTAATAAATTAGAAATTAAAAAAGCAATTGAAGTGTTTTATGGTGTAACTGTGGTAGATGTAAATACAATGGTGGTGCCCGGAAAAAGAAAAATGCGGCAGACTAAAACGGGTCTTACAAAAGGCCAAAAATCAGCCTATAAAAAAGCATTGATAACTGTTGCAGAAGGAGAAATAATTGATTTATATGCTAGCATATAATGTAAAAAATATTGACTGAATAACTGATTAATCACTAAAAATGGCACTTAAAAAATATAAACCCATCACAGCAGGAACTCGTTGGAGAATTGGGAATGCTTATGTAGAGATTACAACCAATGTTCCAGAAAAAACATTAGTTGAATCTGTTAAAAGCACAGGTGGTAGAAATGCCCAAGGTCGCCGCAGTATGAGATACATAGGTGGGGGGCATAAAAAAATGTATCGTGTTATAGATTTTAAGCGCGACAAAAAAGATATTCCAGCTACAGTAGCTACTATAGAGTATGATCCTAATCGTACTGCTTTTATAGCACTATTACATTACGTTGATGGCGAGAAAAGATATATTATTGCGCCACAAGGCTTGCAAGTTGGGTCTAAGGTAATAAGTGCAGATAGTGCTGTTCCAGAAATTGGTAATGCATTGATGTTGAAAAATATGCCTTTGGGTACGATGGTGCATAATATTGAAATGCAGCCTGGGCAAGGTGGTAAACTTGTTAGAAGCGCTGGTTTATCTGCTCAACTAACAAACAAAGAAGAGAAGTATGCAGTATTGAAAATGCCTTCAGGCGAGATTCGAAAAATTTTGATAAACTGTTTTGCCACAGTTGGTGTAGTTTCCAATAGTGACCATAATTTGCAAAGTATGGGTAAGGCGGGACGCAATCGTTGGAGAGGTATTCGTCCACGAAATCGTGGAGTAGCCATGAATCCGGTTGATCATCCAATGGGTGGAGGTGAAGGTAAAGCTTCTGGAGGTCATCCAAGATCAAGAACAGGCAAATATGCTAAAGGGTTAAAAACGAGAAAGCGTACAAAAGGAAGTAGCAAATTGATTATTCAACGAAAAGGCGGTAAAAAATTGACGCAGTAGAACAAGCATAGAGGTATTCAATTATTCATATAATTAAAACATAAAAAAAAGTTACAAATAAATCATTTTCTTGTTTTCACATTTTCACATTAAACTATGGGTCGTTCAATAAAAAAAGGTCCTTATGTAGATGCAAACGTAGAAGTTAAAGTACTTTCTATGAATGAGGGCAAAATAAAAAAATCGGTAATTAAAACATGGAGTAGGCGATCTACCATTACGCCTGATTTTGTGGGTCATACTTTTGCAGTACATAATGGAAATAAATTTATTCCTGTATATGTAACAGAATTCATGGTAGGCCATAAGCTAGGTGAATTTTCACCTACTCGTGTATTCAAAGGGCATTCAAGTAAAAAAGGCTCTGATTAAGATCATTCAAATAAAGAATAAAAAGATAATTATCATTCAACGAATGTGTTGATTAATAAAATTTAATTTGCACATTTTAACATTTGTATACTAAACATGGAAGCTATAGCTAAACTCAATAATTACCCCACTTCACCCCGCAAGATGCGTTTATTGGCTGATTTGATTCGAGGAATGAAAGTGGAAAAGGCTTTGGCGGTTTTAGAACATAGTCCAAAGCACCCCGCTGTACCTCTAGCTAAATTAGTAAAATCTGCAGTGTATAACTGGAAATCAAAAAATGAGGGAAAAGATGAAAATGGGTTGATTATTAAAACAATTTTTGTAGATGGAGGAAGGGTTTTAAAGCGTATGCGCCCAGCGCCTCAGGGCCGTGGATATAGAGTGCGCAAACGTAGCAATCATGTAACCGTTGTAGTGGATATGAAGGAGGTGATAGCATCTTCAGTTAAAGAAACTGTATCTAAAAAAATAAAATCGAATAATTAAAAAAATAACATGGGTCAAAAAACGAATCCTGTTGGTAGTAGATTAGGCATCATCCGTGGATGGGAGTCTAATTGGTATGGAAACAAAAAAGATTTTGCTACAAAGCTTATTGAAGATCACAAAATACGGGCCTACTTAAATGCTCGTATTAACAAAGGTGGAATTGCAAAAATTGTTATTGAGCGTACGTTAGGAAAACTAATTGTAACCATTCATACTTCTAAACCTGGTATTATCATTGGAAAAGGTGGTAACGAGGTAGACCGTATCAAAGAAGAATTGAAAAAATTAACAGGTAAAGAGGATGTTCAGATCAATATATTAGAAATACGTAGACCAGAGATTGATGCGACTATCGTTGCTGATACTATTGCAAAGCAGTTGGAAAATCGAATTAATTTTAAACGAGCTATAAAAATGGCTATAGCCTCTGCTTTACGAATGGGCGCTGAAGGAATAAAAATAAAAGTTAGCGGCCGATTAGGCGGAGCAGAAATCGCTCGTTCTGAGGAAATTAAGCAAGGTCGAGTTCCCTTACATACGCTTCGTATGGATATTGACTATGCTTCTCTTTTTGCCCTTACTGTGTATGGAAAAATAGGTATTAAAGTATGGATTTGTAAGGGAGAAGTATTGAGTAAGAGAGATTTAAATCCAAATTTTTTGGCTAGTGGAGGCAAATCGGAAAATATTGAAAGAAGGGATCAAGGGAGCCGTAGGCTAGATAATAGAAAAATGAATGATACTGGCGGCAAGGGTGGAAGAAAAAGATAAAAACTATAATTCTAAATTTTAAGTACTATTATGTTACAACCGAAGCGTACGAAACATAGAAAAATGCAAAAGGGTCGCATTAAAGGTGATGCGAAAAGAGGTGCGATGCTTGCATTTGGTTCTTTTGGACTAAAAGCGCTGGAGCCAAAGTGGATTTCAGATCGTCAAATTGAAGCGGCTCGTCAGGCTATGACACGTCACATGAAACGAGAAGGAAACGTTTGGATTAGAATATTTCCAGATAAGCCTATTACTAAAAAGCCATTGGAAGTACGTATGGGTAAAGGTAAAGGTGCGCCAGATCATTGGGCTGTTGTTATCAAACCGGGTCGCATACTATTTGAAGCTGATGGGGTTTCTATGCAAACAGCTTTAGAGGCTATGAAGTTAGCTGCACAAAAATTACCTATCAAAACAAAATTTGTAATTCGTAGAGATTATACTGTTAATGCATAAAATATTTAAATGATATGTCGAAGACAATAGAATTTTTAAAAAGCCTGAAAGAGATGAGCAAAGAAGACCTTAAGAACCGAATAGAGGAAGATAAGTTGCGGTTAAAAAAACTTGAATTTGCACATGCTATTTCTCCTTTAGAAAGCCCTGTTAATGTACGTAATTTGCGTAGGGATATAGCAAGACTCAAAACAGAGTATAATTTGAAAGTTAAAAGCGAGTTGCTACTAAATAAATAAACTAAAATTAGAATAAGTAAAAATATATAGGCAATGACTGAGAGAAACGTACGTAAAACTAGAGTTGGGATTGTTTCTAGCAATAAAATGCAAAAAACTATTACTGTTGCTATTGAGCGTAAAGTAAAGCACCCCATCTATGGAAAGTTTGTTAAAAAAACAACTAAGCTTCATGCACATGACGAAAAACAAGAGTGTAACATTGGAGATGTTGTGAAAATTATGGAAAGTCGTCCGCTTAGTAAAACAAAGCGTTGGAGATTAGTGGAGGTTGTAGAAAAGGCTAAATAATAATTCATTATAGTTACTCAATAAAATTTTATAACAAATGGTTCAGCAAGAAAGTAGATTAAGTGTAGCAGATAACAGTGGAGCAAAAGAAGTGTTAGTTATTCGTGTGCTTGGAAATAGTGGACAAGATTACGCTAAAATAGGTGACAAAATTGTAGTTACAGTTAAAAACGCAATAGCTGCTGGTGGTATCAAAAAAGGAACGGTTTCTAAAGCGGTTATAGTACGTACTAAAAATAAATTACGTCGAAAAGACGGTTCTTATATTCGATTTGATGATAATGCTGTTGTTCTATTAAATAATTCAGATGAACCAAGAGGCACTCGTATTTTTGGGCCGGTAGCTCGAGAACTTAGAGATAAAGGATATATGAAAATTATATCATTAGCACCAGAAGTATTATAAAATTTATATCATCCTGAGTTTGTCAGAGATGGGTTGATGTATTAAGAAAATAAACATATAATAAAGTGAACAAAAGATTTAAACCTAAATTTAATATTAAAAAAAATGACATGGTCATCGTCATTTCTGGTGCTTCAAAAGCAAGAAAAGGGGATGATGGTAAATATGAATACAAGCCCAAAAAAGTATTAGCTGTTTACCCAGATAAATCTAAAATACTGGTTGAAGGTGTAAATATTGTAACCAAACATACTAAGCCATCAGCCCAAAATACAAAAGGCGGTATCCTAAAAAAAGAAGCGCCTATTCATATTTCTAATGTTATGCTATGGGACTCTAAAGCTGCTATGCCCACTAAAATTAAGCGTACTCGTGAAAATGGGAAATTAGTGAGAGTTTCAAAAAAATCTGGAGAGATTATTAAATGAGTAAGTTATTTTGAATTTTAAATTGTAAGAAAAATAGAAAAAAATAGTTAAAACATAAAATTCAAAATATAAAATAAAAGAACTATGAGCGAATTAAAAAATACATACAAGCCTAGGTTGCAAAAAAAATATCGTGAGGAGGTAATCCCCGCACTCATGAAAAAGTTTGAGTATACCACAATAATGCAGGCGCCTAAATTGGAAAAAATTTGTGTGAACCGCGGAGTAAATGGTGCCGTATCGGATAAAAAAATGATTGACACAGCTATAGATGAATTAAGCAATATAACAGGGCAAAAGGCTGTGCCTACCATGTCTAAAAAAGATATATCCAACTTTAAGTTGAGAAAAGGTATTCCTATTGGGGTTAGAGTTACATTAAGAGGAGTGAAAATGTATGAATTTTTAGATCGATTAATATCTGTTGCACTTCCTCGTGTTAGAGATTTTAAAGGAATAAGCGACAAATCTTTTGATGGCCGTGGAAACTATACCTTAGGCGTTACGGAACAAATCATTTTCCCTGAAATTGATATCGATAAAGTAAATAAAATAACAGGTATGGATATAACCTTTGTAACAACAGCCCAAAACGATCATGAAGCTCACGAACTATTGAAACAATTAGGCATGCCCTTTAAAACTAAAAAAGATTAATTTTTAAAAAATGTATGGACTAACATAGAAAAGCGCATTTAGTCTGAATGAAATAAAATATTATGGCAAAAGAATCTGTAAAAGCAAGACAACGCAAAAGAGAAAAAATAGTGGTGCAATATGCAGAAAAACGTACTGCACTAAAAGCTGCTGGTGATTACAAGGCGTTGGATTTACTACCTAAAAATGCTTCCCCAGTACGGCTAAAAAATCGTTGTCAATTAACAGGACGCCAGAGGGGATATGTCCGTTACTTTGGTCTTTCTAGGTTAATGTTTAGAGAGATGGCATTGGCAGGTAAAATTCCAGGCGTAAAGAAGGCAAGTTGGTAAAAGACCATCCAACAACCTCCTCCAAAGGGAGGCTAATGGGAACATTGTAAATAAAAAAGCTGTGTATACACAAAACAAAATATTTTAAACTACTTAAAACCTAAACCTTCACAAAGTCCCTCCTTGGGAGGGGGTTCGGGAAGGCCGATAAAATTATGGTAACAGATCCTATAGCAGATTTTTTAACAAGAATACGTAATGCACAAATGGCCAACCATCGTATGGTTGAAATACCTGCGTCGAATTTAAAAAAACGTATTACGGAAATACTATATAACCAAGGGTATATTTTAAAGTATAAATTTGAGGATGATAAAAAACAGGGAGTGATTAAGATAGCTTTGAAATATGATGTGCAAAATAAGCAGCCCGCTATCCGTTCTTTAGAGCGTATAAGTAGGCCTGGTTTAAGACAGTACGCCAAGCCAGCAGACTTTAAACGAGTGAAAAATGGATTGGGCATTGCTATCGTTTCTACGTCAAAAGGTGTAATGACAGACAAGGATGCAAAAGCCAAAAATGTAGGGGGGGAAGTGCTTTGTTATATATATTAAATAGAGAAAAATATTTCGAATGTTGAATTATAAATTTTGAATTAATAAAAACTGAAATAATCTCATTCAAAATTCAACGTTTAAAATTTAAAATAAAATAGAATTTATGTCTCGAATAGGTAAACAGCCGGTTAAGATTGCAAGTGGAGTTACTATAACCGTTTCTCCAGCAAATGAAGTAACGGTTAAAGGATCAAAAGGCGAATTGAAAACTCAAATTGATCGGGATATCAAAGTTGAGGTAAAAGGTAGTGAACTATATGTTATTCGACCAACTGATCAAATCCGTCATCGTACACTTCATGGTCTATATAGAGCTCTAATTTCTAATATGGTAAAGGGTGTTACAGTGGGTTTTAAAAAACAACTAGAGTTAGTAGGGGTAGGTTATAAAGCGTCAAATCAGGGAAATATTTTAGACCTTGCTTTGGGCTATTCGCACAATATTATTATCGAAATTCCTAAAGAATTAAAGGTCACTACAGCAACAGAAAAAGGGCAGAATCCTATGATTATCTTAGAGGGAATTGATAATCAATTGTTAGGACAAGTAGCAGCTAAAATACGTAGTTTGCGTAAACCGGAGCCTTACAAAGGGAAAGGAGTTAAGTATATTGATGAAATTGTTCGTCGTAAAACAACTAAAGCAGCAGCGAAGTAATAAACAGATTATTTTAAATTGTATAGTATAAATTTTGGATTATAAGAGAATTTTCATTTGAAATATAAAATTCAAAATTTAAAATAAAAATATTATGAGTACTAAAGTTAATAGAAGACAAAAAATTAAATATCGCATTCGAAAAAAAATATCTGGAACATCTGCAAAGCCTAGATTGTCTGTTTTTCGGAGCAATGCAGGTATGTATATACAGTTGATTGACGATAATACGGGACAAACATTAGCGGCCGTTTCATCAAGGGATAAAAGTATGGCAGCTCAGAAAGTTAATAAATCAGAAAAGTCTAAATTAGTAGGCTATGCAATTGCACAAAAAGCCATTGCATTGGGTATAAAAGAGTGTGTATTTGATAGAGGAGGGTATTTATACCATGGCCGAGTAAAAGCAGTTGCAGAAGGCGCTCGTGAAGGAGGACTTCAATTTTAATTGTATATTATCCTGAACTTTTCCGAAGTTTTGGAAGAAGGGATGATAATTAGAAATAATAATAATAATCAATACATGTCAAAGGTTACACAAAAGCTTAAAGCGAGTGAGTTAGAACTTAAAGAAAAAGTCGTATCTATAAACAGAGTAACTAAAACAACCAAGGGTGGACGTACATTTAGTTTCTCAGCCTTGGTAGTGGTAGGCAACGAAAATGGCGTAGTGGGCCATGGCCTTGGTAAAGCAAAAGAAGTACAAGAGGCTATAAGCAAAGGCATTGAAGATGCTAAAAAGAATTTAATAAAAATTCCTGTAATGAAGGGGACTATTCCTCATGATCAGTTGGCCAAACAAGGTGCTGCTAAAGTATTAATTAAACCTGCTGCTCATGGAACTGGAGTTATTGCTGGAGGTTCTATGCGTGCAGTATTAGAAAGTGCAGGTATTACAGATGTGTTAGCAAAGTCCTTAGGCTCTGCCAACCCACACAACGTAGTAAAAGCTACCGTTAAAGCACTAAGCTTGTTAAGAGAACCCATACAAGTAGCTAGGGGTCGTCACTTATCATTAAAAAAAGTATTTAACGGACAATAAAATAACGAGTAAAATAGAAGATTACTTATCAATTACAACATCATGTCAAAGAAAATAAAAATAACACAAATAAAAAGCGTGATTGATAGACCAGAGCGTCAAAAAAGAACTATGAGTGCCTTAGGCTTAAAAAAACTTAATGCATCTGTTGAAGTAGAAGCTACTCCTCAAATAGTAGGAATGGTAAATAAGGTAAGTCATTTAGTTAAAGTAGAAGAAATTTAATAATTTTAGGAATTATGAGTTATGGATGATTGGTTTAATTCGTAATCTCTAATTCGGTATTCATAATTTTAGTATAGCATGAAATTACATACATTAAAACCTGCGGAAGGATCAGTACACAAACAAAAACGCTTAGGCCGTGGTGAAGCATCTGGTAAAGGTGGAACCTCTACAAAAGGTAACAAAGGTCAACAAGCTCGTACGGGTTATCAACGTAAATACGCACATGAAGGTGGTCAGATGCCCATACAGCGTCGGTTGCCTAAAAGAGGGTTTAAAAATATTAATCGCGTTGAATATAAAGTGTTTAACCTCAGTCAGATAGATCATTTGGTAGAGAAATATCAATTGAAAGAATTTAACTTAGAGAATTTATATATCAACAAGTTAATCAACCAAAATGATAAAGTAAAAATTTTGGGTAATGGAGAGTTAAAGTCTAAATTGCCTTTCAAAATAAATGCTATAAGTGAAAAAGCGAAGGCAGCTATAGAGGCGGTGGGGGGTAAAGTTACGCTGTGTTAGGTTGAATAATTTTTTGATGTATGATGTGGAACCGTTCGATTTAAACTTGCTCATTATAATTTAATATCACTTAGTGAAAAAATTCATACAAACACTTAAAAATATTTGGAGTATAGAAGAATTGCGGAGTAAGATTGCTACTACTTTAATTCTCGTACTCGTATATCGTATAGGTACGCACATTGTGTTGCCTGGCATTGACCCTATATTGTTAGAAGCTGCCAAAAGTCATACAAATAAAAATGGGTTACTTAGTTTATTTGATACGTTTGCTGGAGGTGCTTTTTCACAAGCATCTATTTTTGCTTTGGGTGTTATGCCCTATATCTCCGCATCTATATTTATGCAATTGATGACCATTCTAGTTCCCCAAATGCAAAAGTTGCAGAAAGAAGGAGAGAGTGGTCGCAAGAAAATAAATCAATGGACACGGTATTTAACAGTTATTGTAACAATATTCCAAGCTGGAGCGTATGTGGCTTATTTAAATGGCCCAGGGTATGCATCTGCTATTTTACCAGCGTACAAGCCTATGTTTTGGTTTTCAACGGTAGTTGTGCTTACTGCAGGTACTTTATTTGTAATGTGGATGGGAGAAAGAATTACAGAGAAAGGATTAGGTAACAAAACATCTATTTTAATTATGGTTGGTATTCTAGCTAGAT
>CAZXBE010000016.1:0-21960 GCA_964638565.1 uncultured Chitinophagaceae bacterium
GGAGAAGAGCCGGAAGGAGGAGTAAAACTATATTTTTTGTTCGCTGCATTTTCCTTCAAAGCATTTACGTTTACATCCACAACCATAAAACCATAACCCAACAAACCATAAACGTTTATTTTAGAAAGACGATGATAAAAATTAATGTTACCTAAACTAACGAGAAGATCAAGATCACCATGAATAGTTTTATTCTCAAAATTAGGTATGTAGGAACTACTTTCTCCAGTATAGGGCTTCCATGGATCAACTGGGCTATATGTTCGACTAGATCTCTGTACGCCTATACCTGTTGTTCTAGAAATTCCAGCCTCGAACCTAAGTGAAAGAGTATGGCCTAAAGCTTTTCTAGCAGATACACTGACACCTAAACCCTGATTAGCACGAAGAGAAGAAATAATGTGAGAGTATGACCCAGCAACACCTATTTCCCACATATTTTTAGGTCTTGCAGGATAGGGATAAGCATTGTTAATAAATTGAGCATACTGAGGTTTTTTGTTTTTAGGTACGTACGATTGATCCATAGCATCGTACCCTTTTGTAGTTTGTGCATTAGCTCCTAGAGAGGCTATCGTTAATAGTAACGCTAAGAGATAATTAACTTTTTTGCGTGTCATAATTGAATTAAATAAATTAAAATGTTTAGAATTTAAAAGATCAGATCTTTTTACTAATTATGCCACAAAAATATATATTGAAACGGAATAATCAAATTTTAAAATATTAACATTGTAAAATGTATATCGATTGTTTTTTTAGAAATTAAACACGTTGTTTTTCGTATTTCAGATCACATTACCTTGTTACAGACCTCATCAATACGTTGAATTTATGGAACTGGCCAGAAAAATATTGAAAGAAGATTTAAAGATTTTTGGAGAAACGTTTAAGCAAGCTGTTAAAAGTCATGTGCCTTTATTAGACAGTATTATGCACTACATTGTACGCAGTAAGGGCAAGCAACTGAGGCCTATGTTTGTACTTCTATGTGCTCGTTTAGTAGGTATGGCTAATACTACAACTTACAGAGCGGCATCATTAGTTGAGCTACTGCATACCGCTACCTTGGTACATGATGACGTAGTAGATGATGCTATGCAACGTAGAAATTTTTTTTCTATTAATGCTTTATGGAAAAATAAAATAGCTGTACTAGTGGGCGATTACCTTTTATCAAAAGGATTGTTATTATCATTAGATAACAACGATTTCCGCATATTACAGCTACTATCCGATGCCGTACGAAAAATGAGTGAAGGAGAATTGCTGCAAATTGAAAAAACTCGAAAATTAAATGTAAAAGAAGATGTTTACTTTAATATCATTCGCAATAAAACAGCCTCTTTACTAGCCTCAGCTTGTGCTGCAGGAGCTTATTCCGCAACACAAAATGAAGAAACTGCGAATCAAATGAAACAATTTGGAGAAAAGGTAGGTATTGCTTTTCAAATTAAAGACGATTTGTTCGATTATGGGAATATAAATATTGGGAAACCTACCGGTAATGATATAAAAGAAAAAAAACTCACTTTGCCGCTTATTTACACGCTTAATCATATTGATGTATCTAAAAGAAGAAATATCATGTACATTGTCAAAAATAAACATAAAGACAAACAACAGGTGCGTTGGATAATTGATGAAATAATTAAGGCAGGTGGTATGGATTACGCACAGCAAAAAATGTATCAATATAGAGATGAGGCATTAGCTATCCTTGCCCATTTTCCTGCATCCGATGTGCGAGATGCATTGGAGGAATTGGTTCGATTTACAACAGATAGGAAATACTAATATATAAGTAATGCGAATCAAAGGTTCAAATGCAAGTGGGCAGTGGGGACACTCGCCACCCATGCTGAACGCTTGATTCGCATAAGTAGACATAAATTATAAATCCTCTTTTCAATTAACACAAAATAGTACCTTCTATTTTATACAATCATACTCAATTCTAACAATCGCAAATGGAAAAAAGATGGACATTACTACCTACTGATGAGACACAGACAAACAGTTTACAACAGAGCTTGCGTATACACCCTTCCCTGTGTAGTATATTAACACAACGAAATATAAACACATTTGACAAAGCAAGAAATTATTTTAGACCTGAGCTGAAACAGTTGCACGCTCCTTGGTTAATGCATAATATGGATTTGGCAGTAGAACGCATACAAAAAGCTTTTCAAACAAACGAAAAAATTTTAGTATATGGAGATTATGATGTGGATGGCACTACAGCGGTAGCTTGTGTATATCAATTTTTACGAAAAATCTATCCCAATGTTGATTTTTATATTCCACATCGATATAGAGAAGGATATGGCCTCTCTAAACAAGGTATAGAATATGCACATGCGCACCATTATGGTCTTGTTATTTTACTAGACTGCGGAATCAAGTCTCACAAACTTATAGCATACGCAAAAACGTTAAATATAGATTGTATTATAGGTGATCATCATTTACCAGATGATGTATTACCACCGGCTGTGGCTATTTTAAATCCAAAACAAAAAAATTGTCCTTATCCATATAAGGAATTATGTGGTTGTGGTATAGGTTTTAAATTAATAACGGCATTAGCGGAACAATTACAATTACCAGAGCAAGAGTACATGCAATACATTGATTTGGTTGCCACAGCTATTGCTGCTGATATTGTTCCTATAACAGAGGAAAATAGAATACTAGCTTTTTATGGATTAAAAAAAATAAATGAAAACCCTTGTCCAGGCATTAAAGCCATTATACAGTGTAGTGGATTGAGTAATGTATTAAACATTACAAATGTGGTGTTTGTAATAGCGCCTCGTGTAAATGCAGCAGGGCGCATGGATGATGCCCGAAAAGCGGTAGAATTATTTATTGAACAAAATGAAACACAAGCTTTGCAATATGCAACCATGCTGCAGAATGATAATACTGATCGTAAAGAAACAGATGCTGCTATTACGGAAGAAGCACTGGCCATGATAGACGAAGATGAGCATTGGAAACAACGTAATTGCACCATTCTTTTTCAGCCCCATTGGCATAAAGGAGTAGTAGGTATTGTAGCTTCGAGAATTATAGAAAAACATTACCGGCCTACTATAGTGCTTACAGAATCCAATGGGTTAATAACAGGATCTGCTCGCAGTATTGCAGGATTAAATATATATGAAACCATTGATAGTTGTAAGGATTTATTATTAAACTATGGAGGCCATTTTTATGCGGCGGGGTTAACATTACATCAAAACCAATTACACACATTTATAGAGCAATTTGATGCTGCAGTTACAAAGCGCATTACTCCTGAAATGTTAATTCCAGCATTAATGATCGATAATGAAATACATTTTGATGCTATAACCCCTGCATTTTATACTATTATTAAACAAATGGAACCCTTTGGTCCTAGCAATATGCGTCCTGTTTTTTTAGCAAGGAATGTGCATAACACAACCCATTCAAAAATTGTAAAGGAAAAACACATTCGCTTTGTACTACAACAAGGCAATAAAAGATTAGCTGGAATTGGATTTAATTTGGCACACAAATTTCCATTGTTGAATAGCGGAAAACCTATCGATATAGCGTTTAGCATTGATGAAAATGAATGGAATGGAGCCACTACCCTACAATTAAAAATGATAGATTTTAGGCTAGGGGAGTAATAACGTACATTCGATTTTCTCTAACGTACGTTTTAAATTTTAAAACCGTTGAGGACGCAGCACTAACTCCTAACGATCAATTCATATAACTCTCCACCGGTTCACAAGTACAAATTAAATTTCTATCGCCGTGGGTATTGTTTACCCGGCCTACACTTGGCCAAAATTTATTTTGGGTAATATAATATAATGGAAATGCTGCTTGTTGACGAGTGTATGTATGGTTCCACTCCTCTGCACAAACTACATTTTGTGTATGTGGTGCATTTTTTAAAGGATTATCTGTTTTATCTAGTTTCCCTTCTTCAATCGCTTTTATTTCTTCATAAATAGAAATCATAGCATCACAAAAACGATCCAGTTCAGCTTTATCTTCACTTTCAGTGGGTTCAATCATAATCGTTCCCGGAACAGGAAAACTCATGGTAGGCGCATGAAAACCATAATCTATTAATCGTTTAGCAACATCTTCTACTTCAATACCAGCGCTTTGTTTAAATGGGCGTAAGTCCACAATAAATTCATGCGCACAAGTATTATTTTTACCCATATACAATATTTTGTAATGCCTCTCTAATCTTGCTTTCATGTAATTCGCATTGAGTATCGCATACTCTGTGGCCATTTTTACGCCATCATATCCTAACATCTTTATATATCCATAACTGATTAATAAAATGCTTGCACTACCATATGGAGAAGCACTTACTGCATCTGCTTTTTTTACTTTTTTATTAATCATAATATGCCCTGGCAAATAAGGCGCTAATAAATCGTTTACACAAATAGGTCCCATACCTGGCCCACCACCACCGTGTGGAATAGCAAATGTTTTATGCAAATTCAAATGACAAACATCTGCACCAATTGCTCCTGGGCTCGTTAGTCCTACTTGTGCATTCATATTGGCACCATCCATATAAACCAATCCTCCATTGTCATGGATAATTGCACAAATTTCTTTAATGGTTTCTTCAAATACACCATGGGTTGATGGGTATGTAACCATTAACGCACCCAACGTATCTTTATATTGCTCTGCTTTGGTTTTTAAATCGGTTATATCAATATTCCCCGCATCATCACACTTTACAACCACTACTTTAAAACCAGCCATTACCGCACTAGCAGGGTTAGTGCCATGTGCACTTATGGGAATCAATACTATATTACGATGGGGTTGATCATGATCGATATGATATGATCGTATAGCCAATAAACCAGCATATTCACCTTGTGCGCCACTATTGGGCTGTAAGCTACATGCATTAAACCCTGTGATTGCACATAAATATTGTTTTAGCTCATCTATAATTTGTTGATATCCTTGGGCCTGATTGATTGGGACAAAAGGATGAAGCTGACTAAATGCAGGCCAGCTTATGGGAATCATTTCTGTAGCCGCATTTAACTTCATGGTACAGCTACCCAAACTAATCATACTAGTATTAAGCGATAAATCTTTATTCTCCAGCTGTTTAATATAACGCATCATTTGCGTTTCACTGTGGTATGTATTAAATACAGGATGCATTAAAAATGTTGAATTACGAACTAGAAATGAAGGAATAGATGTTTGTTTTTCTTCACTATTAAAGCTTATAGCTACAACATGTTGGTGTTTAATTTCAGCAAAAACACACACAATGTCTAAAACATCTTTTTGTGTAGTTGTTTCATCTAAGCTAATTCCAACATAATGCTCATCAAAATAATGAAAATTGATTTGATGTTTTTCCGCAATAACTCTGACGATTGCTTTATCTGCCCTTATTTTAAGAGTATCAAAATAAAATGTATTTATATTTTCAAATCCTAATACACCTAATTCGTATGCTAATGTTTGTGTCAAGAATGCAATTCGTTGAGCTATTTTTTTCAATCCATCAGGGCCATGATATAGAGCGTACATGGCGGCCATATTGGCCAATAATGCTTGAGCTGTACAAATATTAGAGGTTGCCTTCTCTCTTTTAATATGTTGCTCCCTTGTTTGCAATGCCATGCGTAATGCATGATTTCCTTGTGCATCAATACTTACCCCAATTAGTCTCCCAGGCATATCTCGCTTAAAGGCTTCTTTCGTAGCTAAAAAAGCAGCATGCGGTCCGCCATACCCTAAAGGCACACCTAAACGCTGTGCACTACCAATAGCTATATCAGTGCCCAATGCACCCGGTGGTGTTAAAAGCGTTAGAGCCAGTAAATCAGTAGCCATTACTACATGTATATTTAAAGCGTGTGCTTTTGCAATAAAATCTTGATAGTTTTCTATAGATCCATTGCTATTGGGGTATTGCACAATTGCTCCAAAAAAACGATTATCCAAATCAACTTTCTGAAAATCGCCAAAAACCAATTCTATATTGATAGGTGCAGCACGGGTTATCAAAATATCTTTTGTTTGAGAAAAGATTGCATCGTCTACAAAAAATATATTTTTGTTCTCTGCATGTGCATGGTGAAATAACATCGTCATTGCTTCTGCAGCAGCAGTTCCTTCATCTAATAACGACGCATTCGCTATCTCTAACCCAGTCAAGTCGGTAATCATTGTTTGAAAATTCAATAAACTTTCCAGCCTTCCCTGCGAAATTTCCGCTTGGTATGGTGTGTACTGAGTATACCAGCCTGGGTTTTCAAAAATATTTCTCAGAATAACGCTCGGTGTAATAGTATTATAATATCCTTGCCCAATATATGTTTTATATATTTTATTTTTTGCAGCTATTTTTTGTAATAGGCGCAGATATTCAAATTCACCAATAGCAGCAGGTAGTTCTATATTATTCTGTAGGCGAATGGATTCTGGAATTGTTTTATGTACTAACTCTTTTACAGTATTCATACCAATAACCTTTAACATTGCTTCTGTATCTACTTCGTTTGGACCAATATGCCTTTGTTGAAATTCAGTTGATTGTTGTTGAAAGAAATTCATATACGTTTATTATTATTTGCTTATAATGGAATGTACTTATTTTTAAGCGTGCAAATTTACGTTGATGAATTGGTATAATGATAAACTCCCTATATAACATTTAAATTTTCATCCTATGGACAAGCAATGGAGGTCAATTCTATTTATAGATATTGAAACCGTTCCGCAGGAGCCTGATTGGGAAACTCTTTCGGATACCTGGAAAGAATTATGGATTCAAAAAATATCAAAAACAAACTTAGCAGATTTAACACCAGAAGATAGTTATACGCAACGGGCAAGCATATTAGCTGAATTTGGAAAAATTATTTGTATCTCTACAGGATATTTACATACTACAGCAACCAATGAGTTGACATTTCACATAAAAAGCTTTTTTGGCGATGATGAGTCCGTTTTATTAAAAGAATTTATTGCCAATACAGAACGTTTTTATACACAGCGTAAAAACATTATTTGGGCAGGGCATAATATTAGAGAATTTGATTTACCCTTTATATGTAGGCGCTTATTAACAAATGGTTTACGTCTACCTACATATATGCCGCTACCTGGTAGCAAGCCATGGGAGTTTGTTGCGATAGACACACTACAATATTGGAAATTTGGAGATTATAAACACTACACCTCATTAAATTTATTAGCACATGTTTTACAAATACCCACCTCAAAAAAAGATATAGATGGCAGTATGGTTAAAGATATCTATTATAAAGAAAAAAACCTACCTCGTATTGTGCAATACTGTGAGCAAGATATTATAGTAGCAGCCAACATATGGAGACGATTTAACCAACAACCTTTATTAAAAGAGCAGAAAAACATTACCATATCTTACATATAATATTTTGTAATATGATACAAGAAAAAAAACGAATACAACAGAACTAATTATTTCCGAATAACTTCTATAGAGTTATCAGCATTCCACTTTATAATGGAAGAAGGTTGATGTATTGTATTATCATCTCTTCTATATTGTACAACATAGTCTACGCCATTAATAATGGATTTATCTATATTCTTAAAAAATGGTGGTGATGGGTGGCCTGATATATTTGCAGAAGTAGAAACAAGAGGCTTTCCTAGTTGTTTAATCAAGTGTTTACAAAATGCATCTTGCACAATACGAATGGCAAGCGACCCATCCTTTGCAAGAAGGTTGTCTGCCAATCCAACTGCTCTGTCATAAATAACTGTAGTAGGATTTTGAAGTTTTTTTAAATAGTCAAAAATGCGCAAATCAAGCTGAGGAATATATTGCAAAATATCTCTTTCTTCGGCTACTAAAACAATCATTGCCTTTGTTTCCATTCTTTTTTTCAATGCATATATTTTAGCAACTGCTACTGCATTCGTAGCATCACAGCCTATACCCCAAATAGTATCTGTAGGATAAAGAATTATTTTTCCACTATGAAGTATGGAAAGACATGCGTCTATATCAGGTGCGTAATTCATGTTGACCTTATATTAATGCTAGATATGGTAAGAGAAAAATCTTTTATACTAACCATATAAATAAAAAAGGCAAGTTGCTTATATCGCACCGCTACAACCGCCTACCCTTGCTACCTTCCGGTCCTGGGGGAGTTCAACGGGAGCTGGTCGTATAAGACTTGCCGAGGCAAATTTAAAAGGAAAAAATCAAATAGACTAAAAAGTATTGCTATCATCTGAATTAAGTTTATCTTCACAACAATAATTATTTACCCAATAAAAAACTTCCAGCTATGATAAAAAAATACCTACTCCTTGCAACTTGCACAACCATGCTATATTCTTGTAGTCGAAACCCAATCACAGGACGCAGCCAATTGTCCCTTATTCCAGAATCGGAGTTACGGTTGACGGCAACGCAGGAATACGCAAAATTTTTATCTCAAAATAAAGTTATTACAGAATCTTCCAATAAAAACGCTTTAATGGTAAAGCAAGTAGGTAACAGAATAGCAAAGGCTATAACGGATTACTATACAGAACAAGGGAAAGGAAATGTATTAAAAGATTATAAGTGGGAATTCAATTTAGTAGATGCAAAAGATGTAAATGCTTGGTGTATGCCAGGCGGAAAAGTTGTTGTTTACACAGGACTTTTACCAGTAACCCAAAATGAAACAGCGCTAGCTGTAGTAATGGGACATGAAATTGCACATGCTATTGCTGGTCATGGAAGAGAAAGAATGAGCCAAACTTTAATTGCTCAAGGTTTACAAGTAGCTGGACAGACCGCATTAGGATCTGATGCAAAAGCGCTCAATATTTTTAACAATGTTTATGGGCCTGCAGCACAAGTAGGCATTCTCTTACCCAATTCTCGTAAACAAGAACTGGAAGCAGACAAATTTGGATTAATCTTTGCAGCTCTTGCAGGTTATAATCCGGAGGAAGCAGTTCCTTTTTGGCAACGAATGGGTAATTTAAATAGTCAAA
This sequence comes from uncultured Chitinophagaceae bacterium, assembly GCA_964638565.1. Classification (GTDB taxonomy): domain Bacteria; phylum Bacteroidota; class Bacteroidia; order Chitinophagales; family Chitinophagaceae; genus CAYVXB01. The sequence continues at coordinate 9,043 of CAZXBE010000016.1, forward strand.
AGCCGGCAGAATTTTTAAGTACACACCCTAGCGATGAAACTAGAATTAAAAAATTACAAGAGTTAATGCCAGAAGCTTTAAAGTACTATACAAAAAAGTAATTACCCCTTACGCCACCGCATTGCAAAATACCTATCTTTTCTTTGTATGATAGTTATTTTGTAAATTTGCGCTGCAATTTCGTTGTTAAACCAAATCTACTTTACAACATGTCGCAACAAAGTTTGTTTGAAAAGCTTCAACTAAAGGACGAAAAAAATTTACTTATCCAAGGGATTCCCTCTTCTATCGAGAAACAATTTAGTAAACTTTCGTTTTCTAAAAACGTAACCCCTCTTTTAAAAACAAGAAGAGTTGAGTTCGCATTAATATTTGTCGTTAATCAATTGCAACTTGACGCTATTCTTAAAGAAGTAGTTCCTGTTTTAAATAGCGAAGCTAAATTTTGGGTATCCTACCCAAAATCTACTTCTAAAATTGTTACTGACCTATACAAAAGCTCTTGTTGGTCCTACCTCATAGAAAGTGGGTATAAAGCAGTAGATCAAATTGAAATAGATCATGTATGGACAGCTACGCAATTTAGAAAGTTAGAGATATTAGCCGGTCATTCGTCCCCATTAAACTCTACACCCATAGAAGGCGCACATATAAAATCAAGAAAAATGATTTCTATTAATGAAGAAGTAGATAAGAGCGTACTTTGCTAAAAGATGTTTTGGGGAGCCAATTATTCTAAAATTTTTATTTGCCCGTTATACAATTGTATAAAGTAGATTTTTTTGTTTTCAAAATAGTCCACTTCTTTTTTTTGAAAACCCACAGGTTCAATATCAAAATCATTGAATACTTTAAATCGCCCATCAGCCAAGTTAATGGGCATATCCTCCTTTACCATTACAGAAACCAATTTTATAAAGTGATAGCCATATTCAAATCCTTTTAACAACAAATCTCTTGGTATGTGACGATATGTTTTTTTATAGGTATTCTTAAAATTCATTACTGCTACATTACTATTAGTATAATTAAACGAACTAGTATATATAATAGGAAGATTTTTATACGTATCGCCTGAAAACGCCTTTACCCCATCCCAAGTAGGCATTCCTATTAATTTGATATTATAAGTATCAACAAGTGTAGAAAATTGTTTAGCCAAAGACAATCCAAAAGCCTCATTGAGAGATCCAACAATGCACACATTGGGTCTATCCTTTTTCATATACGATGCTACATTTTTGATAGCTGTCGAATCTTCCAAAAATACTCTTTGTATAGCCAAAGGCTCTTCAATTGAATTATTCACTTTCTCTATATAACCCCAAATTGTTTCCTCCAAACTAACCTTATTCGTACATACTATGATATTAGCAGATCTGTAATTTTTATAGAGATATGTATGGAGAGACGATATATGGCTTTGCAAAGTAGTATTCAAAAGAATAAGAAAAGGATTCTTTTTTATATTTCCATCGTTAGGATATGTGGCGGAAATAAAAGGAATACTGTTTTGATACGCGATGGTAGATAATAGTTGCAACTCATTGACAGAAGTTACAACACCAAGTATTAAATCCAATTTTTGCAACGGTACTTGTTTAAGCTGAGCCTCAAGTCCTGCACTTCCTTTTATGTCTACAATAAAAATATCCGCCAACGTGTTTTGAGTACGCAAAGAATCAATAGCTATACGCACACCATTGTAAAACTCCAACCCTTTACCCATATAAGAGGGTATGCGATTTTTTGCCCATTTATATTCAGTGCCGCTAAAAGCACTATCGAGGTACATAGGTAAACAAATAGCCACTTTAGCTCGCCTAGCACTATCAACTGTTTGTGCATGCAAACACGTATTAGGTATTAAAAAAAAAGTAAGAAGGTTGATAAAAAAAAATAGACGAACAGACATATTTTTAAGTATAAATTTCTAATTTGGGTCTTTAATAGACTTTGTACATTTACAAAGTTTTATATTAGTGTTTGCAAATCTATGCATATAATGCTAGATTTATACGGTATTCCTTTATGAGTTTAAAAATTAAACATCGCCGTAGATGTATTTAATCATTTAATTTACACAATGTTCAACCTCATTTTATTTGGCCCTCCAGGAAGTGGAAAGGGTACACAGAGCGAAAAGCTAGTACAACATTATGGGTTTATCCATTTATCAACAGGCGACTTGTTACGACAAGAAATAAACCAACAAACACCTTTGGGACTTGAAGCCAAGCAATTTATGGATCAAGGAAAACTAGTCCCAGACGCTATTGTGATTGGCATGATAGATGGCATGATAGATAAATACCCTAACACAAAAGGTTTTCTGTTTGATGGATTTCCCAGAACAGTAACACAAGCAGGGGCTTTAGATAGTTTATTATTACAAAAAGATGCCAAGATTAACCTAGTGCTTGCCCTAGCAGTGTCAGAAAACACCTTAATAGAACGCTTAATTCATAGAGGTAAAAGTAGTGGCCGCAGTGATGATGTGAATGAGGAAATTATAAAAGCTCGTATAAAAGAATATAGTTCCAAAACAACACCAGTAGCCGATTATTATAAGCGCTTTAATAAAGTACAATCTATAGTAGGCGAAGGAAATGTGGATGATATTTTTAACAACCTTTCTAAAGCAATTGAAGCCGTTTACACAACAAATCAATGGAAGACAACAAAATCAAATTCTTAAAAAATCAGTTTATTCCACTATTAGCTAGTTTAGATGCAAAAACAAAAGGGCAATGGGGCATTTTAAATGCACAACAAGTGGTTGAACATTTAAGCAAATCCATTCAAGTAGCTAGTGGAAAAGTGAAAATACCTCCTGTTACTGCTGAAGAGCATTTGCTCAAAGTAAGAAATTTCATGTTAAGTGATAAGCCGTTTAAGGAGAACAGTAAGAATCCTCTAATGCGTGATGATGGCGATCCGATACAACACGCCTCTATGCAAGAAGCGATTGAAGAACTTACAACAGAGCTAAATTATTTTTTTGCAATTTTTGAAAAAAATAACACCTTAACCACAAATAACCCTCTTTTTGGAACACTAAATTTTGAGGAAAATACACACCTATTGTATAAGCATGCACTTCATCACCTAAAGCAGTTTAACTTAATAGCATAAGTTCTAATAAGAATTTTTAGAGTAAGCAGTCTATTTGGTTTTAATAGCACATTGCTTTACTTTCGTCGGAACATTTCGTTATTTATTAATAATTAATTCCAAAATTAAACAGTATGAAAAAACTACTTCTCCTTGTTTCGTTTACATGCTATGCTATGTACACCAATGCACAGATGAGTGCAGATGAACAAAAAATGCAACAAGCTATGACGGCTTATGGACAACCTAGCTCTATGCATCAAATGTTAGCTAAAAGCACTGGGGAATGGACTGAAACTACTAAAATGTGGATGTCAGCCAATGCACAACCAATAACCAATACGATTACCTGCAAAAATGAAATGGTTATGAATGGTCTTTTTCAAGAGGGAAAACATACTGGTAATTTTATGGGTATGCCTTTTGATGGCATTAGTACAACCGGTTATGATAATGTTCGTAAAGTATTTACTAATACTTGGAGAGATAACATGAGTAGTGGTGTTATGTATTGTGAAGGCACATATAACGAAGCTAAAAAATGTATAGAATTTAAAGGAAAAACAACTTGCCCTATACAAGGTAAATCAACAGATTTTAGCCAAACACTTTGGTTTATTGATGATAACACTCAAAAACTAGAAATGTGGGGACCTGATCCAAAAACAGGAAAAACATTCAAAAACATGGAGATAACATTAACTAGAAAATCGTAATTAAACAGGCTACATTAGATTTAAAACAGGAGGCAATTTTGCTTCCTGTTTTTTTATACGTTAAATTGATGGTGTAGCTTTGCAGCATAATAATTTACTATGCAAAAAATCGATAATTATATTTTAGGCAGATGGATAACTGGAGATGGAGATGGACAAGCGTTATATAACGCTGTAAATGGGGATTATATTACGCATGCTTCTACAGAAGGTTTATCTTTTAAAGATATTTTACAATATGGCAGCACAAAAGGCGGACAAGCTTTACGCAAAATGACCTTTCAAGAAAGAGGATTGATGCTAAAAAAATTAGCGCTGTATTTAATGGATAGAAAAGAAATATTTTATACCATCAGTTTCAAAACAGGCGCTACTCGTGCTGATAGCTGGATTGATATCGAAGGTGGGATAGGCAATTTATTTTCATACGCATCATTACGCCGAAAACTTCCCAACCTACCTTATTGTACAGATGGGGAAGCCGTAAGTTTAAGTAAAGGCGGTAGTTTTATTGGCCATCATATTTTAGTACCTAAGCCAGGTATTGCTTTACATATTAATGCATTTAATTTTCCGATATGGGGCATGTTGGAAAAAATAGCGGTTAATTTATTAGCAGGTATGCCTGCTATTATAAAACCTGCTACAATCACATCTTATTTAACGCATGCTGTGGTAAAAGAAATTGCTACATCTAGTATTCTCCCAGAAGGTGCGTTGCAATTGATTTGTGGCAGTGCTGGCGATATGTTGGATCATGCCACATCACAAGATGTAATAACGTTTACCGGCTCTGCTTCTACAGGATTAACGCTAAAATCAAATAAAAATATTTTAATGAATAACGTTCCATTTAACATGGAAGCCGATTCACTCAACTGTATTGTTTTAGGAAATGATGTTACTCCCGATAAACCGGAGTGGGATATTTTTATTAAGGAAGTTCGTAAAGAAATGACGGTTAAAGCTGGGCAAAAATGTACCGCTATTCGTCGCATATTTGTACCAACTATTTTATTAGAAGAAGTACAACTTGCATTGGGAAAGGCTTTACAACAAACTACTATTGGAAATCCGCTTAACGAAAAAGTACGAATGGGTGCTTTAGCAGGAAAAAGTCAGCAGTCAGAAGTTATTAGTAAAGTGAAAGAATTATTAAGATCATCATCCATTGTTTATGGAAATTTAGATCATATTGAATTGATTGATGCTGATGCTAATAAAGGTTCATTCCTATCACCCTTATTATTATGTAATGAAAAACCTTTTGCATCGGAAGATGTTCATAATATTGAATGCTTCGGTCCAGTAAGTACTATAATGCCTTACAAAAATATTGAAGAAGCGATTGAATTAGCTAATAAAGGAAAAGGGTCCTTAGTATCCTCTATTGTAACAGCAGATGATACTATTGCTACAGAATATGTATTAGGATCAGCGCCTTATCATGGGCGTATCGTAATATTAAATAAACATAATGCTAAAGAAAGTACTGGGCATGGATCTCCCCTACCTATGTTAGTACACGGCGGTCCAGGCCGTGCAGGTGGCGGAGAAGAAATGGGTGGATTGAGAGGAATGAAACATTATATGCAACGCACTGCTATCCAAGGTTTGCCAGACACGTTAACAGCCATCACTAAAATATATCAAAGGGGTGCTGCATATAAAGAAGAGGAAAAACATCCGTTTAGAAAATATTTTGAAGAATTACAAATTGGCGATACTGTTGTAACACATAAAAGAACCATTACAGAAGCAGATATTGTTAATTTTGCTAATGTAAGCTGGGATCATTTTTATGCGCATACAGATCATACTTCATTGGGTGGAACTATATTTGAAAAACCTGTAGCGCATGGTTATTTTATATTAAGCGCTGCAGCCGGATTATTTGTAGATGCTAAAAAAGGACCAGTACTTTTAAATTATGGATTAGATGAATGCCGTTTTATGAAACCAATATATGCTGGCGCTACTATTGGTGTTACATTAATATGTAAAGAAAAAATAGAGCAAGAAAAAAAGGATGAAACAGATGTGGCTAAAGGAATTGTGAAATGGTTGGTAGAAGTAAAAGATGAAACAAGCGAGCTGGTAGCACTAGCAACTATTTTAACGATGGTAAAAAAGAAAGATCAAAATTAATTTTCTTATTAAGACAAGATGAATTAACTAGATGTAGCATACCAAAAACAATAAATCATTAATTTTAACGCTACAATGGCTACAGAATACTTACATATTAAATTTATAGATGTAGTAAAAAAAATGTTTACTGTCTTAAAACCTTATAAAAAAGACATTTCAAACATTTATTTTTATGCCATCGTGTATGCGCTTATTCAATTGTCTCTACCACTGGGCATACAATCTATTATTGGTTTTGTAATAGCTGCAGAATATTCCACTTCCATGGTAGTGCTTATTACAGCGGTAGTACTGGGCGTGGCTATCAATGGCGTGCTACAAGTAAATCAATTACGCTATATAGAAAAAATACAACAGCAAATATTTGTACATCATGCCTATCAGTTGGCAGATCGTTTACCTCAATTAAACTTAAAGGCGCTGGATCAACACTATTTACCCGAGCTGTCCAATCGTTTTTTTGAAATTCCCAATCTACAAAAAAGCATTAGCAAAATGCTGCTGGATATTCCACTAGCAACTATACAAATATTATTTGGTTTACTATTGCTCTGTTTTTATCACCCCGTATTTATATTTTTTGGGTTGATATTATTACTGATTTTAACGACTATTTTATACTTCAGTGGAACCAAGGGGCTAACCACCAGTTTAGAAGAAAGTGGATTTAAATATAAAGTAGCTGCATGGCTACAAGAAACAGCCCGCAGTATAAAAACAATTCGATTTTCTAAAGGCACAAATTTACACTTACAAAAAACAGATAACGCTTCAAAAGGATATATACAATCTAGAACAGAACATTTTAGAATATTGCAATTACAATACTTTAGTTTAATAGGATTTAAAGTATTTGTTACAGCAGCCATATTAATAGTAGGCAGCATATTGCTTGTTAATCAACAAATCAATATAGGTCAATTCATTGCTGCCGAAATTATTATCTTAACCGTATTAAGTGCTGTAGAAAAAATAATTCTTCAATTAGATAACATATACGACGCATTAACTTCCATAGAAAAAATATCTACTGTATTAAACAAACCGGTAGAAATATCTGGCTCTATTATACTAGACAAACAAGTAAAAGGTGTACAAATTTCAATAAACAATTTATTTTTTGGATATAGTGATACCAAGCCTGTATTAGAAAATATTAGTATGCAAGTACCTACAGGTGCTAAAGCATGCATACATGGTAGTGAAGGTTCGGGAAAATCTACATTACTAAAACTACTAAGTGGTTCCTACACAGGCTACAGAGGGAATATATACATTAATGATATCCCTTTACACAATTATAATTTAGCTTCTTTTAGAGCAAGAACCGGTATATTGTTACAGGAACAAGAAATTTTTGAATCTAGTATCTATGACAATATTACTTTAGGCGATGCAGATATTCATGCTGATAATATTATACAATTAGCAAAAACATTAGAAATAAATGATTTTTTACAAACATACCCTAATGGCTTTGATACGATATTATCGCCTAATGGCAATCAGCTTTCTTCATCAGACAAACAAAAAATATTATTGTTACGTTGTTTCATACATCAACCTGCACTACTATTATTAGAAGACCCATGGAGGCATTTAAAAGAAACGACTAAAATTGCTATACAATCGTACATCTTAAAGAAAATACCTTACTCTACTTGCATCATAACCTCAGATGATAGAATATTTTCAGCAAAATGTGACAAAATATATACTATGCAAGAAGGAACGTTAATAGTGCATAATTTTTAAGTAAAAATGGCAAATACGGTACATAAAGACATTAAGAACTGGGACAGTTGGAAAACTATTTATAGACAACATAAAACAAGTAAAGCTACCTATTGGATAATAAGTATACTTACTATGTTTACCCTATTTATATTTCTACCTTGGACACAAAATATACGTGCAAAAGGAAAAGTAACCGCTTTGCGCCCTGAACAACGCCCTCAAGATTTACATGCTGCAATACCTGGACGTATTTTACAATGGTACGTTAAAGAGGGAGACATGGTTCAAGCAGGTGATACGCTATTACAATTAGCCGAAATAAAAGAAGATTATTGGGATCCTCAATTACTACAAAGAACTCAAGAGCAAATTGATGCCAAAAGCAATGCAGCCGAAAATTATAAATTAAAAGCCGACATGGCTGCACAACAATCCAAAACATTAGCACAATCATTACAACTTAAAATGGCTGAATTGCAAAATAAAATGCAACAGCAAAAAATGAAAATAGAAAGTGATGGTGCAGATTACAACGCCGTTGTAAATGACTATAACATTAAAAAAGAACAATTTCGAAGACAACAATCTATGTACGACAGCGGTTTAGTATCCTTAACCCAACTAGAACAACGCAACCAATTATTACAAGAGGCTTTAGCCAAAAAAACAACAGCCAATATAAAGTGGGAAAATAGCAAGCAAGAATTATTACGATTACAAATTGAATGGAATATGGCTCAACAAGAATATGCTGAAAAAATAGCTAAGTCAAATGGGGAAAGATATCAATCCATATCGCAAGCCTCTACAGGCCAAAGTGAAGTAGCTAAATTGCGCAATCAATACTCCAACTACAGTATTCGTAATCAAATGTATTACGTAATAGCACCACAAGCAGGGCAAATTGTAAAAACACGTAAAGCAGGTATTGGCGAAGTAGTAAAAGAAAATGAAATGATTGCCGAAATAGTACCTACTAACATAGAATATGCTGTAGAACTATATGTAAAACCTTTAGATGTACAACTGCTTTCTATTGGTCAAAAAATACGTTTTGTTTTTGACGGATTTCCTGCTGTTGTATTTAGTGGATGGCCTAAAGCATCCTATGGAACTTTTGGCGGTAAAGTAACGGCTATTGAACGCAACACCAGTGATGATGGAAATTTTAAGGTACTCGTTATTGAGGATACAACTGACAACAACCACTGGCCACCAACACTTAAAATAGGCACTGCTGCACAGGGTATTGCCTTGTTAAAAGATGTACCTGTTTGGTATGAATTGTGGCGACAAATTAATGGTTTTCCACCTGATTACTACAAACCACATTTAAAAAATAACGAAGCAACTTATTATCCAGAAAAAAAATAAATGCATTTACATTTTTACAAAATGCATCATCAAACATATAAACAAGTATTACGTTGAATATCTATCGCTGTATATTAAATATCTTTCGAAAATACCCTTCAACAGGGCTCAGGGTGACGAATACTATGAGAAGCCTGTCAGTCCGAGCGAAGTCGAGGACTGTTCAAGTTCAAGAGAAATACATTTTCCGAAGAGATCTGTTAAAAACAATCTTCTCTGTTACTATTGCATCTATCATCACTAATGGAATTACAGCTCAGTCAACTACTACAACCATATTAACACCAGACACATTTATGCAATGGGTAAAAGGGAATCATCCCTATATCATTAATACCAATCTTAAAATTGAACAAGCTAAGGCTTTTCTTATTTCAGCTCGTGGAGGTTTTGACCCTGTTATACAAACAGATTGGGAAAGAAAGACATTTGATGGTGTTCAATATTTTAACTACTGGAATCCTGAAATAAAAATTCCTATATATAGTGCAATTGAACTAAAAGCTGGCTGGGAAGAAAATACAGGATTGCGCATTAGCAATGATCTTACTGCAGGCAAGAGCAGCTATCTCGGTATAAAAATTCCATTATTGCGAGATTTATGGATCGATAAAAAAAGAACTGCTGTGTTAGACGCTCAATTAAATGTAAAAGATCAAGAAGCTAATAGATTAATAATTAGTAATAATACAATCTACAAAGCTATGTCAGCTTATTGGGATTGGGCAAAAGAATATGCTATATATAAATTATTTACACAAATCAATGCCATTAACGAACAACGTTTTAAATGGGTAAAAAATAGTGTAGTACAAGGAGATAGACCTGCTATCGATACTACAGAAACCCTAGCACAATGGCAAAGCATAAAAAGCATGCAAACAGAAGCATATATGAATTGGCAAACAGCTGCAACAGAGCTTGCTAATTATATATGGCTGAGTAATGTTAAACCAGATAGTATGTGGTGGAAAAACACTATACCCGACACAAATTGGTTGAAGCCATTGCCCAATATAATAGAAACAATTGATCAAAATATTATCGTATCTAACCAGCATCCGGTATTACAACAGTACCAAATAAAGCAACAACAATTAAAAATAGATCAACGATATAAATTTCAACAATTACTACCCGTTGCAAATATGCAATGGAACATACTCAATAAAGGATACAACTCTTTAAAAACCTTTAGTAACGCTGCTTTTGACAACAATTATAAGCTAGGTTTTCAGGTTGCTATCCCATTGCGTTTCTTTGAAGGACGTGGAGCTTATAAACAAGCAACACTCAAACTACGAGAATGGGAAATAAATACAATAGCAAAACAATGGGAGCTGGAAAATATTTTACGTAAATCATATATAGAGTTAACAAGCTTATTACAACAGGTGCAGCTAAACGAATCTATCTATCAACAACACAACATACTCTTAAAAGCTGAAGAGTATAGATTTAGATTAGGTGAAAGTTCTCTTTTTTTAGTCAATAGCCGTGAAAATAAAATGCTAGAAACCTATCAAAAACTGATACTTTTAAAAACCAAATTGCAAAAACAGCAAATAGCCTTACAATGGGCCGCTGGAAAGTTGTTATAAACAACATACACTAATGAGAAAAAAAATAATACTGTATACAAGCTTTTTTGTTGCACTTATTGTAGCATTTTGGATAGTATTATCGTATATCATACCAGATTTTAATAAAAAAATAGATCTTCCCATACTCAATACCGTAAAAGCTTTCGAACTTATTGATCAGGACGGAAATATTTTTACAGAAAAAAATATAGAAGGAAAAATTTGTGTAGTAGAATATTTTTTTACCACTTGCCACGGCATATGCCCTCGCATGAATACCAATATGAAAAAAATTGCTCACGCTTTTGGGGGAACAGAAAATTTTATGATCTTGTCGCATACAGTAGATCCTGAAACAGATAGCGCTGGCAGATTAAAAATATATGCTGATTCCATACATGCCAATACAACGTATTGGAAATTTTTAACCGGCAGCAAAGAAAAACTATATACAATTGCTCGAAATAGCTATCTACTAGATGATCCAAAAAATAATGTAGGTAGTATGCAAGAGCAATTTATTCATACTCGATTTTTTAGTCTTGTAGATAACCAAGGACAAGTAAGAGGCGTTTATGATGGCTTAAAAGAAGCTGAACTAGAACAGTTAAAAAAAGATATACGAACTTTACTCAATCAATAATAAAATTTTGAACTATGCAACAAGCTATTGATATATTAAAAACAAATAACCTCAGTATAACAGATAGCAGAACCAAGATATTAGCAGCTTTCTTAAAAAAGAATTATGCACTAGCATACAGTGATATGGAAAAAAAATTTAAAGACATTTTTGATAGAGCAACCATATATAGAACCCTTTCTACTTTTATTGAAAAAGGTATCATACATAGTATACCTACATCAGACAATATATCTATGTATGCATTGTGTAAAAATGAATGTACCGAACACCATCATCACGATGAGCATGTGCATTTTATATGTAATGATTGTGGAGAAACGACTTGCTTGGATAAAATAACAATTCCGAAAGTAAAACTACCCAAAGGATATAAAGCAGCCGATGTAAAAATGATTGTAAGTGGACAATGTGAACAGTGTAATTAACTCAAGTTACTGGTCATATTACAGCATGCCTACTTTAAATCCCTTCGTGACTCGATCATCTGTTATAAATTATTTTTTATACTCAAAAATAATTTTTGCATTTTTTTGTTCAGTGGACACAATACGCACCTCATATCGTTTGCTACCTGCTCTAACCACCATCAAAGCTGTATTAGGAGGAATGTCTCCCAAATTATTAGCTACCAATATAATTTCATGATGGGGGTCTTGTTCATTAATAGCTATTTTTACTGTAATAGGCTTTATGCCTAACTGTTGCGCACTCACAATCAACCTATTATTGTGAAATACAGTAACAGTATCCTTATCTATTTCTCCATTATCATACAAATCTATGGTGATAAAACTAGCGTCAGTGTAAATAGTTTTAACCACTTCATTAGTGCGTTCTTTTAACACATTAGGTTGACTATACGTTAATTCTTCTTTTTTTCGACTAACAGTAACTTTTACCGACTTTAAGACAGAATCTTTTTTTGTAGCTATATCTATTTTTTTAATAGATGGCGCAGTCTTTTTTTGTTGAGGAGGAAGATTTTCTTTAGGCTTACGATTTAATAAAAATTTCTCCTTTTTGAAATCAGTTTTATCTGTTTTATGTAAATACATAGTACCTTCTCCTACTACTCCACGGGCATACGTTCCTGTAAGATACTCCATGTTACCTACTTTAGAATATTTTAATGAAGAGCTTGATAAATCACACGTAACATCATCGCCAATTTTAAGATTGACCATTTTATTTTCTTTATCTAAGCTATTAGAAGTTTTAAAATAACCTACTATAGGAACTGTACAATAAAGCCTAACATCTCCTAAATAAGAATAGGAAACTCCTTTTAAAATACCATTTTTATTTTGAATTATTTGAATTTCATATGTATATACATCTCCATTTCCTTTATCAATAAATTTACCTTTCCATATACCAGTTAAATCTTGCGCAGAGGTATCTAAAAAGCCATTCATAAGCATTATGCCCAAGAATATGTATTGTTTATATTTATTTATTCTATACATCTTTTAATAACTTTATCAACCATACAAAATAGTATATCGTTTATGCATACTATATAAAAGTAGGAATTGTTTTAGTTTAAGGGTCAAGACTAGATAACTAAGGTAATTTTATTATTTTCAAAAGTAAAGAA
>CAZXBE010000017.1:0-21681 GCA_964638565.1 uncultured Chitinophagaceae bacterium
GCTCCTGTGATGAATATTAATGCAAGTCATTAATTTATCAGAAAGTTCGGCTGTACTTAAATGAGCCTTTAATTGTATGGTTCGCATTCACCAAATGTACAACTATTTTATATATCTTGTTAGCGGTTTAGTATAAGGATCAACTATTTAATTTCTTATCGGTTTTCCTGTTTTTAAAACACTTTGTATACGTTCGAGTGTTTTCTTTTCACCACATAAACTTAAAAAAGCTTCTCTTTCTAAATTTAATAGATACTGCTCATTTACAAAAGTAGGTTCGCTTATATCGCCACCACACATTACATAAGCTAGTTTTTGAGCTACTTTTACATCATGTTCTGTGATGTAATTTCCCTTGTACATACTATTAATACCTGTATATAATAATCCTAAGCCTGTTTTCCCCAATATCTTAATATTGTTGCGTTTTATTGGCATTGTGTATCCTGCGTTGAATAATGCTATTGCTTTTTGTTTGGCTGTAGCAATGCGTCTATTTTGATTGATACAAATGTCATCCATACCTTTTCGTAGAATGCCCAATTGGTAAGCTTCATGTGCAGATGTAGCGACTTTAGCTGTTCCTATTGTAAAAAATCTGTTTTTTAACGCAATTGTTTCTGGTTCGCCTTCTTGTGTTTCTTTAGCAGCACGCAGAACAAATTCTTTTGTTCCACCACCACCGGGAATAAGCCCTACTCCTAATTCTACTAAACCAATATATGTTTCTGCTGCGGCCTGTACGCTATCTGCATGTAAATTCATTTCACAGCCTCCTCCTAATGTAAGTCCGTGTGGTGCAATAACTACAGGAATGCTAGAATAGCGCACCCGCATCATTGTATTTTGAAATAATTGTATAGCCATATCCAGTTCGTCATATTCTTGTTCAATAGCTAACATAAAAATCATTCCTACGTTAGCTCCTGCAGAAAATTGAGCACTATCATTTGCAATTACTAATCCTTTATATTGTTTTTCCGCTAATGTTATGGCTTGATTGATTCCTTCCAGCACCTCGCCACCAATAGTGTTCATTTTGGTATTCCATTCTAAACCCAATACATCATCTCCTAAATGGTATATTTTCGCTACATTATTTCTCCACACTATTTGATTCTCGAATTGTTTCATTACTAAAAACGCTTCGCTATCCGATATAATTTGATAATTTGTCGTATTAATATCATAATAATATCGTTTACCGTTTTCGTTTTTGTAAAATGATTTTATTCCTTTCTCTAACATTATTGCAATCCAAGATGGTAAGGTATATTCATCTGTTTTCATTTTTTGTACTGTTGCTTCTACACCTAATATATCCCAAGTTTCGAAAGCGCCTATTTCCCAACCAAAGCCAGCTTTCATAGCTTCATCTATTTCATAAATATGATCGGATATTTCTGGAATACGATGAGCAATATAAGAGAACAATGCATAATGAAATTGTCTATAAAATTCACCCGCTTTATCTTGTCCAGCTAATAAAATTTTTATTCTCTCCGGAAGATTTTCAATAGGTTTAGCCGTTTCAAGTGTAGCAAATTTTGTTTTAACTCTTGGTTCATAATTCATTGTTGACAAATTCAATACTTGAATATTTTTTGAACCATCTGCATTTTTTATTTTTTTGAAAAATCCTTGTGTTGTTTTATCGCCTAACCAATTATTGGCTATCATTTTATTTAGCCAATCTGGAATATCAAATATTTTTTTTGTTTCATCGTTCGGACAGTTTTCTTTTATACCCTTTGAAACTTTTACTAATGTATCTATTCCTACTACATCAGCGGTACGAAAGGTTGCTGATTTGGGTCTACCGAGTATAGGTCCCGTAAGAGCATCTATTTCATCTATTGTTAGATTTAATTTTTGCATTATATCAAAAATGCTCATCATACTAAATACCCCTATACGGTTAGCAATGAATGCTGGCGTATCCTTACATAACACGGTTGTTTTACCTAAGAAAGCATCTCCATAGTGTATTAAAAAATGAACTACTTCTGGATTAGTATGTTTTGTTGGAATAATTTCTAATAAGCGCAAATATCGTGGGGGATTAAAAAAATGTGTGCCACAAAAATGTTGTTTAAAATCTTCGCTTCTGCCCTCAGTCATTAAATGAATAGGAATGCCTGATGTGTTAGAGGTAATCAATGTTCCAGGCGTTCTATATTTTTCTACTTCAACAAAAATAAATTGCTTGATGTCTAGTTTTTCTATAACTACTTCTATAATCCAATCGCAAGTAGCAATATCCTTCATGTTATCTGTAAAATTTCCAGTAGCAATATTTCTAAATACGTCTTTAGTATATACCGGAGATGGAGTAGATTTTAAAGTAGCTTGTAATGCTTCATTTACAATTCTATTGGGATTTTTTTCTTCTTTAGAAGCTATATCCAATAACAACACTTGCACTCCAATGCCTGCAAAATGGCAAGCAATGCGGCTTCCCATGATACCACTTCCTAATATGGCTACTTTTTGGATATGGTTATTCATAATGTTAAAATTAAGTGTGTTTCCCAATTTTTCGCTATTTAGATTAATCAACTTACTGTTACGCCATTACTAATAATGGTTTCAGGCTGTACAAAATGCAATTTCCCCTCTTTGTCTTCTGCCATTAATATCATGCCTTTGCTTTCAATGCCTTTCATTTTTCGTGGTGCTAAGTTGGCTACTACTATTACTTGTTTTCCTATAATTTGTTCTGGTGTGTAGTGTTTTGCTATTCCAGACAATACGGTTCTTTTTTCAAATCCTAAATCCAATTCTAATTGCAATAATTTATCTGCTTTTTCTACTTTTTTAGCTTCTATTATTGTTGCCACTCGAAGATCCATTTTGGCAAAATCATCATATACAATTTCGTCTTTTATTTTAACGCTATTTTCTGGAAAGCTTTGTACATCCATACTTTTTCTTTTTAATTTTTGAATTTGCTTTTCCATTTCCTCATCTTCAATTTTTCTAAATAATAACTCTGGCGCTCTTAAACTATAGCCTACTTTTAATAAATCTATTTTTCCTGCATTTTCCCAGTCAAGCATTTTATCAACTACTTTCATCATATAACATATTTTTTGTGCACTATTAGGTAAAAACGGATTGATGAAAATAGCAAGATTGGCGCAGAGTTGTAAGCAAATATGTATAGTATTATCAATGCTGTTTTGTTGCTCAGTTGTTTTTTTCCAGGGTTCTTTATCTTGTAAATATTTATTCCCTTTTCGAGATAAGTCTATTACTTCAAATAAAGCGTCTCTGAATTTATAGGTTTCTATTAAATTTTGAATTTTGAATTTTGAATTTTGAATTATTTCTATCAAACTTTTATCCGCATCATCAAGAATATTTTTATGTAAAGAAGGAACTTTTCCATTACACAATTTGTGCATTAGAACGAACGTTCTGTTAATAAAGTTGCCGAAAATAGCTACCAGTTCACTATTCACACGTTCTTGAAAATCTTTCCAAGTAAAATCATTGTCTTTGGTTTCTGGAGCATTGGCACATAATACATAACGTAAGGCATCTTGCTGATCAGGAAAATCTTTTATGTACGCATCTACCCATACTGCCCAATTGCGACTAGTAGAAATTTTATCTCCTTCAATATTTAAAAATTCATTGGCGGGCACGTTGTCTGGTAAAACAAAGTTTCCATGCGCTTTTAGCATTGCAGGAAAAATAACACTATGAAAAACAATATTATCTTTTCCAATAAAGTGAACCAACTTGGTATCATTGCTACACCAATATTTTTCCCAATCTGGTGTTAATGCTTTGGTAGCAGAAATATAACCAATAGGTGCATCAAACCATACATACAACACTTTGCCTTCGGCGTTAGGTAAAGGAACTTTTACGCCCCAATTACTATCTCTCGTCATAGCTCTAGACTGTAAACCTTTATCCAACCAGCTTTTACATTGGCCGTATACATTGTTTTTCCATTCTTTATGCTCTTCTAAAATCCATTGCTTAAGCCAAGGTTCATGGTTTTGCAAAGGAAAATACCAGTGTTTTGTTTTTCTTTTTATTGGAATTGCATTACTTAAAGTGCTTTTTGGATTGATGAGTTGTTCTGGGCTTAACGATGATCCACATTTTTCGCATTGGTCACCATACGCATTGGGATTGTTGCAAATAGGGCAAGTACCAGTAATATAACGATCCGCTAAAAAAATTTTTTTCTCTTCGTCGTAAAACTGCTCAGTTTCTTTTTCTTCAAACAAACCATCATCATATAATTTTTTAAAGAATGCTGAGGCCGTTTCATGATGTATAGGATTGGATGTTCGATCGTATATATCAAATCCAATATCCATTTTCTCAAAGCTTTCTTTTATAATAGTATGATATTTATCTACTACTTGCTGTGGAGTAATATTTTCTTTCATCGCTCGAATCGTAATGGGAACGCCATGTTCATCACTGCCACAAATAAAAAGCACATCTTTTTTTTGAGCTTTTAAATAGCGCACATAAATGTCTGCTGGTAAATAACAGCCTGCTAAATGACCGATGTGAACAGGGCCATTGGCATAAGGTAGCGCTGCGGTAATTAAATATCTTTTAAATTCAGCCATTGGTAATTATTCAATAGTATGCTACAAATATAGAATTCATTGAAGGTATTTAAAGTAAAAAGCTCAAATCAATTATTTTGGTTGTTTAATTTTTACTTTTGAAGTATATGATTTATCCACCTTATCTAAGTAAAGGAAGTACTGTTGGTATTGTTTGTCCCTCTGGCTATTTGCCTGTGGAGCGGGTACAAAAATCTGTTGAAATACTTGAACAGTGGGGATTTCTGGTGAAAATGGGAAAAACTGTAGGATATAAATATCATTATTTTTCAGGTACTGATGAAGAACGTTTAGCGGATTTACAAGCTATGCTAGATGATCCTTCCATTCATGCTATTTTATGTGGACGTGGTGGGTATGGGCTTTCTAGAATTATTGATTGTATCAATTTTTCTTTATTTGTACAAACCCCTAAATGGATAATCGGTTTTAGCGATATTACGGTGTTGCATACACATATATATAATCAGTATAAAATTAGCACTATACATGCTGCTATGGCTGGGGCTTTTGCAGATTATGGGTTAAAAAATGCTTCTATACAATCTCTACAAAATATTTTGTTAGGCAACAAAATGAGTTATACCATTAATACCCATACATCCAATCGTTTAGGGACAGCTGTTGGACCGTTAATAGGCGGGAACTTAAGTTTATTGGTTCATGTTATTGGTACTCCAAGCGATATGGATTATAAAGATTGTATTTTGTTTATAGAAGACGTAGGAGAATATATGTATAACATAGATAGAATGCTCGTGCAATTAAAAAGAAATAAAAAATTCAATGCCATAAAAGGCTTAATAGTAGGTGGTTTTACAGATATGAAGGACACGATCACACCTTTCGGCTCTACCATATATGAACTTATTAAAATGGTTGTTAATGAGTTTGATTTTCCAATATGTTTTGATTTTCCGGTTAGCCATGGCGAACACAATATAGCGCTGAAATATGGTACACTATGTCATTTAGAAATTGTTAACAATAGTGTACTATTGAAAGAATTATAATTTCTGTTTTTCTTCATCAAAAAATAACATAGTGGCAATACCATCAGCCCTTAACTTTCCTTGCGAGGATAATATTATCTTATTTGATAAATTTTTTTCTATCCATCCGTTTTGTTGTAATAAAGGGATATGTTCTTTTAATGCTATAGCATATTCTTTGCCCCAATTATTAACGATATAATTTAAATCTAAACCCTCCATAGTGCGTAGTGCAATCATTATATATTCATTTAATTGTTGTGTAAGTGTTAGTTGCTCTATGGTATAAGGAATTGTTTTTTGTTGTATTGCTTTTATATACAATGCATTATTGGCAATATTCCATTGTCGACTGGTTTTATTAAAAGAGTGGGCTGATGGCCCAATTCCTAAATAGGTTTTTCCTAGCCAATAAGAAGTATTGTGTTTGCTTCGCCATCCTGGTTTAGAAAAATTTGAAATTTCGTAGTGTTCATATCCTTTCATTGTTAAAAAATCAATCAGTTTTAAAAATTGCTCCGCTTGTGAATCTGTATTAACAGGACTTGATGTCTTCTTTTTTATCATTTCGCTCAATGCCGTTTTTTCCTCAACGGTTAATGCATAACAAGAAAGATGGGGAATGTTTAAAGAGGTAGCTGTTTGAAGTATTTGCATCCATTGTTGTTCTGTTAAAGAAGGGGTTCCATAAATTAAATCAATACTAATATTTTCAAAGCCATTATCCTGTGCCTGTTTAATACATTTAAGCGATTGTTGAGCAGTATGATTTCTATTCATCCACTGCAATTCGTCATCAAAAAAAGATTGTACACCAATGCTTAAGCGGTTAATGCCCGCTTCTTTCCAAGATTGTAATGTTAATGTATTTATATCATCTGGATTGGCTTCTAACGTTATTTCTGCTGTGGATGACACGTTGTAATGAGTGTGTATAGCAGAAATAATACTTTTTAAATGATTAATGGAAAGCAAGCTGGGCGTTCCTCCTCCAAAATAAATTGTTTCAACAGGTTGATTGATATAGCTTTTTCTTAATCGTACTTCTACATGCAATGCCTCTACCATTTTTTCTAATGATTGTAATGAGGTGGAAAAATGAAAATTGCAGTAGTAACATGCCTTACGGCAAAAGGGAATGTGTATGTAAATGCCTGCCATAAAAAATCATCGCACTCCTAATTTTAAGATGTTAATTTTGTATTGCATGTATCGCTTATTTTTATACTCTTGCGTACTCTTGTATTGTGTTATTTGTAATAGCTCATACGCTCAAGTGGTACAAGATAGCGCATCAAAAGTAAATATTAGTATAGAAAAAGATTCTATAAAGAAATATCAACATCTTGTACTTGCTAAAAATAAAAAAGAGCCAGTTGCCTTTTTTTTAACCGAACAACATATCATAAACAAAAAGGAGCAGGCTAAGACGGTCTGGTTTTATCTTTTAGCTATACTTACACTTGGTTTTTCATTGCTACAGCTATTCTTTTATAGATACTTTAAAGCATTATATAGTTTCATTTTTCAGCCTCCATTAAAACAGCGTTATTTGCGAGAACAGATGCTACAAAACCCCCAAGCATCCTTATTGCTTAACATTTTTTTTATTCTTTCTGTTGGAATATATATGTATACTGTTTTAGAATTTTATAGCATAAGAATATATAGCAACCCATGGATAAGTTCTTTAATATATTCTGCCATAATTATGAGTATCTATGTTGGAAAGTATTTCTTTTTACACATTATTGGTTGGATTTTTCATATAAAAGAAGTTGCCTCTTCCTATATATTTATCATTTTTTCAATTAATAAGATTGTAGGTTTAGTACTCTTGCCTATAAACATTGCGCTTGTTTTCATGCAACATTATATAACAAATACGATTGTCTTTTTTTCCTTCACACTTCTATTACTTTTATTATTATGTAGATACATAATATCCTATAATATTATTCGTAGTAGCATAGCTGTTAATCGCTTACACTTTTTTATATACCTTTGCGCCTTTGAAGCAGTACCTCTACTTATAGTGTATAAGGTGCTGAGTAAATTTGTAAATAGCTATTCTTGATTTTGTAAACTGTAATCCAATATAAAATATGCTCAAAAGCAATTTTAAAAAGGTACATACGATAAAAAAACAACTACCACGTGTTTTAATTACACAACCTAGGCCTGAAACAGAGAAGTCTCCCTATTTTGATCTTGCCAACAAGTTTAACATATCTCTTGACTTTTATCCTTTTATACGAATAGAGGGCATTCCCGCAGCTCTTTTTAGGAAACAGAAAATTGAAATTGCACAGTACACTGCCGTTGTATTTACGAGTAGGAATGCTATTGATCATTTTTTTCGGATTTGTGAAGAATTAAAAGTTTCTATTTCTCAAGAAACTAAATATTTCTGTGTTACTGAATCCGTAGCCCTATATCTTCAAAAATTTATTTTATACCGCAAACGCAAAGTTTTTTATAGTGCTGATGGGACCAACATGGGGTTGTTTGAAGTCATTAAAAAACACAAAGCCAATGAGTATTTTTTGTATCCTTGCTCAGAAAACCAGCAGGATAATGAAATTGTAGGGTGGTTAAAGTTTAATAATTGCGAGTTTGCTACTCCATTTTTGTATAAAACCATTAGCAATGATGTGAGAGAGATCTTAACCAAAAATTCTTATGATGTTATTTGCTTTTTTACTCCCAGTGGTGTAAAGAGCCTATTAGATAACGTTCCTTCTTTTAAGCAAAATAGCACCAAAATTGGAGCTTTTGGTAACAATACTTCCAAGGCTGTAGAAGAAGCTGGCTTTGTGCTAAATATAAAAGCGCCTCAACCACAAACTCCTAGTATGATAGCTGCTTTAGAACAATATTTCACAACAAATAATAAAAAAACCATTAAAAAAATGGTTAAGTAAACGTGTTTTTCCACAATTAGGTTAAATTGAATTTAGAAAAGGTATTTATACTATTGTATTAAATTTCATTTCATTGACTTTTCTCCCTAATTCAGATATCTTTGCACACAATTTATTAAGTTATGAGCGGCGCTTTAAAAGAAGTTCGAAATCGTATTAAATCAGTACAAAGTACACAACAAATCACGAAAGCCATGAAAATGGTGAGTGCAGCCAAATTAAGGCGTGCACAAGATGCTATTATTCAAATGCGGCCATACGCTATTAAAATGCAAAACATTTTAAACAATATTCTTCAACATACAGAAGATGGAACAATCTCACCTCTAGCCAACGAACGTTCTATAGAAAAGGTGTTGATCATTCTTGTTACTAGTGATCGCGGTCTTTGTGGTGCATACAATACAAACTTAATAAAACTTGTACGCAATACAATAGCTGAAAAATATGCAGTTCAAGACGCTAAAGGGCAAGTGCATATTTGGGCTATTGGTAAGAAGGGATTCGAATATTTTCAACGTCGTAATAAGCCTGTGGATGCTACGTTTAAGGATATTTTTCTTCATTTAAAATTTGAGAATGTACAACAATGTGCTCAAGAAGCCATTAAAGCATTCACCAATAATACATTTGATGTAGTAGAAGTAGTATATAGCGAATTTAAAAACGCCGCTACTCAGCATTTTACGGTGGAGCGCATGCTACCTATCGCAAGAATAGAACAAAAGTTGAACACTTCTAAAATGGATTTTATTTTTGAGCCTACAAAAGAAAGGCTTCTTTCAGAACTTATCCCTAAAATATTAAATACAAAGTTATATAAAGCTGTTTTGGATGCTCAAGCTTCTGAACATGGAGCACGGATGACAGCAATGGATAAGGCTAGCGAAAATGCCAATGAATTATTGCGTAGTTTACGCATATCCTATAATCGAGCCCGACAAGCTGCTATTACTACAGAACTTACGGAGATTGTGAGTGGCGCAGCTGCATTACAGGGATAAGAAAGTGGTTTGGGATGAATATAGGAAATAAGTTAAACCTGGGCTCAATAAAAGCTGAATAGTACTGGTAAACACATGGAACTCTCAAACATTATACCACATATTGAAGCATTAATATTTGCAAGCGACAAGCCGCTTACTACGATGGAGTTAACAGACCTTATTAATCAAGCATTTGGTTTTATGGAAGATAAAATTACGCTTGATCAAGTAGAAACAGCTACCGAGGCCATTGTTGATAAATATAACGCAGAATTTTACCCTTTTGAGGTAAAGCAAACGGGTGGAGGATTTCAGTTTCTTACTAAAAAAGATTTTTATAAAACAGTTGCACAATTAAATGCAGAAAAGTTTCTTAAACGATTATCTACTGCGGCATTAGAAACATTATCCATTATAGCATATAAACAACCTATTACTAAAGGCGAAATCGAAGCTATTCGTGGTGTAAATACAGACTATGCCATTCAGAAATTATTGGAAAAAGAACTTATAATCATTGAGGGCCGTAATGAGCAGTTGCCTGGAAAGCCATTGATCTATCGAACTTCAAAATCTTTTATGGATTACTTTGGATTAAATACACCCGAAGAGCTTCCAAAAATTAAAGAAATTTTTTCGGAACAAATGATCAATCCACTGCAAATAAACCGTGTAGAAGATAGTATGGATGTTATTGATGATGCGCATTCTTCTAATCAGTAGTTTCTTTTAGTTAATATATTTTCGTCCTTCGCCTTTCCACCATGTTTTCTAAAAGCAAGGCTAGATTATATGCCGGACAACTGTAGTAATATTTTAACATTGGACTCGACATAAATATTCTTTTAAATGGATTAGAGAACATAGATGTAAATGTTCCTATAAAAAAAATAAACCGACTTTTTTCTATTTCACTAAAAGAGTCGGGTATTTTAGTGGGTTTAAATAATGCATTTAGTCGCATTAAAGATGTTTCTAATAATATAGAATCCATTATGTTATTGCTACTACCTAACGCGTCAAAACAATCTTTGATTAAACGTGGCTTTAAAGAATCAAGTATCGCAATATTAAAGCGATCCATTAATCGAGCGATATGGTATAACAGAATGGGTGTTCGGGCATATTGTGGAGAAATATAGGCAGCGTCTGTTATATGTTTATTGTTTTTAATTATTAATGATAATAAAGTAATAGTAGCGCTATCTTGTTTAACAAGACGAATTTTTTTATCATATATAAAATATAAAGCATTGGATAAAACAGAAAAGTCAATTTCGATAGGCATTTTATTTCCAAACCAAGTTGAATATGTTGGTATATATCTATAGTCTTTATATATGCTTTTCGTAATTCTATCTGTAGCATTCGCATGTTTAACCATTAGTTGATGTAAAATGTTCAGAATGCTATCTGAAGTATTTTGTATTAAATTAATTATCACGGTATCATCAACATCATCTGGCAAGGCTTGTGAGCGATTAAATAAATTTAAAAACCAATTGTTTGGAAAAATGGTTGGTGGGTTATTGGGCCAAAAGTTATAGGTTGGTTTTCCATTAAGATTTTGAAAATATGAATATGCTCTTTTCGTGCGCTCTATAATGCTATCACATATTACCCGTTGTGTTGAGGTAAAATCATTTTTACATTGTTGTAGCGTGAAGGCTATTAATGCAGTAAAAAAAATAGTATTATCCTCTTTGACTACATTGGTATTGCCTCCATTGGTACGAAATGTTGGAAACATACCTTTATAGTAAAAGCTATCTTTTTTTATTTGCAATGCCTCTATTCGTTGTAGTAAAAACGTCTCATAGTCAACATTTTCTTGCGTATAGCTTAGTAAAGGAGCACTTAAAAGTATGTATAATAATCCTTTCATCAGTATTGATTACTCTGTAGAAAGTTACCTATCAAAAAAAAGAGACATCAATCGATATCTCTTTTTCATTTGCTTGCTTCCTTAAAATGGCAAATCATCAAATGTTTCAGATGAGGCCACCGCGCCTGCTTCTATAGTTCGTTGATTGTTTATATCTCCCGTATCATTCGTAGCATTATTTATGTTTTGATCGTTTATATTTCTTGAACCGATTAATTGCAAACTCAATACCCTCAAAGTTAAGGAAACTCCAGAACGCCCATCATTTGTAGTATAACTACGTACATCTGGGGCTCCTTCTACATAAACTTGAGTACCCTTTTTTAAATAGGGAGCAACTCCCATACGATCTGTCCAATAAGCACATTCTACCCAAATAGTTCTTTCTTTCTGGGTGCCGGTGGCATCTTTATAGCGTTCTGTATGAGCTACACTAAAATTAATAACATTTTTACCATTTACATTGTTGGATACACAGTCTTTTCCCAAATTTCCAATCACTTGTAGTTTAATCATAAGAAAATATTTATATTATTGTATTTAGTTAAAGACTAAAAGTAACATTTTTCTTTTTATAGAAAAAACAAATAAGCGATTACTTATCAACCATAAACTCAAATTGATTTTATGTTCTACCTTTACTCTTGCGCAATAGAGCGCTAGAAGCTGTATATGAAAAAATTATCTGAATTGAGGATAGGAGAGTCTGGTATAATTAAGTCGTTTACAGAAGACGATATGTATATCAAGTTGATGGAAATGGGCTGTGTTCCCGGAGAAACCATTAGAGTTGATCAAATAGCGTTATTGGGGGATCCTATTTCTGTTAGCATAGCGGGATACCAACTAAGTTTACGTTTGAGTGAAGCTAATATGATATGGGTAGATTCTAGTCAATAACTCTTAATGGTATTGCTTATGGTAAACGTTTTTAAAACTAGCCGTATTAAAAATTATACATTTTCTAAATAAATCAAGTTTCCTGTTTTAAATAACTGCTTTTAATTGATAAGCAAAAATCCTTTAGCTCTTACAGCATAGATGGAGTTGTAGAGTCAGTTCTATAATTTCACTAATAGTAGGTTCAATTCTTTCGCATATAACGGTTTTTAAAAATGCTTAATAGTGCTTATCAGATCTTTTATTTTCGATATTATTGTTAGCTAATTGTTGGGCATGGGTGTATAATTACGATTATGGTCGAATCTTAATTCTAAACCGACCGTTGGAGATGGTAGTATTTCCGTTTATACCAGTTACGCTTCCTTCAAACCTTGCGTCAATATTCTTTTTATCAATATCATTATTTGTAATTACAACCTTAAAGGTTGAAATATTATTATTTACTGAAGTATATATGGAATTTTTGGAAGGGATATCCGTAAAATTAAACGAAGCTCGATCAATATTTGCATAATAAGTTCCATTAAGTTGAACCGCTGCATCAAAACTTACTCTTATATCAATACTTGTGTCCCCAGTTATAAAAGAGTGCCCTTTAATAAATAAAGACCTGATATTTTTCATATTTATGGCACCTAAATATGCCGTATCTATTACACCATTATATTTATCAGATTTTTCTTCAAACTCCCACCAATCATACACTTTAACAAAAAATTTACGACTGCTGGTACCATATTTAATAGTTAAGCTAAAAACCCCAGATGTATCAGGTGTACCATGACCTTGTAATACTATTGTCTGCATCCCTGTGCTATTAAAAGTTCCGTTAGCGTTGAAGTATATATTGTTTACAGTATCCGTAGTAATGGTGTATGTGCCTTTTTTCGATACATCTACTGGTAAATTTATGCTGTGCGTATTGTTTAAGGCAATGCCAGATGGATATTCCGAAATGGTTGAATTGGGCTGGCCATTTAAGATGCCTATAGATGTATTTTGAGATGGTTGAGTAAAATCTGGATTATACTTTTTTTCACAAGCATACAGTAAAAAAACAACAGCTATTAGAGATATGTACTTAGTCATACAGTAATGTCTTAAATGAATTTAGGAATGTTAACTTGGCTTAGTGTGATACATTTCTGTAAGTATTTGAAAAAAGTATGCTAAAACAGTACTATTTCAGAGCACAATTACCACGATTTACACTACAATGTCTTAGCAAGTCTAAAACCTACATAATCACTTTTATTATTAGGAGAAAAACTACCTCTGCTAGCTGAACGAAAAGAGGAGTTATCTGTATTGCCCCAGCTACCACCACGTAAAATACGATCAGTCATGCTATTTGAGGGGCCTGTAGGATCTGTCTTAGATCCAGATGCATACGCATCATACCAATCCCAACACCATTCACTAACATTACCGTGCATGTCATATAAACCAAAAGCGTTAGGCTTCTTTTCTCCAACAATATTGGTTTTACCCATCGAGTTCGCTTTAATCCATGCATAATCACCCAATATTAATGCATCATTTCCAAAACTATAAGCTGTTTCAGTTCCTGCTTTGCAGGCATATTCCCACTCTGCTTCGGTAGGTAAACGATAGCCATGCTTAGTTCTATCAAAGCTTACACTATAAATAGTTCCATCTTGTTTAAATGTGAATGTGTAACATGTATCGATGGATCCGGTTGCCTTGGTAAGCCAATTACAATAAGCTACTGCCGTAAACCAAGATACATTTACGATAGGCTGCACCTCTGTTTCAATACCAAAAAAGCTACTATAGTCTTTCATCTTTTTTTGATTAGATGCTAAATAGCAAGTATCCTTTGATTGTAAAAAAGGGAAAAAAAGGTCTCGAGTTAATTCTGTAGTACTTATGTAAAAGCCGCTCAGTGTTACAGTGTGTTGAGGACGTTCGTTTGACACACCAACTGTTGATGGACTACCCATAAAAAAAGTAGCTGAAGAAATTTCTCTTAAACCCAATGATTCAGGCGTTAAAATAAGCTGCTTTTTGCAACTCGTACTTGTAAAAGATATTAACAGCAGAATAAGTAGATACTTCAATAAAATCAGCTTTTTTTGAAGCATAACTCGATTATGAATGTATCTAAAAAAAATACGTCGGTGTAGGCGAACAGAAACCATGAATGCGTTGTTTTTAAAAAGGTTGTGAAAGCAATTTAAATTGCTTTCACAACGAAGGTATCTCAAATTTTGCAATCGAAATGTTAAAAGTGTGAGGTTTCATAACATACGCTACATTTTCTCTCTTTGATTTTCATCAAATATTTATTGATGTTATGAGTGTGGAATGTGTGTAATTCGAAGAGGTTATCTATCAAACTGCACGCTACTTATTTATATACAATCAATAACAAGAAATATTAACGCTCGACTCTTATAGCTTCAATGCTATGAGCAATTAGGTTTAGTAAGTAAAGCTGCTCGTAAATGTGGTATTACTCGTACTTTTTTTATATTGAGTAAGCCTACCTAACATTTGTGCAAGAACTTCTTTTTTAACTCCAGCAAGGCGCTTGAATAACGATGACTTTAAGCCTTCTATTTCTTTGCTATAGTATCCCTAAATATACCAACACTTTGACTCATTTATACTATTTCCAAAAGAAGTCTATTTTAACTATTATTCTCAACTCTGGTTCCTCCTACTGTGGTAGGCTGTTGATTGGAAATCAATACCACTTTTTTACTTGGACGTTTAAATTTGTACTCAATTGTACCATTGTCATTAATAAACTTTAGCACCATTTCTTGTCCATTAATAGCAACGATATAGCTCTTTATTCCAACAGTAGTAATGGTAGGAATTTTGTCTTTCTTTTTTGAGTTCAATACCTCAGCAGTAGTAATAGTATCTGCATTAAGCGTGTAGGAAATAAGGGATAGGTCGTTAATATATGCAGTATCCGCATTGCTAAAATTTGCTATTTTTAGACTGTCTTTTGAAAACTCCCATATAACATTACTAATATCCTGAAAGGAGAGTAATCCTTCCTTGTTTTCTTCTATACTAACGCCTTGCCATTGGCCTACTAGCACATCGTTTAAAGATAAACTTTGGGGAGCAGCAACTTGTTTTGTACAAGCAGTAAGGGCGAATATGGTAAATGTACCTAAGCTAAATAATAATTGTTTCATATATGTATAGTTTTAAAAAGTTATACTGATAAGTTTCCAATATTCGTGCCAATGTATATAATTGTATTATTTTTGACAATTGCATTACATAGCCTTACGTTTTTTTGTTTGTTGGTCAACCAAAACGGTTTTGTGTCAGGCGAGTTAAAGTGCAAAACTCAACGGCAGTTTTTTAATTAAACATTAATAATAATATCGGCTTTTGTGCTTCAATTTCCTGCCCGAAACGTTATTGGTTATTCTACCAGCGACCGTACAAACACGCTGACGGACAACAATTAGAAAATAATTTGTAGCTTCGGCCGTTTTCTAAAAGAGAATGACAAAAAAGTTTCACATATTACTCATAATCTTGACACTTGCTTTCTTTGCAACACCAATACATACTTATGCTTGTGGAACAAAATCAACGAAAACAGAAAAATCTTGTTGTAAAAAAACTGAAACCGAAAAGAACAACATAAAAAACTGTTGCAAAAACCATAATTCTAAAAGCGAAAAAGAAAAAAATGGTTGCGATGGAAAATGTAACAGTTCAAGTTGCAGTTGCCCAACAAATCATTGTGCTTTTGCATTATCTTTTTGGATTGAAACAAAAGTAAAAACCTCCTTTGCTAAGAGCAAAAAAACAAATTCTTACTACAACGAAAACTATCTTTCTGATGGTTTTGTATTAATTTGGACACCGCCTAATATAGGCTAATTTTTTGCCTTGAAAGCCATGGGTCTGTCTAACCGAATGCAAATTCCTTGCTTTCAAAATCAATTATTTATAAAAATTTAAATTTTCAAAAAAATGAAACGAAATTCGTGAATTTCGCTTTCAAAAAATATTAATAATATGAAATCAATAAAAATATTGATGGCAATACCTGTATTGCTATCGTTTACAGCGTGTAACGCTCAAATAAAAAACGCTAAAACCGAAAGCGTAAAAATATTCGGTAACTGTGGCATGTGTAACACCACCATTGAAAAAGCAGGAAATAAAAAGAAAGTAGCCAAAGTGGATTGGAACAAAGATACCAAAATGGCAACCATCACTTACGATGAAAAGCAAACCAACCAAGATGAAATTTTGAAACGCATTGCATTGAGTGGTTATGACAGTGAAAAATTTCTTGCCCCAAATGATGTGTATGCCAAACTTCCTGAATGTTGCCAATACGAAAGAAAAGCACAAACTGTAGCCAAAGTAGAAGCACCAAAAGCCGAAACTACAAAAATGGAAATGAAAGAAGATCATTTATCACACAACTATTCTGCTACAACAGAAACAAAGCAAGAAGTATCACAATTGAAAATAGTTTTTGATGATTATTTTGCCGTAAAAGATGCTTTGGTAAAAACAGACGGAAATACAGCATCAGCAAAAGCAAAGAAATTGCTAGCAGCAATAAGCGATGTAAAAATGGAAAAACTTTCAACCGAAGAACATACTGTTTGGATGGAGGTTTTAAAAAGTTTGAAAGCAGGTGTTCAAAATATTGCTGACACTAAGAATATTTCGGTACAAAGAAATAATTTTATTAACCTTTCCAAAAATATGTATGATGTAATTAAAGTTTCAAAAACTGAAACACCTACCTATTATCAATTTTGCCCAATGGCAAACGATGGAAAAGGTGCTAATTGGTTGAGCAAAGAAAATGCCGTAAAAAACCCTTACTATGGCAATCAAATGCTTACTTGTGGTAAAGTAATAGAAACAATTAGAGAATGAAAATTTATATTAAAAATATGGTGTGCAGCCGTTGCAAAATGGTGATAAAGTCCGAGCTGGAAAAACTCGGACTTTCGCTATTTTCGGTAGAATTGGGCGAAGTTGAAACAATTGAACCCATTACTGAATTTCAAAAAAAGAAAATCTCAGAACACTTGATACCATTTGGTTTTGAACTCATTGACGATAAAAAGAGTAGAATTATTGATAAAATAAAAACACTCATTATCGATTTGGTTCATCACAAAAACAACAACATCAACACCAATCTTTCAGATTATTTGGTAGATCATTTACACCAAGATTATAATACTTTGAGCAATTTGTTTTCAGAGGTAGAAAATACAACGGTAGAAAAATATTACATCCAGCAAAAAATAGAAAAAGTAAAAGAGTTGTTGATGTATGATGAAATGAATTTGAGCGAAATAGCTTTTATGCTTAATTACAGTACCGTAGCCCATTTGAGCAATCAATTTAAAAAAGTTACAGGCTTTTCGCCAACATATTTTAAGCAACTCAAAGACAAAAAAAGAAAACAAATAGAAGACTTGTAAATCCTGCAAATCAACCACAAAATTGTGTAAACAAGAAACCCTTCTTGTTGCGGAACTTTGTACCATATTAATCATTAAAAATTTAAAAAAATGGTACATACATATCAACTCACAGGAATGACTTGTTCTAGCTGCGAAGCAAAAGTAAAATCGGCTTTGTTGATGGTAGAAAATGTGGTAAGCGTTGAGGTTTCAAAAGATGCAAATTTAGCCACAATTACAATGAAGAAACACATTACGTTGGATAAATTGAAAAAAGGTTTGCCAGCAAAGTATCAAATATCTGCCGTGCATCATAACGAGGTTTCAGAGCAAACCAAAAGTTGGTTTGAAATATACAAACCTATTTTGCTGGTATTTTTTTACATCAGTTTGGTTACAGTTTTGGTTCAATTTAAAAACAATAATTTTAATTGGATGGAAGTCATGCAATACTTTATGGCAGGTTTCTTTTTGATTTTTTCATTCTTTAAAATACTGAATCTGAAAGGATTTTCCGAAAGTTATGTAATGTATGATGTATTGGCAAAACGCATTCCTGCTTGGGCTTTCATCTATGCTTTTGTAGAATTGAGCTTGGGTATTGCTTATCTTATCAATTTCAATCCACTAATTACAAACACAGTAACATTTACAGTGATGACTATTAGCATAATTGGTGTTTTACAATCTGTTCTCAATAAAAAGAAAATACAATGTGCTTGTTTAGGAGCAGTTTTCAACTTACCAATGAGTACGGTAACCATTATTGAAGATGCTTTGATGATTGTAATGAGTGGATGGATGATTTCAAACTTATTATAAAATGAAATTCTTAAAATGGATAATCAAAAAAATAGTTACAAAAAACGGTTGCCGATAGGTTTAATACTAATTGTAACTACAAATACATTCGCCCAATATGCCCCAATTACTTCGGGAAAAGTGGTGCGATACGATTTATATGTAAAAGATACATTGGTAAATTTTGCAGGAAAAGAAAAACGAGCCATTGCCGTAAATGGACAAATTCCTATGCCAACGCTTACGTTTACTGAAGGCGACACGGCAGAAATTCACGTTCATAATTTGCTCAAAGAAGAAACTTCTTTGCATTGGCACGGATTATTTTTACCCAACAAAGAAGATGGCGTTCCCAATCTTACACAAATGCCAATCAAACCGAATACATCACACATTTACCGATTTCCCATTATTCAAAATGGCACACATTGGTATCACAGTCATTCGGGTTTGCAAGAGCAAATTGGTATGTATGGCAACTTTGTAATGCTTAAAAAGTCAAAAGATAAAACATTCAGAAAAGGCATTGACGATTTACCAACCTTACCCATCGTTTTAAGCGAATGGACAAATGTAAAACCCGAAAACATTCACCGAATGTTACACAATGCCAATGATTACCCAGCTTTGAAAAAAAATGCTGTTCAAAGTTATGCAGAAGCCCTAAAAGCAGGACATTTCAAAACCAAACTAAAAAACGAATGGAAAAGAATGTTGGCAATGGATGTAAGCGATGTGTATTATGAAAAAATATTAATGAATGGCAAACCAAATGCAGACCTTAAAGCCATTGACGGCAAGGAATTAAAGGCAGGCAACAACGTTCGTTTGCGAATTTCAAACGGTGGAGCTTCGTCTTATTTTTGGCTTACTTATGCAGGCGGAAAAATTACCGTAGTTGCCAACGATGGAAACGATGTAGAGCCTGTGGAAGTGGACAGATTGATTATTGCAGTTTCTGAAACGTATGATATTATTGTAACCATTCCAGCCGAAAATACGGCCTTTGAATTTTTAGCAACCACCGAAGACCGCACCAATTCAGCATCATTATACATAGGAAACGGCATCAAACAACTGACATCGCCACAGCCAAGATTAAAGTATTTTGAAGGAATGAAGATGATGAACGATATGATGAAAATGAATGGCAATTTGGACGATATGGGAATGAATATGAGCCTCAACCAAATGGATATGAATGTGGTAATGTATCCAGAAATTACAGGCAACAGCAAACCCAAACAAAGCGACAACGACCCCAACCGCTACAATGCCAATGCTTTGGCTGATATTGTAACGCTAAACTATACAATGTTGAAATCGCCAAATAACACAACACTTCCAAAAGATGAACCCGTAAAGGAATTAAAGTTTGAATTAACAGGAAATATGAACCGCTATGTTTGGAGTATGAATAATAAAGTAATTTCTGAAACGGATAAAATCCTTATCAAAAAAGGCGAAAATGTTAGAATTGTTTTATACAACGGCTCAATGATGCGACATCCAATGCACTTGCATGGACACGACTTTCGTTTGCTAAACGGACAAGGCGACAATGCACCGCTAAAAAATATTGTGGACATTATGCCAATGGAAACCGACACCTTAGAATTTAACGCCAATGTGGAAGGCAATTGGTTTTTTCATTGCCATATTTTATACCACATGATGAGTGGAATGGGCAGAATTTTCAGTTACGAAAATCAAGCACCCAATCCATTAATTCCAAATCCAAAATTGGCACAACGAAAACTTTTTGCAGACGATAGAAAATTTCATTTTATGGCAGAAAACGATTTTGCCACCAACGGAAACGATGGAATGGCAATGTATCAAGGCACACGTTGGAGCATTGGCTCAGAATGGCGTTTGGGTTACAACGGCCACCACGGCTATGAAACCGAAACACACTTAGGACGATACATTGGTAAAATGCAATGGCTAATGCCATTTATTGGTTTTGATTGGAGGTACAGAAAATTAGAAATGGACGATATGGGAAATCCACACGGAGAAAAAAATCTTTTTGGGCAAACCAACACCAAAGACAACAGAAGACAATTTAGTTTAGGTGTTGCTTACACTTTGCCAATGCTTGTAATTCTACAAACTGAAATTTATCACGATGGAAATTTACGAGTGCAATTAATGAGAGAAGATATTCCTGTTTCAAAAAGAGTAAGAGCATCGTTTATGGTTAATACCGACAAAGAATATATGGCAGGTTTGCGTTACATTGTAAATAAAACCATAGGACTTACAACGCATTACGACAGTGATATGGGACTTGGCTTTGGATTATTTTTAAACTACTAATATAGCATTGTGGTAAGTAGAGACACTCGCCACGGCAGGCGAAAAATTGCAAATAATATATATATTAATTGTAAAACCTAATCTTTATGAACGGGTGCATAACATTTTTTAGAGTTGTTTTATTTAATATTAGTTACGTGTGCTGAAAATCCCTACAGCATCAGCAAAGAACTGCTGTTTATGTACTTGAGAATAGATATCAATGAAATGTAATTGTATCGTATAACGGATTATTATGGCACTGAGTTGGGAGCAATGGTAGATAATAACGCTGTGTTGCACCCTTTAGAACAAGAGCAAGATGTGGTATATGCCATGGGAGATGGATCGATGATTTTAACCAGAGAAGAGCAGTGGAAAGAAGTGAAATTAGGAAGGATATTCCGTTGTCAGGACTGCCTACAACCAGAAGGTAAATCAGGCATTATTACTCAATCGCAATATGTTTCGCATTTTGGAGACAGCCATGCCTTCACCCAAAAGATGGATAAAGTAGGTAATGTGGCAAAAAATGGTTGGTGGTTTTTCAAAAAATAATGCTTATCACGCGTTCATCCATCAGAAGAGGAAGTAGGCACGGCTGAAGAGTAACCTGCCAGCAATAAGATGGATGCTTATACGATAGTAAGGGAGTTGATTTTTCAACTCCTTTTACTTTTTTACTATCGGTAAGCTATATGGCTAAAAAAAACTTATTTGGAGATACTTTTTAAATACAGATACCAAAGTATAAATCCTTTTTTATGCTCCTTGGATAAGCCTCTGTGCACATTTATACTAAACCGCTAACAAGATGTATATGTTATCCAATTAAAATTACATAAGGACT
>CAZXBE010000018.1:0-21414 GCA_964638565.1 uncultured Chitinophagaceae bacterium
TCATCCAGACTAAATTAGAGTTACTTTTTTAAACTCTTATCTAGTCTTGACCCTAGTTTAATAAATTTTATACCACATGTATACTACCGAAGCAATAGCACAACTCATTCAAAATACAAAAAAAATATTAGCGCAATTATCTACCCAGTATAAGGAAAAAGCATTATCAGCTAATGCAAGTGTTGCTGAATTGCTAAGAGCCATCCTGCACTTTCATGAGTATAGATATTATATACTGAATGATCCTATTATAGCAGATGTTGAGTATGATGCTTTATTTAAATATTTACAAGAGATAGAAAAAAAAAATCCTACATTACAAACAGCAGACTCTCCTACAAAGCGGGTAGCGAAAGATTTAATAAAAGAATTTACTACCGTACAACACCTTGTGCCCATGCTGTCTCTCGAAAATTCTTATGACGAAAATGATTTATTAGAATGGGATAAAAGAATTAAAAGCCTCGCTAAATTAGATAGTATAACCTACAGTATAGAGCCAAAATTTGACGGAGCTAGTATTTCGTTGATATATGAAAATGATTTACTTGTTAGAGGAACAACCCGAGGCGATGGCACTCAAGGAGATGATATTACTACCAATATCAAGCAAATTCACTCTATACCTTTATCAGCAGCATTTTCCAAATACGGCATTCAACAAATAGAAATTAGAGGAGAAGTATTAATGAACAAATCAAATTTCAAAAAATATAATGAAAAAATGATGGAGCAAGGATTAGCACTTTTAGCAAATCCTCGCAATGCTGCTGCAGGTTCTTTGCGTATGAAAGATCCTAGGGAAGTAAGCAAACGTAATTTAGAAGCATTTTTATATCATGTTAGTTTTACAATTCCATTACCAGCAAAAAACACAAACCACACATTAGACAAAAAGCCGCCTCTAGAAACACATGCCGATATGCTGCAAATGCTTTGGGAATGCGGATTTAGAAGCCCTGTAAAAGAAATGAAAATATGTAAAAGTATTGAAGAGGTTATTGAACACTGTAAACAATTTGAGCAACAACGAGACACGTTAGCTTATGAAGTAGATGGCATGGTTATTAAAGTAAATGATATGCATTTACAAGACCAAATAGGTGCTACTACACACCATCCTCGTTGGGCTATAGCGTATAAATTTAAAGCCAGACAAGCCACTAGCCGACTACACACTATAGAGTTTCAAGTAGGTAGAACAGGCACTATTACACCTGTTGCCAAAATTGACCCCGTACACATTGGAGGTGTAACCGTTTCTTCTGTTTCTCTATTTAATGAAGAAGTCATTCAAGAAAAAGATATAAGAATAGGAGATACTGTTTTGGTAGAAAGAGCGGGCGATGTTATTCCCTATATCGTTAAATCTATTCCAGAAGCACGAACCGGTAAGGAAACAAAAATTACATTTCCTACACATTGTCCTATATGCACATCAACACTCCACAAAGCAGATGGGGAGAGTGCTTGGAGATGTATTAACCCCAATTGTGAAGCCCAAGTAGTAGAACGTATTATTCATTTTGTAAGTAAAGATGCAATGGATATTAAAAGCCTTGGGGAAGCCAGTATTCGAAAATTATATGACTTAGGTTTATTAAAAGACATTCCACACATCTACCAATTAGATTTTGAAAAAATAGCCACACTAGATGGTTTTGGAAAAAGATCTGTTGATAATCTAAAAGCCGCCATCGAAGCATCTAAGCAACAACCTTTACACAGATTAATTTTTGGGCTGGGTATTCGCTATGTAGGAGAAACAACAGCTAAAACGCTTACACGTTCTATTCATAGCCTTATGGATTTAGCCAATTTTTCCTTAGAGAATTTACAAACATTAGAAGATATAGGACCTAAAGCAGCAAATAGTATCTACGACTTCTTTCATACCACTGCCATTATAGAAATGTTACATGAATTAAAGCAATTAGGTGTTTCTTTTGATAATCTTCAAAAAGCTACCCCAACAGGAACTTTAAAAGGTCAAACATTTTTATTTACAGGAACATTAACCAGCATGAAACGTTCTGATGCTGAAGCTTTAGTAGAAGAAAAAGGCGGTACAATTGTTAATAGTGTTAGTAGTAAGCTTCAGTATTTAGTAGTAGGTGAAGATGCAGGCTCTAAATTAGAAAAAGCCAAAAAAATAAATACAATAAAAATATTGAGTGAGGAAGAATGGAAAGTATTAATGGAAGGTTTATAAAAAAATTTCAAGCGTTTCACTCATAGACTATCAACTAATTGAACTTGATACACGGGGCTAAATAAATACATTTGCCCATTTTTTAATAGCGTGCACTTAATACGTTTCCGCATTTTTTTTCCTCTCTTAAATATTCGACCATCAGGAGTTGCGAATAAAGTTCCTTCTAATAAATTTTCTACGTGTTCATTGTACTTGGATTGTTGTTGGTCATATTTTCGTAAAACTTTTATCAACTCTGGTTCGCCACAACTACTAGCCGCAGGGTTTTGGAGCGATTGTTCCAGCACTATTTTAATTTCATTTGGGAATAGATTGAATTGTATAAAAGTAGATAGCAAGGATGCATAAATCTGTTTCCATTCTTTTCCATGAGGACTCACCCTATTATGATATTGTTGATAACATAGTAGATGCGCTATTTCATGTAACAATGTTATTAAAAAAGCATATGGATTAAGATCTCCATTTATACTAATTCTATGTTGCTTATCAATAGAAGAATATTTATAATCGCCCTGTACTGTTTGTCTATTTCTAGTAATAGTAAGGTTAACATTGTATTGATGCAAATACGAAGAAATTGCTTCAAAAGAACCGATTGGTAAAAAATGGTCTAATGTTTCTAGAGGAGCTTGCTGTTTAGCTTTCATCTATATACTATTTTCTTTTTGAAGCAGACTTTAACTGCTTCAAACATATCGCTACTTCAGTAAAGGTATATACTAAATATAAAAACATGCATATAAACAACGCTGGCTTATTCAATTCTTTATCTGCTATATAGATATAAACAAACGCTGTTATGATACAAAAAAACAGTTTTATAATCATTCCTGTATAAACGCCTCTAATAAAAGCCTGAACATTGTTGTTGTGTAATGTTTTTGTATAAAAACTTGCCGTTAGTAGATGTATAGAGTACAGTAATGCATTTCCTATTAATAATACCTGTGTATCAACAGAAAGAGAGATTAGCCAATTTTTAGTAAGAAGAGTCACAGCAATAACTAGTAAAGCAACAAAAGTAATAGGCATGATTTGTTTCATATATATATATTCTACATGTTAACATTACGCAGCAATGAAGTTTCCAAGCATAAGCAGTATAGGCAATTGCGATATAGATTATTCATATTGTTTATTTTTTGCAGAACGATTGGTATCTATCATTATTTTTATAATGGTTCCAATAATAGTGAGCAAAGGTAAAACCCAAATAGCAATTGGAAACGATAAAGATAAATATCCATCTAACAACCAGCCTATATACATTGTTGCAATAATGGCTATAAAAAATTGAGTAGTAAGAGCTGCGTACTTCCAAAACCATCGGTAGGAAGGCTTATAAGTAGGTTTTTGTTGCATAAACAGCAGCATTTATTATTCATTTAACAGCTCTTCTTTAGGAAGTTTAAGTGATTGCGTATCTTTTGCAATAGGAATATTTCCGGTTAACGTTTTTTTCAAATTTTCAAAATAAATATCCTTATGCTGCAGAGCTTGTTCTAATGAATCTGTTCTTGTTTTCAAGTTAATTAATTGTGTACGGGTAGTATTACTGCCATACCCAGGTACATAATATTTTAACGGTGTAAACATCAATAAAACAATAGTAAACCCTACCAGCAGCACAAAGGTAATACTCAAAAGTATATACACGCTTAGTTTAGTAAGTTTGAACGTTACTACTTCTTCGTATGTATCATCATTCATAACCACAAGACGATATCGGCTCCTGAAGCGCTTGAGTGTATGTTGAGATTCTTTTTCAGTCATAACTTAGTTGCATAAATAAATATTTTACAAGGTATAACTTCTAGAAGAACACGTCAAAAATAATTTATCTTTGAACAAGCAATAATTTTTTAACCTACCATTATTACTGCATTGGCTATCTTATGATGAAATATTTAGCACTCCTACTTTTAAGCATTTGTTTTTCTTGTGCAACCTATGCCCAGATGAGTGATCAGGTTTCTATTAAAAAACCAGATCAGTACAGCAAAAGAACGCTTCCATTTGAAAATAGCAAAGGTAAATTTGGACTTTTAAAACGATTTTTTAACAACCAGTTTACCTATTACAATTATTATTTTAATGCAAACAGAAAATTTGCTGCTGTAATGGAACAAAGCAAGGCATTCCAATTAGACGACTACACAAAACCTATTGCCTTTTATCCATATAATATTGAAGTCGCCTCAACATCCACCGACTTAGATTCTGTTATTCAAAAATCAACCGCCGGTATTTTATTACATGATTTAAGAAATGATTGGATCGATGATCTTTTTTTGTTAATTGGAAAATCCTACTATTTTAAGAAACAATTTGACTCAGCAATTATTACCTTTCAATACATTAACTATGCATTTGGTCCGAGAGATAAGGATGGGAGACGCAAGATCATTGGCAGCAATCAAGGTGGCGAAAAAAATTTTTTTACTATTTTTAAAGTAACAGAAAAAGGAACAATTAACAAATCATCCCATCAATCAAAAGCTCGGGACGAAGCACTTATATGGCTTGTAAAAGCATACATTGAAACCAATCAAATAGCTGAAGCAGAAGGCATATTACAAGTTTTAAAAAATGATGCTGACATCCCCCTTAGCATAAAACCCTTGTTATTAGAAACACAAGCATACTTATTTTATAAACAACAACAATTTGATAGCGCTGCTGCAAAACTTAGTAACTGCATACATCATTTGTACACGGGCAACACCTATGCAAGACAGGCTTTTTTAACTGCTCAATTATATGAGCAAGTTAAGAATCAAGATGCCGCCATTGAACTATATAAAAAAGTAGCACAACAAGCTACTGACCCCACCTTAGAAGCCTACGCTCGTTTACAAACATTAAGATTAA
Organism: uncultured Chitinophagaceae bacterium; assembly: GCA_964638565.1. GTDB lineage: Bacteria > Bacteroidota > Bacteroidia > Chitinophagales > Chitinophagaceae > CAYVXB01. Next base: position 5,090 of record CAZXBE010000018.1, read on the forward strand.
GTAACCTAACCGATTCCTCACTGGTGCAGGAAAATATGGCAGAATTACTTCGAATGACAAAAAAAGAAAAATACACTTCGTATAAAAGTATTTTATTTTTTGTAATCGCAAATATGGAATACAACAGCAATCATTTAGATGAAGCAAAGCAGTGGTTATTAAAAAGTATAAAGTATAGTGATAATGTTTCCTCTAGAAACCAGTCTTTTCTTTTATTAGGAGATATTGCGTTTAACCAACAACAATTTGGATTAGCTGCTAATTGGTATGATAGCTTGTCTATACCATTATTAGATACAAAAGATTACAACCGAATAAACAATATAAAGCCATATATATCGATCATTCAAACACAAGAGCGTATTATCAATAGAGAGGATAGCCTACAACATCTTGCTTCATTGCCTAGCCAGGAACGATTAGATATATTAAAAAAAATGGTACAACAAATGCGAAAGCAACATGGAATAAGTGAAGAACAAGAACAATCTACAACCCTAGTTATACAGGGCAACATAGCTAGCGATCTTTTTAAAACCAACAATAATGCCACCTATTTTGATAATCCTATTATTAAAACACAAGGGTATGGAATTTTTTTGCAACAATGGGGCAAAAGACCCAATGTGGACAATTGGCGTCGAAGATCTGCTTTTGAAAAAACATTTTCTACCGTCGATAATAATGCAACAACCTATAATAACAATCTAATAAATGATCCGTTAAATGAAATAACTATTGAGGGTTTATTAAAAACCATTCCCCTAACAGATGAACAACGCAGCGCTAGCAAAAAGCGGATACAAACATCACTGCAAAAGATAGCAGAAATAGCACAAAATGGATTAGAAATTTATCCATTCGCGATAGAAAAATATTTACAACTTCTTCAAAAAAATCCACCTGTAGATATGCTTGCTACTATTTATTTTAACCTAAATTATTGCTATGCCAGAATGGGAAAATTAAAAGAAGCTAGCCATTATAAAGAATTATTAATGAGTCAATTTCCAAAATCAAGTGAGACAGAAAAAATCATTCATAATGAATTCATTCAAAATATTGCAACACAATCCACCATAGCATATAATAACCTTTATAATAAGTTTATAGAAGGCGATTTTACAGGTGCGTTGCAACAAAAAAAACAATTTGATAGTGCATATGGGCAACGTTTTTATACACCACAATTACTTTTTATTCAATCTATTTATTATGTAAAAGAAAAACAAGATTCTTTGGCTATCGAACAACTACAAGCACTTACCCAACAGTTTCCTAATTCTACACTATACAATAAAGCACAACATTTAATTTCTATTATAAAACGCAGAAAAGAAATTGAAGAACGTTTAACCAATCTACAAATTACTCGTGTAGCAGATGAAGAAGATATTGTACTAATGAAAGATGAAAGCAATGTACGCCACACACCTGCGTTATCATTAGACACTGTTAAAACGGCTCCAAAAAGTTTTACTTCAAAAATCAATCAAATAAACCCCATTGCACTTAAAGATGCTGCATTACAAAAAGAAATCAGTCAACCGAATACCCTTGCTTACACGTTTAATCCTAACAATGCGCATATAGTTATGATTATATTAGAAAAAGTGGCGCCCATGTTTACAAATGAAGCTAGAAATGCATTTGATCGATACCATAAATCACAACTATATAAACGAGGCCTAATAACACAAAACGAACGTTTAGACTCTACCCATTCTGTGCTATTAGTGCAAGCCTTTAAAGACATGAGCGAAGCGATAGACTACATACATAAAGTGAAGCCTATTAGTGCATCTGAAGTTATTCCTTGGCTTACCAATACAAAATACTCGTTTTTACCCATTGATGTTGAGAATTGGAAATTACTGAAAGATCAAAAAAAGCTCATAGAGTATAAGCAATTTTTGCACACGCAACTCCCAAAAATATTTTAATGAAAGAATAAATGCCATGAATAATAGGATTTATAGGTTTAATGTACCTTTGCTTGTAATTACTCGAATTACCATTTAGTGTATAGATTATGAAAAAATCCGTTCGCATATTATGGATTAGCTTTTTTACAGGCTTATCAACTTTCATACTGCTAATTCTATTAGCCAGTTGGGGTGTATTTGGTAAAATGCCTTCCATCGAAGAATTGGAAAATCCATCTCTTTCTATAGCATCCGAAGTACTTGCTAGCGACGGTACTTTAATGGGAAAATATTATTTAGAAGACAGGTCTGAGGTTAAGTATAAAGAGATACCTCCTTATGTTATTCAAGCACTTATTGCTACAGAAGATGAGCGTTTTTATGACCATAGTGGTATTGATCGTAAAGCATTAGGACGTGCTGTATTAAAACTAGGTTCAGAAGGTGGTGGTAGTACCATCACTCAACAACTTGCTAAAAATTTATTTACTCGAGTGTCTAGCAACACTGCTATTCGTATCCTACAAAAATTGAAAGAATGGATCATTGCGGTAAAATTAGAAAAACGCTTTAGCAAAGAGGAAATTATTACCATGTACCTTAATACTGTTGCGTTTGGAGACGATGTTTATGGTATACGCAACGCAGCAAAAACATTTTTTCAAAAAGAGCCAAAAGAATTAGATATAGATGAAGCTGCGGTGCTTATTGGTATGTTAAAAGGCAACACACTATACAATCCAAGACGCAATCCAAAATCTTCGTTAGATAGGCGCAATGTTGTTATTGATCAAATGGTACGTAACAATTTTCTTACAGCAGTAGAGGCTACTGCACTAAAAAGCAAACCTATCAACTTAAAATATAAAAAATTAGACCAAAATACAGGTATAGCACCTTACTATCGAGAAATAGTACGTGAGCAAGTAAAGCAATGGTGCAAAACACATACAAAATCCAATGGAGAGCACTATGATTTATATAAAGATGGATTGAAGATTTACACAACTATCAATCCTAAAATGCAGATTTATGCCGAAGAAGCAGTTAATAAACATATTGCATACATGCAAAAACTTATTGATCAACAATATGATATTAAAACAGGCAGCGTATGGAAAAAACACCAAAATGTACTAGAAAATGCTATCAAAAATAGTGATAGATGGCACCATATGGAAGAAGATAGCATTCCTAAAGATCAAATAAGAAAATCATTTGATCAACAAGTAAAAATGAAAATATTTGCATGGAATGCAAAACGAGAAAAGGATACAGTGATGACCCCTTTAGATTCCATCAAATATTGTAGACAATTACTACAATGCGGTTTTATGGTCATGGATCCTCATACAGGTGAAGTAAAGGCTTGGGTGGGAGGTATCGATTTTAAAAATTTCAAATATGATCATATTAATATTAATACGAAGCGTCAAGTAGGTTCATCTATAAAACCTATGTTATATGCCTTAGCTGTAGAAGAAGCCGGATTTACACCACAAACTCCATTGATAAATGCTTCTCAATTTTTCCCTGGCTATGGCTTAGTACCTGCTAAAGGTGGTGGAACAGGAGGAGGTGTACCTATGTCTTATGCTTTAGCTAAATCATTAAACGGCTGTGCCGCCTATTTAATGAAACAAATTGGCCCAAGACGCTTTGTCGATTTTTTAAAATCGTGTGATGTACAAACCGAAATCCCTCCATATCCCTCTATTGCCTTAGGAAGCTGCGAAATTTCATTATATGAAATGCTTTGGATGTATAGTATGTTTCCAGGACAAGGTTTTAATACAAAACCCATTTTAATCAGTCATATTGACGATAGAAATGGAAATGTATTAGAAAATTTTCAAGCCAAAATAAACCGCAAAGAAGTTATAAGTGAAGCTACTGCCTATACGATGTGTCGTATGATGCAAGGCTGCGTTGATTTTGGAACAGGTCGTAGTATGAGAGGATATGGTATTGGTGTGGAAATGGGCGCTAAAACAGGTACAACCAATGATAATACAGATGCCTGGTTTATGGGCTACACACCGCAATTATTAGCAGGTGCATGGGTTGGTTGCGATAATAATTTTATTCGTATAAACAACAGCTACTATGGCCAAGGTGCTTTTGCAGCCATGCCTGTATGGGCTTATTTTTTCAAAAAAGTGTACGCAGATAAAACATTAGGCATAAATAAAAATGCAAAATTTACTAAACCCAAAACTTTCAAAAAGGATAGCATCATGTATGATTATCTAAACAAAGATTTTTATATGTATAATGAAAGTGATACCGGAGGAAATAATGTAGAAAATGGAGAAGCTGAAGATTATGCTCCTGTAACAGAAGGCCGAGGAGGTACGGAATACGTTTCGCCAGAGTCTAAACTTACACCTGAAGAAGAAAAAATACGAAAAGCGGCTCAAGAATCTGGCAACTCTACCACTGAATATGAACAACCTATAGAAAAAAAAGAAGATACCCCTAAAAAAAAGAAAGGTTTTTTTAAGCAACTATTCGGAGGTAAAGACAAAGAGCAAAAAGAAGAATCAGGATATCAATAAATGAGTAATTATACGCTTTTCCATTATTAATAGGTCGATACAAATATTTTTTAAAAGATTTAGTTTTTTTACTAAAAGAAGGTTTAGAAAAATTACATCAAGAAATGCTAAAAAATACTTCTAGTAGTGAAAAAAACTTTTTAAAGAGGCAAATATTTAGCCTTTATTCTACACTTGATTTAATAAAATCAAAAGCAATTTCATTTAATGTATCACTAAATGAAATTGGCTTAAATAATTATGAATTAGAAAAATTTTTATACTTATGAGATCAAATCAAAAGTTCAAAATAACGCTTTCGCAATCTGATAAATATTATCTGTTTTACCCATAGAATAAAAATGTAAAACAGGTACTCCAAATTGCATTAGTTCTTTACATTGTTGAATAGACCATTCTATACCTAACTCTCGTACTTGTTGATTGTCTTTACACTTTTCCATTTCCAATACTAATGCTTGTGGTAAATCAATATGAAAAATATTAGGTAATATAGAAAGATGTTTTTTTATTGTAACTGGTTTAATACCTGGAATGATTGGAACAGTTATACCCGCTTCTCTACATTTATTTACAAAATCAATATATTTTTTATTGTCAAAAAACAATTGTGTTACAATGTAATGTGCTCCCATATCAATCTTCTTCTTCAAATAATGTACATCCATGTCAAAATTAGGCGCTTCAAAATGCTTTTCGGGATAACCAGCTACTCCTATACAAAAATGAGTAGGTGCAGAATCTATAACATCCTCATCCAAATAGATACCTCTATTAAGTTTAATAACCTGATCTAACAATTCACTAGCATACTTGTGTCCATTACGCTCAGGCACAAACTCTTTTTCTGTTTTAACAGCGTCACCCCTTAGTACTAAAACATTATCAATGCCTAAAAAATGAAAATCAATTAATGCATTCTCTGTAATTTCTTTATCAAACCCCCCACAAATTACATGCGGTACTGCATCTACCTTGTAGCGATTCATTACTGCAGCACAAATACCCACGGTACCAGGTCGTTTACGAATAACTTGCTTTTCTAACAATCCATTGCCCTTGTCTTTATACACATATTCCTCCCTATGATAGGTTACATCAATAAAAGGTGGCTTAAACTCCATTAATGGATCAATAGATATGTAGAGATCGTTAATATTTTCTCCTTTTTTAGGAGGTAAAATTTCAAAAGAAAATAATGTCTTTTGATGCGCATTTTTTATGTGATCTGTAATCTTCATCGTTCAATTCTAGTAGTATGCTGTGAATAAGTTGGATGCACACAAGATAAGAAGTTAATCCCTATTCTATTTGAATATTGAAGCGATTTCTTTAAAAGAAAGATCTAGTACAGAAAAAGACTCTGAGGTAATAAATGTATAGTGCCACCATTCTGTACTTAAGCCCTTAAATCCATTGTGCTCCATTATAGTTCGCAATAATGTTCTATTTTCCAATATGTGTTTAGGCAGTTGTATAAATGTAAGATGTGCCGTATCGCTAAAGTTATCAAATGCTGTAGGCATAGGCAATTCAACGCCGGTAGATAGATCAATCAATGTTATATCAACTGATAAGCCTTTATTATGACCACTTCCATTTGCAGGATTGGCTGCATAACGTTCATCTTGTACCAATAACCAGATTTTCTTTGATACAGCATACGGTCTATAAGCATCATATATTTTTAATCCTAATCTATATTTTTTTAACTGTTGCTGTACAGCAACCAATGCTTTAGCAACAGGAAGTCGTACGTACGCTCTTGCCTGTGGAGGATATAATATCTTTTTAGTAAAATTATTAGTAGTAGCATATCGTAAATCTATTTGCACATCAGGAATTAATTCTTTAATCCCTATAAGTCGATTGTTGCTATCAGCCCGTATTTCCGTTAGATATTTTTTATAGTTAACTACAAGCAATTTATTTACTTGTGAAAAAGTAGATGTAGTGTACCAAAAAAGAAAGTATAAAATATATGTTTTACGAAAAATCATAAACCGTACAGATGTTAAATTAGTATGTAAAAAATCAACACATAGCCATAGCAGCCAAACAGCCGGTTGTCCAAGCATTTTGAAAATTAAAACCTCCTGTTATTCCATCAATATTAAGTACCTCTCCTGCAAAATATAGATTGGGGACTATTTTACTTTGCATGGTTTTAAAATCTACTTCTTTTAGACTTACTCCCCCACAAGTAACAAATTCTTCTTTGAATGTAGTTTTACCAGCTACAATATATTCATCCTTTATTAATACCTCAATTAAAACATTTATTTTTTGTTTAGATATATCAGCCCAACGAAGCTGTTTGGAAATTTCTGCTTTATGCAAAAGATATTCCCATAGCCGTTTTGGCAAACTAAATGGATGTGTATTAATAATTAATTTTGCTGAATTTTTTCTTTGCATATTATCAAATTCCATTCGTAATTTTTCTTCATTAAATGTTGGAACCCAGTTAAGTTGAATAGTGAAATTGTAGTTTAAAGTACTCAACAATTTTGCACCCCATGCTGATAATTTTAATATAACCGGACCACTCAATCCCCAATGTGTAATAAGCAACGGTCCTTGATACTCTAATTTATGACCAACGATTTTTACTTTAGCTTGTGCAACAGATACTCCCATAAGCTCAGTTAATTTGTTATTAGGAATATTGAATGTGAATAAAGATGGGACAGGTTCTTCAATGGTATGACCTAATTCATGCAACCAATCGTAATTGCTTTTTTTAGCATTTCCCCCAGTAGCTATTACTAATTTGTTGCAGTGCAATAATGCTCCATTGGCTAAGATGAGTGTAAATGTATTTGTTGATGTATTAGGAATAATTTTGTGTACGGCACAATTTGTTCGTATATCCACATTACACTTTTGAGCTTCTTGCAATAAGCAATGGATAATCGTTTCAGAATTATCGGTAACCGGAAACATACGACCATCTTCTTCCGTTTTTAATTTAACTCCCCGCTCTTCAAACCATTGTATAGTATCCATTACTGAAAAACGATTGAAACAGGTATTCAATTCTTTTTCACCACGAGGATAATTTTTTACCAGTTCCCGATTATCGAAACAATGATGGGTAACATTACATCGACCACCACCTGAAATTCGAACTTTAGCTAAAAATTTAGACGTCTTTTCAAGTAAGATAGCTTTGGTGTTCGGGTTCAATCTTGCAGTATTAACTGCACAAAAAAAACCGGCTGCTCCACCGCCAATGATAATTATGGTATTTGTTAGCATCAATCAATACTTATTAAAAAAACAATTAATGTGAACCTTTGATTCGCATAATTAATATAACTTAATACCCTAAATTCGGCCTTAACCATTTTTCTGTTTCTGTTACAGAAATATTTTTTCTTTCCGCATAATCAATAACTTGATCTCGAGTAATTTTTCCTAAACCAAAATATTTACTTTCGGGATGAGCAAAATAATAACCAGATACAGACGAAACGGGATACATGGCCATGCTTTCCGTTAATATTGTACCAATGTTTTTTTCTACATCTAATAATTTCCAAATAGTTTGTTTTTCTAAATGGTCTGGGCAAGCAGGATAGCCTGGTGCTGGACGAATACCTTGGTATTGTTCTGCAATCAATGCTTCGTTTTGTAAATTCTCACCAGGTGCGTATCCCCAAATTTCTTTTCTAATTTTTGCATGCATCAATTCGGTTAAGGCTTCTGCCATTCTATCTGCTAAGGCTTTTATCATAATGGCTTTATAATCATCTTGCTGTTGTTCGTAATTTTTAGCTAATTCTTCTGCTCCAACAATGGTACAGGCAAAACACCCGATATAATCTTTTTTGTTACCGTTTTTAGAAAGTAAAAAATCGGCAATACTTAAATTAGGTAAGCCTGATTGTTTCTTATTTTGTTGTCGTAATGTGTGAAAAACGGCTGTTTGTTTTTCTTTTTCATCATACACTTCAATATCATCTTTTTCTGTAGCGTTGGCTGGGAATAAGCCTATTAAAGCTCTGGCTTCAAATAAATTATGTTGCACTATCTCTGCTAATAGCTCTTGTGCATCGTTATATAAATTAGTGGCTTCCACTCCTACTTTTACATCTTTTAAAATTGCTGGAAATTTTCCATGCAATTCCCATGCTTGAAAAAAGGGTGTCCAGTCTATATAATCTATAATTTTTTGTAAAGGATAATGTGTAAATTTTTGTACGCCTAATTGTTTAGGAATAGCTGGTTCATAATTTTCATCTATCTTAAATTTATTTTTTCTGGCTTCTTCTAAAGGAATGTATTCTTTATCTGTTTTTCTATTTAAATAGCCTTCTTTTAATTTTTTATACTCTTCTTTAATAGCAGCAGTAAATGTATTTTTTTGCTCAGATAATAGGGAGCTCGCTACCGTTACCGATTTAGAAGCATCTAATACATGTATTACTGGAGCTGAATATTCAGATGCTACTTTTAATGCGGTGTGCATTTTAGAAGTGGTAGCACCACCAATCAACAAAGGAATATTCATTTTCTTTCGTTCCATTTCTTGCGCTACATTGATCATTTCATCTAAAGAAGGTGTAATTAATCCGCTCAATCCTATAAGATCTACTTTTTCTTCTATTGCTTTTTGTAGAATCGTTTCTGCTGGTATCATTACACCTAAATCTACGATATCATAATTATTACAGGCTAGAACAACCGACACAATATTTTTTCCAATATCGTGCACATCACCCTTAACAGTTGCCAACAAAATTTTAAAATTATTTTTTTTTATGTGTGTATTTTTTTGTTCTTCTAAAAACGGTTCAAGGTATTTTACGGCTTTCTTCATTACTCTTGCACTTTTAACTACTTGTGGTAAAAACATTTTTCCTGAACCAAACAGCTCTCCTACTACATTCATTCCATCCATTAATGGGCCTTCAATAACTTCTAATGGGCGAGCAATTTTTTGTCTCGCTTCTTCTATATCTTGATCTATATAATCTGTAATGCCTTTTACCAAAGCGTGTTCTAGTCTTTTTTCTACCGAAAAATTTCTCCACGCTTCTTCTTTTTGATTTTTTTGTGTAGACTGACCTTTGTATTGTTCAGCCAATTCTACTAATCTTTCTGTTGCATCTTCTCTCCTATTTAATAACACATCTTCTACTTTTTCTAATAGTTCTTTATCAATTTGTTCGTACACTTCTAATTGTGCAGGATTTACAATACCCATATTCATACCCTGTTGTATAGCATGATATAAAAAAGCCGAATGCATCGCTTCTCTTACTTTATCATTTCCTCTAAATGAAAACGATACATTGCTTACTCCACCTGATACAGAAGCATGTGGTAAATGTTGTTTTATCCAATGCGTAGCTTTAAAAAAATCTATTGCATTGGAGCGATGTTCTTCCATACCAGTAGCTACAGGAAAAATATTAGGATCGAAAATAATATCTGCTGGATTGAATTGTACGACATCAACTAATAAACGATAGGAACGTTCACAAATCTCAATACGTCGCTCAAAGCTATCGGCTTGTCCTTTTTCATCAAATGCCATTACAATAGTAGCCGCGCCATATTTTTTTATTTTTTTCGCATGATCGATAAATTCTTTTTCTCCATTTTTTAAACTGATAGAATTTACAATCGCTTTGCCTTGTACATTTTTCAAACCTGCTTCAATAATTTCCCATTTAGAAGAATCGATCATAATGGGAACTCTTGATATATCTGGTTCTGAAGCAATCAATCGTAAAAATGTAATCATGGTTTCTTTACCATCAATCAATCCTTCATCCATATTAATATCAATAATTTGAGCGCCGCCTTCTACTTGCTCTCGAGCAATTTTTAAAGCTGCTTCGTAATTGTTTGATTGAATACAGTTCAAGAATTTTTTTGAACCCGTTACATTTGTTCGTTCTCCTACATTAATAAAATTGGAATCGGGTCGAATTACCAAAGCTTCCAATCCACTTAATTGCATTATACTCATATATTTTATGGTCTATCTCATTTTAATGATAGTATTTATGTTGTCAATTTAGTACTACTATGAAGCTTCGTTGTGTCACTCACTTGTACAGTTATAGCGCTACTCAGCAATTTATCAACAGGTCCTCATTGCAGGCCATGCGTAGCTTGGTGAAGCAATCTGCATCTATAAACTTCAACATGTTGTTAATCTCGGTGCAGATTGCTTCAAAAATGCTTACACGCAAAGCTTTGCATATTTTTTCGCAATGACGAGTTTACATATTACCATTTACTAACTTCTTCCCACAAATCTTTCCACGATGGATTTATACTTTCAATCAATTTTATCTTTTGTGTTCTATTACCAGCTTTGATTCTTTTTTCTTCCGCTATAGCTTCTTCAATAGTTGAAAAGCTTTGACAATAAACTAATTTGTACACATTATACTTTGCTGTGAAGCTATTAACATATTTCTTTTCTCTATGTTCTTGTATTCTTGCGATCAAATTAGCTGTTACACCTGTATACAAAATAGTATTATGAACATTTGTAATTATATAAACTGTGCCTCCTTTTTGCATATTCATTTATTTTCTCGTCACTGCTGAATTATAAATCATTGCCCGTCATTGCTTCTCACGCCTGCGGCGTGAGAAGCAATCTGAATCTATACTACAAGCAGCCTCAAATCTACAACAGCAGATAGTTTCACTTCACTCGAGATGACTAGTTGCTAAATTACGCAAGGTTCTTAACAGTCAAAGGCCTCGGCTTATACTGCTTTGCTTTCTCTGCAATTGCTTTAATATGCTCAGGTGTTGTACCACAGCAGCCTCCAATAATATTTACCATATGTTGCGATAGAAAAATTTCTATTTGTTCAGCCATCATTTCTGGGGTTTGATCATATCCACCAAATGCATTCGGTAATCCAGCATTGGGATACACACTTACGTGAAAAGGAGATTGCTTTGCTAAAATTTTTAAATAAGGCGTGAGTTGTTCAGCCCCCAGCGCACAATTCAACCCAATACTAAATAACGGAACATGTGAAAGAGAAATTAAAAATGCTTCTGTAGTTTGTCCAGAAAGTGTTCTGCCACTATTATCGGTAATTGTTCCGGAGGCCATAAGCGGTAAACGTTTTCCGGTTTTTTCAAAAGCTTCTTCAATACCCCAAAATGCAGCTTTAGCATTGAGCGTATCAAAAATAGTTTCTGCTAATAAAATATCTGCACCTGCATTAATTAAAGCAATAGCTTGCTCTTCATATATCTCAGCTAAAAAATCAAAATCCACTTCTCTATATCCTGGGTCATTTACTTTGGGTGAAATAGAGGTTGTTTTATTGGTTGGCCCTATTGCTCCAGCTATAAAAATGGGCCTATCGCCATGCTTTTTCTTGTATTCTTCAACAGCTTGTTTAGCAGAAATAAGCGCACTTATATTAAGCTCACTTACTAAATATTCCATGCCAAAATCAGCCATAGAAATACGATTCGCATTGAAGGTGTTGGTTTCTAGAATATCTGCACCCGCTTCTAGATATGCTAAATGAATGTTTTTAATAATTGTTGGTTGGGTAATACATAGCAAGTCATTATTTCCTTTTTGGTCTTTAGGAAAATTTTTAAAGCGCTCCCCACGATAATCGGCTTCTGCTAATTTGTGGCGTTGTATCATAGTGCCCATAGCACCATCTAAAATGAGTATTTTTTGTTGGATAATTTCTTCCAATTGGCCTCCGTTCATTCCCCCATAGGAGGAAGAACATAATTCTTTATAATCCATGGTTGTTTAAATTATACTACCGGAAAGCTGGAAGAAATAAGAAACATTCTTCTTACCTATCTTTCTTAGCGTGTGTAGCTATGCTAAGTAGGATGTAGCACCCAACCCGCTTGGGTTGCTAAGACTTCATCGGGCCTATTCCCTCCATCTTTCCGGATAAGTTGTGGCAAAGATAAGTGAAGAAATCAATTTTTCGTTTTAAATAGATAAGATCTTAATAAATATGCTTTGCCACTTAATCTTTCCCAACGTACTTTTGCATAAAATCTAACTACTACAACTATATGATCTGGAAACAAGTATTTACATCTTCTATAGGTAAAAAATTAATCATGGCTTTTACGGGAGTCTTTCTTATTCTTTTTTTAATAGTACATGCTGGATTAAACGCTTGTATATGGGCAAATGATAAAGGCGAAATGTTTAATAAGGCAGCACATTTTATGGGCAGTATGGTAGTGCCCCGCATTTTAGAAATTGGCTTGTTTCTCGGTTTTTTTCTGCACATTATACAAGGCTATATGCTAACAGCCACCAATAGAATTAAACGAGGAACCTCTTATGCCATCAACTATGGAAACAAAGGAAGTAAATGGTATAGCAGAAGCATGGGATTATTAGGAACCATCATATTATTATTTTTAGTTATACATATTTATCATTTTTGGACCCCTAGCCGACTAGGAGGCATAGGCAATATTGAAGAATTAAAAGCGGTTGTGTATAATGGTCATGAATACCATGATTTATACGCTGAAATGCGTGAAGAGTTTTCAGAATGGTGGGTCGTAACAATATATACTTTGGGTTGTATTTCATTAGCTTACCATTTAGCACACGGTTTTCAAAGTGCATTTAAAACACTAGGCGTACATAATAAACGGTATCATAAAATGGCGCAATGTTTAGGGTATGCATTTTCAATTATAGTACCACTTGCTTTTATTATGATGCCAATTAGTTTTTATTTTGGATGGATTCAATAAAAAACATTTACTCAACATAAAAAAATCATTCAACATTTTACATACAACATTCAACATAACACAATATGCTAGATGCAAAAATTCCAGAAGGATCGATAGATAAAAAATGGACAGACTACAAAGGCCATTGCAAATTGGTAAACCCTGCCAATAAACGTAAATTAGAAATTATTGTGGTGGGAACTGGTTTGGCAGGAGCCAGTGCAGCAGCCTCTTTAGGAGAAATGGGATATAAAGTAAAAGCATTTTGCTTTCAAGATTCTCCACGTCGTGCACATAGTATTGCCGCACAAGGAGGCATCAATGCCGCAAAAAATTATCAAAATGATGGCGACTCTGTATATCGTTTATTTTATGATACCATTAAAGGCGGTGATTATAGAGCAAGAGAAGCCAATGTGCATCGCTTGGCAGAAGTGAGTGCAAACATTATCGATCAGTGTGTGGCACAGGGTGTTCCTTTTGCACGTGAGTATGGTGGTTTATTGAGTAATCGTTCATTTGGTGGAACACAGGTTCAACGTACATTCTATGCTGCAGGACAAACTGGACAGCAATTATTAATTGGCGCATATCAGGCTTTAGAACGCCAAGTAGCATTGGGTAATGTACAAATGTATAGCCGTCATGAAATGTTAGATGTAGTTGTTATAGATGGTAAAGCTCGAGGCATTATTGCGAGAGATTTAATAAGCGGAACACTTGAACGTCATTTCGGTCATGCAGTATTACTGTGCAGTGGTGGTTACGGCAACGTATTTTATTTAAGTACTAATGCCATGGGAAGCAATGTTACAGCAGCTTGGAAAGCACATAAAAAAGGTGCGTTTTTGGGCAATCCTTGCTTCACACAAATACATCCTACTTGTATTCCCGTTAGTGGCGATCACCAAAGTAAATTAACATTGATGTCAGAATCGTTACGTAATGATGGAAGAATTTGGGTGCCTAAAAAACAAGGTGATGATAGAAACCCTACCAATATCCCAGAAGATGAAAGAGATTATTATTTAGAAAGAAGATATCCCGCATTTGGCAATCTTGTGCCACGAGACGTAGCATCGAGAGCCGCTAAAGATCGCTGCGATGCAGGTTATGGCGTGGGTACTTCCAAACAAGCTGTGTATCTAGATTTTGCTGCGGCTATAGAGCGTTATGGCAAAACAGAAGCAGGAAAAGAAGGGAAAGAAAATTTATCTAAAGAAGAAATTATTGCATTAGGTAAAGAAGTAGTAAAAGAAAAATATGGCAATTTGTTTAATATGTACGAAAAAATTACAGGCGAAAATCCGTATGAAGTACCTATGCGTATTTATCCCGCAGTACATTATACCATGGGTGGTTTGTGGGTAGATTATGAATTGATGACAACCGTTCCTGGATTATACGCTTTAGGAGAAGCAAACTTTAGTGATCATGGTGCTAACCGATTGGGAGCAAGTGCTTTAATGCAAGGGCTAGCTGATGGTTATTTTGTAATACCATACACCATAGGCAATTATTTAGCTGATGAAATTTATAATAAACCTATCGAAATTTCTCATCCTGCATTTGAAGAAGCAGAAAAAGCTGTAGCTGACAGAATACATACTTTAATGCATATTAAAGGCACACAAACGGTTGAAAGTTTTCATAAACGATTAGGAAAAATTATGTGGGATAAATGTGGCATGGCTCGCAATAAACAAGGGCTAGAACAAGCCATACAAGAAATACAAGCATTGAAAAAAGAATTTTGGACTAATGTAAAAATACCTGGAAGTATTAATGAAATGAATCCTGAATTAGATAAAGCGAATCGTGTAGCAGATTTTATTGAGTTAGGTGAATTAATGTGTAAAGATGCTTTGGAACGTAACGAAAGTTGTGGAGGGCATTTTAGAGAAGAGTATCAAACTCAGGATGGAGAAGCCTTACGCGATGATAATCAATTTATGTATGTATCTGTTTGGGAGTATAAAAATGAGCATACTTGGAACTTATATAAAGAAGAATTAAAGTACGAGGTGGTGAAGCCGAGTCAACGTTCATATAAATAATTTTAACAATAGAACGCAGATTTATCATGATATTCATGAATACATCATGGTAAATCTTGACAATCATAACGGTCTGCGTTCTATAAAAAAATTACAATGAAACCTAGCTATAAACATTCGGATTTAACGGATAAAATTATTAAAGCGTTTTATACCGTTTATAACAAACTGGGTTATGGCTTTTTAGAAAAAGTATACGAAAGTGCATTGCTAATTGAATTAAAAAAAATGAATTTGAATGTAGCGAACCAAATTCCAGTCAAAGTCTATTATGATGGCGTTAATGTTGGAGTATATTTTGCTGATTTGATTGTAAGCAATTTAGTAATCATTGAACTAAAAGCCGCTGAAGGCTTAGCAGAAGAGCATGAAGCTCAATTAACAAATTATCTTAAAGCAGCAAAAATCGAATTAGGATTATTAATCAACTTTGGGAAAACACCTCAATTTAAAAAAAGTTTTTAGCAATGAATATAAAATACTTTTATAACTATTAAAATATAATATGGAACATTATACCATGAACCTTACTTTAAAAGTATGGCGTCAAAAAAATCAAACTGAAAAAGGAACATTTGAAACCTATTCGGTAAAAAATATTTCTAGCGAAATGTCTTTTTTAGAAATGTTCGATGTATTAAATGAACAATTAATTGTAGAAGGTAAAGACCCTATTACATTTGATCATGATTGTAGAGAAGGCATTTGTGGAGCCTGTTCTATGTATATTAATGGCAAACCGCATGGCCCATGGCAGGCCAATACAACATGCCAATTACACATGCGAGCTTTTAAAGATCAAGATACCATTGTTGTAGAACCCTGGCGTGCAAAGGCTTTCCCGGTTATTAAAGATTTAATGGTTGATCGTTCAGCATTTGATAGAATTATTCAAGCAGGCGGATATATTTCTGTTAATACAGGTAATGGAGTAGATGCAAATACATTACCCATTGAAAAAGAAAAAAGTGATGCTTACTTTGCAGCAGCAGCTTGTATAGGTAGTGGCTATTGCGTAGCCGCATGTAAAAACAGTTCTGCGATGTTATTTGTTTCTGCAA
>CAZXBE010000019.1:0-21388 GCA_964638565.1 uncultured Chitinophagaceae bacterium
AAAGAAAATAAATTAAAAAATGCATCACATTGGTTACATTGGTAATATAATGTACAATATCGTCGCTCAGTTTTCCCTCTAATACCTCAAGCATTACATATCCTGGAAAGTAATTTTTTTCTCTCATAACCTTTTTACCATTTTGAACCTTATACACTTTTTCCATCGGTAAAAAAATTTGTTTTATAACAGCATTCCAACCATTACGAGCAATTTCTTTATCCAATTGTTCTTTTACCTTACGTTCCTTACCACTTACTACTCGAAGCACATACCATTTTGTTTCTTGTTGTGTTATTGTTTCCACCATTTTTAAGACTATTTAAAAATTGAATAAATAAGTTTTAATACAGAAAGAGAGCCAAAGTCCATAACAGAAACTATTGCTGTTATTATCAACGTAGCTGCAAGCACAATAGCTGTAGATTGTTGCAATTGTATCCATGTTGGCCAAGTTACTTTTTGTATTAGCTCATGGTAAGAGTCTTTAATGTAATGAGAAATTTTTTTCATATAGTAAAATATAATAAGTAATTAAACGTCTTTTTATTTGCCATTTACGGGCACATTATCAACCTAACAAGCACGGGCAACAGGATTCGAACCCGTATCAACGGTTTTGGAGACCGCTATTCTACCATTGAACTATGCCCGTAGAAAGCTAAAAGCTATCAGCGTGTCTGCTAATAGCTTTTAGAATTGGTAGCAAATATACTACAAAATTTGATTATAAAATATCCTCTGCACGGTTTGTACAAAGAAATTTTACTTTAAGATCTCTGTAACTTGTCCTGCTCCAACAGTACGTCCACCTTCACGAATGGCAAATTTCAATCCTTTTTCCATTGCAATAGGTTGAATCAATCTTACAGTAAGTGAGGTATTATCGCCAGGCATAACCATTTCTGTGCCAGGGTTTAACTCTACTTCACCTGTTACGTCTGTTGTACGGAAGTAAAATTGTGGACGATATTTTTGGAAGAATGGCGTATGCCTTCCACCCTCATCCTTACTTAAAACATATACTTCACATTTGAAATCTGTATGAGGCGTAATAGACTTAGGTTGACAAATAACCATTCCACGACGAATATCTTTTTTCTCTACACCACGCAATAATAAACCAGCATTATCCCCTGCTTGACCCTGATCTAGCAATTTTTTAAACATTTCTACTCCTGTTACTGTAGAACTCATAGAGCTTTCACGCAATCCTACAATTTCTACAGACTCACCTACCTTGATAATACCTCTCTCAATACGACCAGTAGCAACTGTACCACGACCTGTAATTGTAAATACATCTTCTACAGACATCAAGAATGGTTGATCGATTGGACGTGGAGGCAATGGAATATATTCATCTACTGCATTCATTAACTCTTCAACAGCTTTCACCCACTTATCTTCTCCAGCCAATGCTCCTGTAGCAGAACCTTTAATAATTGGTGTATTATCACCATCAAAACCATTTTTAGTTAATATTTCACGAATATCCATCTCTACAAGTTCAATTAACTCTGGATCGTCAACAAGATCAACTTTATTCATAAAAACAACCATACGAGGAACACCTACTTGTCGAGCTAAAAGAATATGCTCCTTTGTTTGTGGCATAGGTCCGTCTGTAGCAGCCACAACCAATATAGCACCATCCATCTGCGCAGCACCAGTAATCATATTCTTTACATAGTCAGCGTGACCAGGACAGTCCACGTGTGCATAGTGCCGTTTTTCTGTTTGGTACTCTACGTGTGCTGTATTGATTGTAATACCGCGTTCTTTTTCTTCGGGAGCAGCATCAATTTCATCATATTTTTTAGCCTCTGCCCATCCTTTTTTTGACAAAATAGAAGTGATAGCAGCAGTTAAAGTGGTTTTACCATGGTCTACGTGCCCAATAGTACCAATGTTTACGTGAGGTTTATCCCTCTTAAAGGTCTCTTTTGACATGTTATATCTGTTTTTAGTTGTGGTTTTAAAATTAGCTACACGCTTTGGGGCTGCAAGCTACAAGTATTTATTGATTATTTAAAAGTTTTTATACATTACTTTACTTAATTACACTTTGCAACTTTCTCTTCTAAGTAGAGCTGTTGATGAGAATTGAACTCACGACCTCTTCCTTACCAAGGAAGTGCTCTACCCCTGAGCTACAACAGCCTTTATAGTCAGTAGTTGAAAGCAATTGACTTGTTGGTAAACAGAAATTAGTACAACTTTTCTAGCTAATTACCATATACCAATTGCCAATAACCATTTTGAGCGGGAGACGAGGCTCGAACTCGCTGCCTATAGCTTGGAAGGCTATCGCTCTACCAAATGAGCTACTCCCGCAAGAATTATGTTGAATTAGAAGTGCTTATTTTCTTGCGATTTAGCATTGAACATTTAAAATACAACACGCAACATAACAAAAAAAAGAACTGTGGGCAGGAGTGGATTCGAACCACTGAAGTCGTAGACAGCGGATTTACAGTCCGCCCCATTTGGCCGCTCTGGAACCTGCCCAAGCATTACTTTAAATGGTACATTTTATATCTTAAATTAGAACAAAAATTCTACTCAATAATATATAACTCAACATTTAAAACAAATATGTGTGCCGCTTGCCGGAATCGAACCAGCGACCTACTGATTACAAATCAGTTGCTCTACCAGCTGAGCTAAAGCGGCCTTTAACTCTAAACTACTTTCCTCGTACACATGGTTACTTTAATTTACCCTTATCTTATATAAACAACAAATGAAAACATCGAATAAGTAACCATTACGCCTATTTTTCAGGATGGCAAAGGTAAGGGAAAAGTTGTATTCTCAAAATTTTGATATAGAATTTCAAAATTGAATTAATCGATTAAACCTTCTGTTTCTGTTTTTTGTTGTACTAGTATTGCGCTTGATTATATATTCACTCAACAACCAAAACAACTATATCCTATTGTATGAAAAAAAGCTCTTGTATTTTTTTAAGCCTGCTATTCGTTCATCATTTAAGCGCTCAGTTGGTAGAAGATTTTAATGATGGCGACTTAAATCTTCCAAATAGATGGGTATTTACACCCAATACCTGGAAAACAAGCGCCACAGGGCAATTACAAAGCGCTAATACAACTCCTAATAGCTTATTTGGTATTTCTACGCTTACTTCCATACAAGTTGCACAACAATGGCAATTTACTGTACAGCTAGATTTTAATCCGTCTTCCACAAACTATGTTGATGTTTATTTGCAAGCAGATAGTGCTGATATTACTAAAACGAGTTGTGTAGGATATTTTGTTAGACTAGGAAATACACAAGATGAAATTTCTTTATATAGAAAAAATAAAGATGGTAGTAGTACAAAAATTATTGATGGGCAAGATGGCGTGCTTAATAAAACCGATAATAGACTGTCCATAAAAATAATCAGAAAAAAAGACTACAGTTGGACATTATGGAGGGATTCTACTGCCACAAATAATCAATGGACAATAGAAGGTAAAACAATAGACAATACCTATAGTATGGGTAACTATGTTGGTATTGCCGTTCGACAATCAACCAATAGTTTTTTTGAAAAACATTTCTTTGATGATATTATTCTTAGCCCATACACACCAGATGTTACACCGCCAATAGTTACTACTGTAGAAGTAAAACAAGCGCAACAAATCAACATACATTTTTCTGAGCCTATCAATAGATTATCTGTATATAAAGACTCCTTGAGTATTATACCTGATATACCTATCGATACCTTTTTATTTTTAAACAACAATACCATACAGTTAATGTTAAAGAAACCCCTTACCAGTAAAACATTTTATTCATTAACATTAAAAAACATTGCTGATGTAGAAGGCAATGCTTTAAAAATATATAATCAATCTATTCTTTGGAATAATCCAGAAAAATATGATTTGCTGATTACAGAAATTATGGCCGATCCGGATCCTGTAGTTCAATTACCTAATGCAGAATACATTGAAATTTATAATCGTACGGCATTCCCTTTTGTATTAGATGGATGGAAATTAACTGTGGGTTCAAGCACAACCACATTAAAAAATACCCTTCCAGCTTACAGTTATGCAGTTGTGTGTAGTCAAACGAATGTTGCTTTATTTCCAAATACTATTTCTATAATCGGTGTTTCTAGTTTTCCTAGTTTAAATAATACAGGCGACACCATAACATTACGCAATCCATCAAACAATATAATACATAGCATCTATTATACGACTACAATGCATGAAAACAGCATTAAACAAAATGGTGGCTGGAGTTTAGAATTAAAGGATACAGCAACATACTGTATTATAGATGGCAATTGGACATCGAGCAGTAATGCACAAGGCGGAACCCCCGGAAAATCAAACAGCACATATCAATCTAATGCAACTATACACGAATTGAAAATAATGTCCTGTATACCTTTATTACCTACACAATTACAAGTAACATTCAATCATCCTACAGATAGTACCTCTCTTACAAATATTAACTACTATAGGATTGATGGGGGTGCTTATACCATACGTGCTG
Organism: uncultured Chitinophagaceae bacterium; assembly: GCA_964638565.1. Taxonomy (GTDB): domain Bacteria; phylum Bacteroidota; class Bacteroidia; order Chitinophagales; family Chitinophagaceae; genus CAYVXB01. The sequence goes on from CAZXBE010000019.1 coordinate 4,531, forward strand.
TACAAACAACACCACCTTTATATCAAACGGCATTACTTGAGTTATCGTCGCCTTTGCAAGAATTAAAACCAATTACACTACATATATCAGACATTCAACGATGTGATGGGTTGGTTATAAATGATCAATCCATACAAACAGGACTTTCATCTGTAGCACAATCTGGAGATATTATTTTTAATGAAATGTTGTTTAATCCAACCTCGGGTGGATCTGATTTTATTGAGTTATATAATCGATCCAATAAAATTATTGATTGCAGTCAATTACTATTGAGCGCTTCTCTACAAATGGGAGGTACTACCTTTAAACTATCTGATCAACCTTTATTGTTATTTCCACGAGACTATATCGTGTGCACAGAAAATAAAAGCGCTTTATTAAAACAATATTGGGTAAAAGATCCTCAACGCATTATAGAATGTACCTCTTTGCCATCTTTACCAAATGATAAGGGAACAATTGTATTAACCAATAAACAAGGTATAGTAATAGATAGTTTAGCCTACAGCGAAAAATGGCATTTCCCATTATTGTATGATGTAGAAGGTGTTTCATTAGAGCGCTCTTCGTTTGAAGGAAATACGAATGATGCTGCCAACTGGCATTCTGCTGCTTCTACAGCAGGTTTTGCCACCCCTGGCTACACCAATTCTCAATTTATAGAACGTGCTACAACAACAAATAAGTTCTCTCTTTCAACTACAACTTTTTCTCCCAATCAAGATGGATTTGAAGATTATGCGCTTATCTATTACCAAATGGATCAATCTGGTGCAGTAGCCAACATTACAATTTTTAACCTGCAAGGGCGTGCTATTAAAACCCTAGCACGCAACGCTACATTAGGAACTAGCGGAGCATTTAAGTGGGATGGAACTACAGATACCTTTACCCTAGCCGCACAAGGCACTTATATTATTTATTGCGATGTGTTTACGTTGGATGGCAAACGGTGGAAAGAAAAACTTGCAATAACATTAGCAAAAAACAATTAATGTTTTTGTAGTTAACCATGCTGTACTACCATTTTTTGAGTATTATTAATAGAAGTCTATTCTTTAATGTCTATTTTAAATCAAAAACCTTTTGTGTAAGTTATTAATCGTTTGGTTATTTAGTACGTAAGTTTTCTTTACACAGCATATTTGGCATGTGTTGCATGGCTTGTTGAGCTTTATAATATCACGGTAAACTATTTCATACCTGCCATCTTTGCTTCCATGCTCAATGTTGCATGAGGTACAGCTTTTAACCTAGCTTTATCAATTAATCTTCCTGTTACTCTACAAATGCCATATGTTTTATTTCCAATACGCGCCAAGGCATTTTCCAAATGCTCAATGAATTGTATTTGCCGGCTAGCCATTTGACTTAACTGTTCTCTTTCCATGCTTACAGACCCATCTTCCATTGTCATATAACGATTTTCTGTTTCATCTCCACCCATTTCATCTTTGTGGGTGATAAGCCCTTGTAAATAAGCCAATTCCTTTCTAGCAGCTTCTAATTTTTGCATAATTAGATCTTTAAATTCTGCTAATTCTGCATCACTGTAACGAACAATAGCATCTCCTTGGTTCTGAACGGGTTTATCTAAAACAGATTTCATAAAGTCGGGAACGTATTTTACGGATGTATGAACAGATGTTTTTGGAATAACAATTGGCATTTTACGTGCCAGGGTCTTAGATTCCACTTTTTTATTTACTATTGGAACAGGAGGCAATTGCTTTACTGGTAATGGTTTTTTAGCTTGGGTAGTGACAGGCTTTTTTGATACCTTTTTTATAACTGGTTGCTTTAATGCAATCTTTTTAACTACTTTCTTGTTTTGTAGTATCTTTTGAGTACTTGATTTTTTAGTTACAGCCTTTGATTTTGGAGCGGCACTCTTTTTTATCGCCTTAATTGTTTTTTTATTTACGGCTTTTACTGGTTTTTTTATTCCAGGTTTTTGTATTGACTTCTTCTTAGCTGTCGCTTTTTTAGTTGGCATAGTTTTCTTGGCTGCGGCTTTTTTAGCCGGTTTTTTGCCTACAGATTTTGTTGCTTTTTTAGTGAACGGTTTCTTTTTGGTTGCCATAGTCTAATCTTTTTTTTTAGTGATAGCTACTTTTAAAGTTATGTCGTTTACGTCAATATCAACGCCACTAGTTAATTCTGGTACTACATCTAACCTCTCTGCCAAAACTTCTGTGCAAATGTAATCAGAAAATTCTTTAATTGAAGGGTATAGGGCTTCGTTGTGGACAACTTTTACTTCTATTCGATCTGTTACATCCAATCCGCTTTCTTTTCTTATTTTTTGAATTCGATTTATTAATTCTCTAGCATTTCCCTCGTTAATAAGTTCCGTATTTATGGTTATATCTAGCGCAACGGTTAAGAATCCCTTACTGGCCACTGTCCATCCAGGAATATCTTCTGATTGTATTTCTACCTCACTCAGTTGAAGTTCGACAGTTTCTCCATTTACTATTACATTATATTTTCCTTCATTTTCTATTTGGATGATGTCTTGTTGTGTAAATGATTCTAAAATTGCAGACACTGCTTTCATTTTGGAACCTAATTTTTTTCCAAGGGCTACAAAATGTGGCTTGATCCGCTTTTTAATAAATCCATCTGTTTGTGTTAAATATTGAATTTCTTTGACGTTTATTTCATTTTTTATAAGATTCGCTACTTTTTCTATTTGATTTTGATTATTTGCATTGGTTATTGGAATTAATATTTTGTGTAGTGGTTGTCGTACTTTAATATTTGCTTTTTTACGTAACGAAAGGGCCAATGATGAAACGTCTTGTGCTAATTGCATACGTTCTTCCAATTGTAGATCTATTGCATTATTATTCACTTTAGGATAATTAAGGTGGTGTACAGAAACTTGTGTATAGCGTTTTGTAACCATATTTAAATTGATAAATAGCCAATCTGCAAAAAATGGAGCAATAGGCGCTATTAATTGGGCTAATACTTCTAAACATTCATATAGGGTTTGATAAGCACAAATTTTATCATGATCATCTACTAAATTTCCATTATTGATGCCCTGACGAGCAGGTGTCCAAAAACGACGACGACATAGGCGTACATACCAATTGCTTAAATGTGCATCTACAAAATCTTCTATTAATCTACCTGCTTGTGTAGGTTCATAATCGTTTAAATTATCTGTTACTTTTTGTATTAATGTATTGAGGGATGATAATATCCATCGATCTATTTCTGGTCTTTCTTTTAATGGAATATAATTTTCTTTGAAAGCAAAACCATCTACATTCGCATATAAGGTGAAGAATTGATAGGTATTATAGAGCGTTCCGAAAAATTTACGTTGTATTTCTGTAATGCCTTTAGTGTCAAATCTTAAACTATCCCATGGAGATGCATTAGTAATAAGGTACCAACGAGTAGCATCCGCACCAAATTTTTCTATAGTTTCAAATGGGTCTACTACATTGCCTAAACGCTTGCTCATTTTGTTGCCATCTTTATCTAACACCAACCCGTTGGATACTACAGTTTTGTAAGCTACACTGTCAAATAATAATACAGCTAAAGCATGTAATGTATAGAACCAGCCACGGGTTTGGTCCACGCCTTCGGCGATAAAATCGGCTGGAAATGCGGAGCCTTTTTCTATTAAATTTTTATTTTCAAAAGGATAATGCCATTGGGCATAAGGCATTGCGCCACTATCAAACCAAACATCTACTAAATCTGGGATGCGATGCATTGATTTTCCACTATCACTTAACAATACGATTTCATCTACAAAAGGTTTGTGTAAATCTACCTTTAATTCTGAATTGTTCAAGTGTTTGGCTCTTTGATATTCTTGTGTTAATTCCTCTATTGATCCAATGCATTTTTCTTCAGCGCCATCTTCGGTTCTCCATATAGGCAATGGCGTTCCCCAATAGCGGCTGCGGCTTAAATTCCAATCTACCATATTTTCTAACCAATTGCCAAAACGTCCTTCGCCAGTGGCTTTTGGTTTCCAATTGATGGTTTTATTAAGTTCTACCATGCGCTCTTTAGCAGCAGTGGTTTTTATAAACCAAGCATCTAACGGATAGTAAATAACAGGTTTATCTGTACGCCAACAATGTGGGTAATTGTGTTCATATTTTTCAACTTTAAATGCTCTATTTTCTTTTTTCAGTTTTACAGAGATATCTACATTAACATCTATATAATTCGGATCATCTGTATAATTTTTAATATAGCGGCCACTAAATTCTCCTACGCCATCTATAAATTTTCCTTCTTTATCTACCAGTATTAAAATTCCCAAATTATTTTTTTTGCCTACTTTAAAATCGTCTGCACCAAAGGCTGGGGCCGTGTGTACAATACCTGTTCCGTCTTCTGTGGTTACAAAATCGCCTAAGATTATTTTGAATGGTTCAGCATTGGGGGTTTGTTCTTGTATTTTTTCTATTGTGTTGGCTTCATATGAAAATAATTGTTCATATTTAATTCCTTCTAGGTCTTTTCCTTTAAATGTTTGTAGTATTTTCCATGGAACGGCCTCACTCCAACCCTCTCCTTTGGAGAGGGGGGAATATTTTTCAAAATCCCCATTTTCTCCTTCTGCTTTAAAATATTTATGTAATAAGGCTTTAGCTAATATTACATGTATCGGTAAATGTGTATAAGGATTAAATGTTTTTACTAAACTGTATTCAATATTTGGACCAACAGTTAACCCTAAATTTGATGGAAGGGTCCATGGTGTGGTTGTCCACGCAAGAAAAAAAACGACCCCCTTATCCCCCAAAGGGGGGGGGGGTGACCAGCTATTTTGCACAAATTGATGAATTAATTTTGCAGCATGATGGTTTTGATTAGCTCCTCCTTTGGAGGGGTTGGGGAGGCAGAACATGGCCACACAGCTTGTATCTTTTACATTTTTATAACAGCCAGGTTGGTTAAGCTCGTGAGAACTTAACCCTGTACCAGCGGCGGGTGAATAGGGTTGGATGCTTACGCTTTCGTATAATAAATCTTTATTGTACAGTTGTTTAAGTAGCCACCACAATGTTTCAATATATTTATTATCAAACGTAATGTAAGGGTCGCTTAAATCAACCCAGTAGCCCATCTTTTGAGTTAACTCATCCCACTTATCCTTGTATTTTAATACTTCTTTTCTACATGCATTGTTATAGTCTTCTACAGAAATTTTTTTACCAATATCTTCTTTAGTAATACCTAACATTTTTTCTACGCCTAATTCTACGGGTAGTCCATGCGTATCCCAACCTGCTTTTCTTTTAACTTGAAAGCCTTGCATTGTTTTGTATCTGCAAATCAAATCTTTTAGCGTACGGGAAATAACATGGTGTATACCAGGCATACCATTAGCACTGGGTGGCCCTTCATAAAATACAAAGGGTGTAGACCCTTCACGTATGGATACACTTTTTTCAAAGGCCTTCGTATCTTGCCATGCAGATGCTATTTCCTGCTCTATGGAGGGCAAATTAAGTTGCTGAAACGTTTTGTATTTAACTGACATATTACTACTCTAAAATAGTGTGCAAAGGTATGTTATGAAGTTGAATTGTTTATTTACTAAAGATTGATTACCGGCGAAGCGATGATGTTCTACAACTTTCGACTAATTAACGTTTCAATTATCCATAACGTATCTTCGTTCTTCAATTTTTATTATGTCTGTAGATCAGGTTGTTTATATAACATTTGGTGGGATATTGATATTGGCATTGGTTTTTGATTTGGGGTTGATGAGTAAAAAAAACAGCCCCATTTCCATAAAAAAAGCCTTTATGCAAACGCTTTTTTGGGTTGCTCTTTCTGTTGGCTTTTGTGTGTTTTTATGGGTTGAGAAAAGTGGTGTTTTAGCCACGAAATATATTACAGCATATTTAATGGAGTGGTCTTTAAGTATTGATAATATTTTTGTGTTCATACTTATTTTCAGCTACTTCAAAGTGAACAAACTGGATGCTGGAAGGGCACTGCTTTGGGGCATCTTGATGGCTATTGTGTTTAGAATTTTATTTATTGCATTAGGTGTTGAATTGATTGAACGTTTTCACTGGTTGTTGTATGTGTTTGGCGCATTTTTAATATATACAGGTATAAAATTATTTATTAAAAAAGAAGAGGAAGAATTCAATCCTGGAGATACTAAGATTTACAAATTTTTGAACAGTTATTTTCGTATAACAGAGCTGGAACCGAAAGGACGTTATGTTATAAAACATAATGGCAAAGTTTTTTTTACATTATTAGCTGTAGTAGTTGTTATTTTGGCAGCCACAGATATTGTATTTGCCCTAGACTCAATACCTACAGTGGTTTCATTGGTTAGAGAGAAAGCTACTATCTCTTTTTCGAATGATGACATATTAGTCATTTACTCTTCTAATATTTTTGCTGTATTGGGATTGCGTTCTTTATTTTTCTTATTAAGGGATGCCGTAAGCAAGTTTGATTATTTACAACAAGGTATTGCTGTTGTGCTAATGTTTATTGGTATAAAAATGTTGATAGAATTTTTTGATATTCATATTTCAATATTCATCTCCTTGGCTGTTATTATAGCTTGTTTGAGCGGATCCATTGTTTATTCCATCTATCATCAAAGAAAAAAATAGCGCGTTAAATAAAAAATATTTTGCTGCTGAATTACCAAAAGCTCAATTAATATAAAAACGCTTTATTGAGCATTGAATAATATTATTTGTGTTAGAGGTGTCTAAGGAGAGATAGAGATGTTATCTTATAGTTTTTGAGTCATAGCGTCTACAATACCATACTCAATTGCTTCTTTTGCGTCCATCCAATAATCTCGTTCAAAATCTTTTAATACTTTTTCATACTTCTGTCCGCAATTTTCAGCTAAAATACGAGCACCTATTTCTTTCGTTTTTCTGATTTGTTGGGCTTGGATTTCCAAATCGGCTGATACTCCTTGCATATATCCACCTAAACTCGGCTGATGAATCATAACTTCGCCATGTGGGTATATAAACCGTTTTCCCTTAGATCCTACAGACAATAATATGGAGCCCATAGAAGCTGCTAAACCCATACAGATTGTAGACACGGGAGACGACAACATTTTGATTGTGTCATAAATAACCATTCCGGCAGTAACTACCCCACCAGGGCTATTAATATATAATTTTATTTCTTTACCTGGTTGATCGGCTTCTAATAACATTAATCTGGTTACCACATCTCGAGCAGACTTATCTTCTACAACACCCCATAAGTATATGGCGCGCTTTTCGAAGAAGAGCTTGTCCATCTTCTTAAACCAAAAGCCGCCTTCAGGCTGTTTATCTGTTTTTACTTCTTCATCTCCATTTTCATCGTCCATGTTAAATGGATGTACAGTGTACTTTGTTGGCATATAGAATATTTTATAAATCTAAACTATTTATTTTCCGTATTAGTTGTTTTACGTGGATTGGTAACAAGTACTTCATCAATCAATCCATATAGCTTGGCCTCATCGGCATTCATCCAAAAATCCCTGTCGCAATCTTTGGCTACTTTTTTTACATCTTGCCCTGTGTGATGGCTGATGATGGTATATAATTCTTGTTTTATTTTTTTTACTTCATTCACTGTAATTTCAATATCAGTAGCTTGCCCACCTACTGCCCCACTTGGCTGATGTAACATAATACGAGCATGTTTCAATGCAGTACGTTTTCCTTTTACGCCGGCACACATTAAGATGGCGCTCATAGAGGCGGCCATGCCTGTACAAATGGTGGAAATATCAGGGGTTATAATTTGCATAGTATCGTACATGCCCAAACCAGCATAAACACTACCTCCAGGGCTATTAATATACATTTGAATATCTCGATTACGGTCGGTCGATTCTAAAAATAATAATTGAGCGGTTACAATGTTTGCTACATAATCGTTTACAGGCTCGCCTAAGAAAATAATTCGATCCATCATTAGCCGAGAAAAAACATCCATACTTGCTACATTTAAGGGTCGTTCTTCTATAATGTATGGAGTTAAGTTGGTGAGAGGATGTGTGGTATAGTTATGTAAAGTAGCACTAGATATGCGTCTGTGCTTTATAGCATAATTTTCAAATTCTTTGGATAGATTCATTGTATAATATTAAGATCAACAAATATAGGAGTAGAATGCTAGAAATTTATCTAATGTTAATGTTTATGCTCACTTGTTATTTTTTCAAATTCTTGTTGACTAATGGACTGCTCAGTAGTTTTAACTTGTTGGCCAAGTATTTCAAACAATTTAATATCTTGTAATTGTCGATAAGCACCCTCCACCCTTTCCTTGTCTTGCATTAATTTATTAATGTACCCAGCTAACCAGCTTTCTTGCGTATCTAAATTCAATCCCATTGATCTATAATAATTAATTACTTGCTGAGCAATATGGTTCTGAACTTCCTCTGCAGATACCTCTACGTGATTCTTTTGTATTAGCTTTTCTGATATTAACGTCCATTTAAGTTGTGTTTGAAATTTTGGAAATTCCTGTTCTATTTGTTCTACCGTTTTCTCTTTTTTATCATTACTATATTGCAGCCATCTTTTTAAAAATCCATCTGGCAGCGTAATAGGTGTATGATCTAATAAATAATGATAAATATCATCATATAATTTTTGATTGCATTGATTTTTCCAATAAATCTCTATGTCTTCTTTTATTTTTTTTCTACAGTCTATTTCTGTAGTAATGTTTTGATTGGGATACAATTTATTAAAAAGTGTTTCATCAATGGGAGCCTTCTCTCTCAAAAAAACACTTTCTATAGTTGCTTTGAAATATTTGCTATTGGGGGACTCTACTGAAGTGTTTATTTCTAATTGGTTAGCTATCCAAGCTTTTTTTGCAAAATCAATATATATTTTAGGGTCTATTACGAAAATATCTCCCTTTTTCTTATTTAAAAAATAATGCTGCCCGTCTGTATTAAAATCGGATATTTTAAGTGTGATTTTTTCGCTTATGCCATTTGCTAACACCGTTCCTTCTGCATCGCTTTCTTCAAAATGTATGTTGATAATATGGTTTTCCGTGGTTGCAGCTTCTTGATCAACGGTTGTTGCAAAATTTTCTTGTACTCGTTGCATTTCTTCATCAATCATCCCCTCTGTAGAGTCTATTTTGTAGTGCGTCAAATGTGCCTTTTCAAGCACTGTTTCTACCTCAAAAGAGGGTTTTAATCCCAATTCAAAGCGAAAAGTATAATCAATAGGGTTATTTATGTTGATGTGCTCTATATTGCTTTCTAGTGGTAGAGGTTGTGCAAAAATATCAAGTTTTTCGGCAATTAAATATTGTTGTAATTCTTTTTCTACGGTTCGAATAATTTCCTCTGTCATAACAGAAGAACCATACATTTTTTTTATTAACCCAGCAGGAACCATCCCTTTACGAAAACCGTGAATGTTGGCGGATTTGCTGTACTTATTCAATGTTTTCTCAAATGAAGTATAATAATCACTTTTTGCTACTGTGATGGATAGGGTATCATTTAATACATCGAGATTTTCTCGAATAATTGTGGCCATAGTATATTATATTTAACAGTTATATTATTGATTTCGCGGTGTGCAAATGTACAGCTTTAAGAAATACGATTGAGTGTAGTGTTAAAATTCTATTTGCCACACAAGGATTCATGGGGCCTAAAAATTAGCCGTTTAATAATATAATTACACCAGAAACATTTGCTACATTGCGCAGTTTAACTAAAGATAGTACTATGTTATACTCTATGACAGGCTATGGTCGTATAGAACACACTATAGATGACAAGATATTTGTAATAGAGATGCGCTCATTAAATTCAAAACAATTAGAACTTTCTGTAAAATTACCTACCTTACTAAAAGCGTATGAGCTAGATATTCGCTCTATAATAGCCGAAAATTTATTACGAGGTGCTATTGAATGTTCCATATTTTTAAAACAAACGGGAGGTGTTAAACCCGTAACATTAAATACAAGCCTTATAAAAACATGCTATGAACAACTTGCCATTCTTGCTAAAGATTTAAAAGTAGATATGTCTAACATGTTGGGAAATATTTTACAAATACCTGATGTGATAGTTCCCGCTATGGAGACACTGGTAGAAGTTGAATGGGAAAGTTTAAAAAATGCTATCATAAAAACCATAGAACTTCTTCGTAAGCATCGTGAGCAAGAAGGAAGGTTTTTAGAAAAAGATTTAATAAATAGAATAAGCAATATTATAACTCAACAAGCAACAGTTGCTTTGTTGACTCCGACAAGAAAAGAAAAAATAAGGGAGAATTTGGTTAGATCGCTTGAAGAGCATGTTGGCAAAGATAATTATGATGCAAACCGCCTTGAGCAAGAGCTTATTTATTACATAGAAAAAATGGATATTACCGAAGAGCAGGTTCGTCTAAAAAGCCATTGTGATTATTTTATATCAGCGCTGGAAGAGCAAGAAATATCAAAAGGTAAAAAACTAAGTTTTATCTTGCAGGAAATAGGTAGAGAAATTAATACTACAGGATCTAAAGCCAACGATGCTGCCATACAAAAATGTGTGGTAAATATGAAAGATGAAATGGAAAAAGCAAAAGAACAAGTGTCTAACATTTTATAGCTGTAAAACAGCGGCTGTAGCTGCGCTAAAATATTTACCTCTTATCGCGTTATTCTTATTGCTGGGATGTGCCAATATTGGTTTATATGAAAAAACGACTACCATTCCTCAACAAAAATGGGAATATTCTTTTCATCCATCCTTTTCGTTTAATATTCAAGACACGAACAGTTTGTACAAGTTGTACATTGTTATACGCCACACCGAGGCATATGCTTATAATAATATTTGGGTTGATATAGGTAGAACGTATAACAAGGATAGCTCCAATCACCAACAAGTCAATTTAATTTTAGCCAATAATGTAAGCGGTTGGCTTGGAACGGGTATGGACGATGTATTTGAACAACGTGTTTGTATCACTCAAACCCCCATTAAATTAAGAAGCGGTTTGTATACATTTACTCTTACACATGTTATGCGCACAAACCCGCTTCCACACGTGTTAAATATTGGCATTCATATGGAAAAGGTTAATATGTAGCACACTCATGCCAAATAGTAAACGACAAATTAAAATAGTAGCCTTTACATATTGGTTTTTACTCCTATATGTTTTAGTAGCTTTAATATGGTGGTTCATTGCACTTCAAGAGCAAAATAAACAAATAGCAGAACTTCAAATTCAACAACTATCCGTGAGTGCAAAGAACAATCCTGTGTTTTACGACAATCTTAATAAACACATTCACGAAACGCAAGTAAGAAAACAATATCAATATATTGGAGAAGGTGTTGCATTTTTAGTCGTTATTTTTGTTGGGGCTACATTTGTTTATAGAATAGTGAGAAGACGATTAAAGCTCTCTCAACAACAAAAAAATTTTATGATGGCGGTTACACACGAACTAAAAACCCCTATAGCTGTTGCCAAGTTGAATTTAGAAACCTTATTAAAAAGAAAACTTGATAGCCAGCAACAGCAAAAGCTTATTGGAACTGCATTACAAGAGGCTGACCGACTTAATGATTTATGTAGCAATATTTTAGTAAGTGCCCAACTAGAAGCAAAAGCGTACAACACACATAAAAATTTATTTAACTTATCGATACTTGTTGCCGAAAGTATTAAAAACTTTAAAGTTCAATTTTCTAATAGAATAATTCAGAGCAACATAACGCCAGAAATAAATATTTATGGAGAACCACTCCTGCTTCAACTAATGACAAATAATTTTATAGACAATGCCATTAAATATTCTCCCTCAAACACAATCATTGATATTAATTTAGTTAAAAGAGATAAAAAAGCCACATTAACAATTGCTGATTATGGCATTGGAATACCCGACAATGAAAAATCTAAAATATGGGAAAAATTTTATCGAATAGGAAATGAAAATACTAGACATACAAAAGGTACAGGCATTGGCTTATATTTATGCCGTACTATAGCAAAAGATCATCATGCTACAATCACAATTACAAATAATACCCCAACAGGTAGTATTTTTGCCATACAATTCGCTATTGCTGAATAAATTATTTATATGATGAATTCTCCTAAAAAAGCCTCTATTTTATTAGTTGAAGATGAGGAAAATTTACATGAAACATTACGATTAAACCTAGAGATAGAGGGTTATGAAGTAACTTCAGCCCATAATGGAACAAAGGCACTAAAAGCAATTAAAGAAGAATATTTTGATTTAATTATACTTGACATTATGTTGCCAGAAATAGACGGCATAAGTATTATTGAGCGTGTTCGTCTTCAAAACCTAGAAGTACCTATATTAATATTGAGTGCGAAGGACAGCAACACTGACAAAGTATTGGGATTACGTGTGGGTGCGGATGACTATTTAACAAAGCCGTTTAATTTAGAAGAGTTACTGTTGCGGATACAAAAACTGATTCAAAAAAGCACTCTTTTACAACACAAGGAACCTATTTCTAATACAGTTATTTTTGGAAAAAATTATGTAGATTTTAAGGCACAAGAAGCAACCACTTGGCAAGGAAAAAAAATAACACTAAGTAAAAAAGAAGCTATGTTGTTGCGCTTGCTTATTGAACATAAAAACGAAGTAGTAACAAGAGAAAAAATACTTCAATCCGTTTGGGGGTACAATGTATATCCAACAACAAGAACAATTGATAATTTTATTCTCAGTTTTAGAAAGTACTTTGAAGAAGACAGCCGAACTCCAAAACATTTTCATTCTGTACGAGGAGTAGGATACAAATACATAGAATAAAAAAATTTAAGACCGTATCCCAATAAAAAATAATCAACTATTAATTATGACAGAGCCTATCATTACTTTACAACATGCCAATATATACCAAGGACATAATCTTATTCTAGAAAATGTAAGTATAGATGTGCATAAAGGGGAATTTGTGTATTTAATAGGTAAAACTGGATCGGGGAAATCCAGTTTATTAAAAACGTTATATGGAGACTTACTACTTAGAGAAGGATCTGGAAATGTGACTGGTTTTGATCTGCATACTATTACTTGGAAAAACGTTCCTCATTTAAGGCGCAATCTTGGTATTATTTTTCAAGATTTTCAGTTATTAACAGACCGTAACATAAAAGATAATTTAAAGTTTGTATTACGATCCATAGGGTGGAAAGATCAACAATTAATGGATGAAAAAATTAATAATGTGTTAGATAAGGTTGGTTTAAAAGAAAAAGGTCATAAAATGCCATTTGAGATAAGTGGAGGAGAGCAACAACGAGTAGATATTGCACGGGCATTGCTCAATTCTCCCAAATTAATCTTAGCAGATGAACCTACAGGGAACCTTGATCCTGAAACATCTGATGAAATTATGCAACTACTGTTTAATATTACCAAAGATTATGGAACGGCGGTTGTTATGGCTACACACAATTATACAGTAATTCATAAATACCCTGCCAGAGTGATAAAAACAGAAAATGGTAAAGTAACGGATAGTGCTGTTTCGAGTACAGCGTAAAATTATTATTCCATAAAATAAACCCTCCTTACTCGTTGACTAACACTCGTTAATATTTCATACGGTATGCTATTACACCATTCTGCTGTTTGTTGAACAGTAATTTCCTTACCAAATATTATCACTTCATCACCTTCATGTACATTAGAAACATCTGTAATATCAATCATTGTCATATCCATACATACATTGCCTATAATAGGAGCCAACTTGCCATTCACGTACATTTTTCCTACACCATTACTTAATTTTCTACTCAGTCCATCTGCATAACCAATACGCACAACAGCAATAATACTATCTCGAAATAATTTCCCTTTTCTATTATATCCTACCGTTGCTCCAGCTGGTAATTGTTTAATTTGCGCAATAGTTGATTTTAATGTAGAAACATTTTGCAATTGTAATTGATGTTGATGGCTGCTATCAACTCCATACAACCCAATACCTAAGCGCACCATATCACATTGCAATTGCGGAAATCTAAAAACAGCTGCTGAGTTAGCAATATGCTTGATAAAAGAATATCCAATAGCTTTTTCAATCATTCCACAAGCTTGAGTGAATAATTCATATTGATGTAAAGTATACTCCTCTTCTTTCGAGTCCTCACTAGCTGCTAGATGAGAAAAAACAGATTGTACAATCATTGTTTTGTACGATTGCAATTTCGTGTTCAATTCATTTATTTCATTTGGTAAAAATCCCAATCGATGCATGCCTGTGTCTAACTTTATATGAACAGGATACTGTTGTAATCCTTGTCTGTCAAGATATTCATTCAATCTAGTTAAAATGTGAAAAGAATAAATTTCAGGTTCTAAATTATATTGCACGATTGCTTCAAAACTACTTTCATCTGCATTTAATACGACAATAGGCACACGTATACCCGCTTTGCGCAATTCGATGCCTTCATCTACATAAGCCACAGCCAAATAATCTACTTTATGAAATTGTAATACATTAGCAATTTCCCCACTACCACTACCATATGAAAATGCTTTAACCATAGCCATGGTTTTAACACCAGGTTGTAAATATTGTTGATATGCTTTTAAATTATGTACTACAGCACTTAAATTTATTTCTAATTCTGTTTGATGAATTTGTTTAATCAATCGTTCTTCAATTTGCTCAAAAGCAAATGCTCTAGCGCCTTTCAGCAATATTGTTTCATCTTTAAAATAACTGAATGGATAATACGATAAAAAATCATGTATGGATTCAAAAAATTGTGCATTCAATTTATGATCCTTAATAAAACTATCTGCATGTTGACGAATAGTTGATCCTATGCCAATGATTTTATGAATACTATGCTGTTGTAATTCTTTTGCAATAGTTTCATATAACATATCTGCTTTAATACCAGATTCTAAAAAATCAGATAAAATAATCGTTTTATATGTGTGTTGATGTTGTTGTTGTAAAAAATCCAATGCAATACGTAACGAACTTAAATCAGAACTGTAGCTATCATTTATAATAGAACAATTGTTGATGCCCTTTTTAAGCTCCAGGCGCATTTCAATAGGCTGCAAATTTTTAACGTTCGAAATAATATTTGATATATCTTGTTTCAAATACAACAACACAGATATACAAGTAATCGCATTATCAATAGACGCTTTATCCCTAAAAGGGATATCAATAATAAATTTTTCTTTTTTGTATTGAATCTCGATAGCAGTTGAAGTATTCTTTTTTTTCTCTTTCAAAACATATACATCTGCATTAGCATCTCTTCTACTCCAACAAAACAAGTGTATATTTTTTGGGAATGTATGCTTAATATAAGCATGCACATTCACATAATTTTTCTCATCTTTTCCATAAATAATTACCTCTACGTTTTTAAACAACGTACATTTTTCTGCTAATTTTTGCTGCGGAGATGAAAACAATTCACTATGTGCTTCGCCTATATGTGTAAGTATACCAATAGTTGGTTGTATAATGTGTTGAAGCTTTTCCATTTCGTTCGGCATAGAAATACCGGCTTCAAAAATTCCTAATTCGTGTTCGGCATTTATGTTCCATACACTTAACGGAACACCTATTTGGGAATTATAACTTTTTGGACTTCGTACAATATTAAATTGTTCATGTAACAGCTGATACAACCATTCTTTTACAATTGTTTTTCCGTTGCTACCCGTAATACCAATAACGGGTATATTAAATTGTTTGCGATGATGGCTTGCTAACTTTTGGAATGCTAATAATGTATCCGGAACAACTAAAAAATTAGCTTTCTCCAATAATGCATTTACAGATTTTTCGCTTACCACAAAATTATGCACTCCTCTTTCTATAAGCTCTGGAATAAATTGGTGTGCATTACGACGAGTGGAAGGCAAAGCAAAAAAGATGGAAGATTGAGGCAATACAACACTTCTACTATCTATCAGTAAATGTTCAATATTTTCATTCTCATTATAGAAAAATGCTTGTGCATTAATAATGTGAGCTATTTGTTGAATGGAGTACATGTATTTTATAGTGCAAATTTACCAGCAACTTTTCTATTGGCAGTAAAAGTTATACCTTGGTAGCCAAAATACGCAAAAATGAGAAAAGTACATGCATTAATAGGGTTATCTCTATTTATATTTTCTTGTAAAAATCAAAATAATCAAGAATCTAATAGTAAAACAAAAGATTCTTTATCCACAGTGCAACAACCTACTGAAAAGTTATATGTCGAAGATTTATTGAATATAAATAGCCATGAAGATCTTGTAAAAAAGTATGGACAGAGCAATGTGGTTAAAGATAGATTTTTTTATGGAGATGACCCTATTGGAACACCAGCAACCATTATGTTTAGAGGAAGCGATAAGGAAATAACAATAGAATGGAGAGATACAGTGAATTATAAAGACTTACAATCCATTAATGTTAGGGGCTATACAAAAACAGATACATCAATGCCCATTTATGTATCACAATGGAAAACAAAAACAGGATTAAGTATAGGAATGTCGCTAAATGAGGTTAAACGTCTAAATAATAAAGATTTTACAATAGGTGGTCTTGGGTGGGATTATGGTGGAGGAGTAATAAACTGGAACGGCGGAAACCTTTCCAAAGACAGCAACATGTCCCTTATATTCGCAGACATGAACGCTAATGTTCAATTAACCGAAAAAGAACAAAATCAAGTTTATGGAGAGGGCGTTCAGGTAAGCAGCTCCAATCAGGCATTGCAAAAATTAAATCCTATTGTATCTGCTATTTTTATTAGCAAAAGGCGATAAAAAACAACCATTTATTCCAGTATATCTTTAG
>CAZXBE010000020.1:0-20740 GCA_964638565.1 uncultured Chitinophagaceae bacterium
TTTCCTCTGCCGACACGCAGCATTGTTCCGACCAATCCTTTTATCATACCTCTTAAAAACCGATTTGCCCTAATATGGTATAGCCAACCTGTTTTTAAAGCAATCCACTGAGAGCTATATACATTGCAAAAAAAATTATTTACCTGTGTATGTTGTTTTGAAAATGATGTAAAGTCTTGTTGTTCTTGTATTATTTTGGCAGCTTGTTGTAATGCATTTAATTGTAATGTATAAGGGTGATAATAGGAATAAGCTTTTGTAAACGGTTTTTTGTGTGTCGATATAAAATATTGATATTCTCTTTCTATTGCATCAAATCGAGCATGAGCTTTATTAGTTACAGGGTATATATTTTTTATAACAATATCAGAAGGTAATACAGCATTTAAGTTGTATAGTTTTTGTTGTTTAAATTCAATGTTAAAGTCAGCATGAAAAAAATTTTGCATTGCATGTACACCAGCGTCTGTACGGGAAGAACCTGTTAGGGTAATAGGCATTCGAAGAATTTTTTTTAATGCGGCTTCAATTTCTGCCTGAATTGTATTTGCATTTAATTGTGTTTGAAAACCGCTGTAGTTGGTTCCGTTATATGCTACTTCAATAAAATATCGATGCATAGTATCCTATTATATAAATATCAAATGTAATTTTATTATTATTTATGCGTATTTTTTTGATTGGCTATATGGGAGTTGGGAAATCTTATTGGGCAAAAAAGCTAGCCCATCATTGGGGCATTCCTTTGATAGATACAGACAATGAGATTGCAAAACAAGAAGATTTATCTATTGTTAATATTTTTAAAGAAGGAGAGGAATATTTTAGAAATACTGAACGCGTACTGCTTCAAAAAATATTAGATAAGTATGAAAAATTTGTGATGGCTTGTGGTGGCGGTCTTCCTTGTTTTGGAGACAATATGGCTTTGATGAAATCTTTTGGTACTACAGTTTGGCTTAATTTTTCAAAAAAAATAATATATAATCGTTTACAACAAGAACAGGAGAATCGACCAATTATCAAAAAATATAATCAACAAGAGTTGATGCTGTTTATTGAACAGCATTTACAAGAGCGCATAATGTACTATGCACAAGCAGATGTAATTATTGATGATGAAAGCGTTGCTATTGATACGTTATCAAAAACAATTGAAAAATGTATAAAATATCTTTAATATGGGGCTGTTTATTTGGCATTACAGCAGTTATGCTAGGTGCATTTGGAGCGCATGCATTACAAGGTATGGTAGTAGAAAAAAAGATAGAATCGTTTAGAACTGGTGTAACCTACCAATTTTATCACACCATCGCATTGCTTGCACTGGGATGGATACAATATAACCATCCGAAAAAAATATTTAGGTATGCAACCTTGTTTTTCATTATTGGTACTATACTATTTTCCGGATCATTGTACGTATTGACTTTTGTAGAATTGAACGTGTTGGGTTTTGCTACGCCTATTGGTGGAGTATTTTTTATTTTAGGTTGGTTGTGTCTATTGATAGGTGTACGCAAAATAAATGCCTTTCAACGAATGAGCAACAATAAGTAGTTTGGATTAAGAGCATGAAGCATTGTGTAAATCATTGATAATCTAAACAGTTTTATAAGTTTGTTGAATGTTTATTAAACCACTAGTTGAGTTTTTATATATTCAATTTGTGCATCATTGTTGGCTCCTTTCTGAAGTCTTTTCTTCAACTTTATAAGCAATTTTAATTCTTCATTTATAAGTGCTTGTACGTGAGGTGATTTATGCTTTGTCATATCTCTAAATTCAAAAATTGTACTTAGCCCTTTTTTCAATTTTTCTGTATTTTTTACAACACTCAAGTAATATATGAAAGCTCTTGTTTGTTCGATTTTGTCTTCCAATTCTAGTTGCTGATATGCTTTAATGGTAGCCTCAAAATCATTGTCTGTTTTATTAACTATTTTAACTATTTCTATTGTTTCTTCCAGTTGATCTTTCGCATCTATTTTTAAAGTTTTAGCAAGCCGAAAAGCAGCTGTTTTATCTATAAACATCAATGCTTTCAGTGAATATCCAGCAACAGTATATGAGGAATCTTTTGTTGCATTTGAGAAAAAGGATTTATATGTTTTTTTATCCATATTGGACAACACGTCAATAGCGCTTGCCCTCACTAATCTATAAGGATCTTTTTTCGCTATGGTATATATCAAATTCTCTTCTTGTAGGGTAATTTTTTCTTCTTTTTGAAAAATCTTTAAGGCTTTTATTCTTAGCAAATAATTCTTATCCTGTAATGCCTGTATTAATACATTACGTACTAATGGGTCGTTTAGATGTTCATCAAAATATTCTAGAGCTTCTATTTTATCAATATAATTTTTACCATTTTTATATTGATACATGTAATGGTAAAGAGATTTATGATCTTCCTTTGCACATACTAAATATTTATCAGCATCTACATTAACAAGGTCATATTGTTGGCTAGCGGGCAAGCTAAAGACTTGTTCTAACTTATTCAATACCACATTGTATCTCTTTATCTGATTTTGATCATACACATCAATAGCAAAGGGTAAATAAAATATTTTTTTACTTTCTTGCATTTGTTTAACATGTACATTAATCCTTCCTTCTATACTATCATAGGTGTAATGAATATCTAGTTTAGGGTGACCGTTTCCATAGTACCATTGATTAAAAAACCAATTTAAATCTTGACCAGTAACTTCTTCGAAAGCAAGTCGCAACTGATGAGCTTCTGCAGATTTAAATTTATTAGTATTTAAATAGAGATTTAATGATTTAAAAAAGGCACTGTCTCCTACAACATAACGCAGCATATGTAAAATACATCCTCCTTTAGGATAACTAACATTATCAAAAAGATCTTCCTTATCTGCGTAATAAAATCGAACTAAATTTTTATGCTCACTATTAGATTCTAAGTAGGCTTGTAGATCATGATAAAAATGTTCTTGTGCTGATTCTTTACCATATTTATACTCTCGCCAAAGAATTTCGCCATATGTCGCAAATGACTCATTAAGCGTTATATTACTCCAGCTCTCACAAGTAACTAAATCGCCAAACCATTGATGAAAAAGCTCATGTGATATAACATCTTCCCATCTATTTTGATCAATTAATTGACGAGCATTTTGCTGTGCTTGTTCCTGATGTAACGTTGCAGTTGTATTTTCCATGGCCCCACTTACATAATCCCTTGCAACCATTTGATCATATTTTGGCCAAGGGAACTTTACTCCTGTCAAAACAGAAAAACAACGAATCATTTCAGGTGTTTTGCCAAAAATCTGTCGAGCCATTGATTCATAGGGCTTTTCTACATAATAGTTTACTTCCTTGTTGTTATAGGAGTCTTTAATAATGGCATATTCTCCAGCTCCCATAAACATTAAATATGGAGCATGAGGCAAATCCATTTTCCAATAGTCGGTTCTAGTGCCATCATTATTTTTTTGTTGGCTTATTAATAATCCGTTTGATAATGTAACATATTTATCAGGAACGGTCATGTATATTTCTTGGGTAGTTTTTTGATTGGGCTTATCAATAGTCGGACACCAAGTTGAATTAGATTCTGTTTCTCCTTGAGTCCATATCTGTGTAGGCTTGTCTTCTTCTCCTTTAGGGTTTATAAAATAAAGACCTTTAGCATCTTGAATAGCAGCACTACCTTTTTGCCTCAATTCATTGGGTTTTGATATATAATCGATATAAATAATATATTTTTCATCCTTCGTATATATTTTATCCAATTGAATATGCAGGGTTAACGAATCTACATAATTAAATTTTAAATTTTTTAGTGACCCATCTTTAAATAAAGCAACTTGTTTTATATCCATACCTTTTGCATCGAGCGTAAGGGAATCTGTTGAATAAAAATGTGGATGTAACGTTAGCCATACTTTACCGTACATACAACTTCTATTGTAATCAAATTTTGCTTCTAATGTAGTATGCACTAAGTTATTAATGATAGGTGCGCTAGGACGATACACTTCTTTCCAACTCTTATCAACAAATTGAGAGATCTGTTGTGCTTGAGCACTAACTGTTGCAAAAACCCAGAGGGCGATAATATCTATTTTTTTCATACACAAAGTAACGTATAATAGGATGTAATGAAGAGAAGAAACAAGACAAAGCTAAAGTATGCGTTTAAAATTTTACAATTGTATAAAAGTTTATAAGCTCGAAAATTAAAAAAATTGTTAAAATACGAGGGACAATTTTTAAAACCATAATGAACAATATGCTTTCTTTGTAACTTAGTGGCCTTAAATTTTTCAATCAAAATAAGAATAAACCATGAAATTTAAACAGATTATTTTGGTAATAGCAATAAGTGCTCTTACTGCAATAGCAAGTGTTTGGAGTTATAACAAATGGCAGAATGACAATTCTGTGGCTTTCTTAGACAACAATAAAATTCCAGTAAACTATGCCAGTTTTTTCGATAAAGATGGAAAACCTGGAGATCCTATCGATTTTACGGCTGCTGCACAAACTGCTACTCCTGCGGTAGTACATATTAGAACAAAAACTAAGGCAAAACAAATTACCAATAATTTGCCTCAGCGCAAGAATCCATTTGGAGATTTTTTTGGTGAAGGAGATCCTTTTGAAGATTTTTTTAATGGCCCTCGTATACAAATAATTCCTGAACAACGTGCTGCTGGTTCGGGCGTGCTTATTAGTGAGGATGGATATATTGTAACCAATAACCATGTAATTGATGGAGCTGATGAAATGGCCGTAACTCTTAGTAGCAAACAAACATATAAAGCCAAACTAGTTGGTAACGACCCTAGTAGTGATATAGCTGTGTTAAAAATAGAAGGCAAAAATTTACCCTATTTATTATTTGGCAATTCAGATGATGTAAAACTAGGTCAATGGGTATTGGCCGTAGGATACCCACTTAATTTAGATGTTACAGTTACCGCCGGTATAGTAAGTGCTAAAGCAAGATCGATCAACATTAATTTTAGACAAAGTAAAATACCTGTTGAGTCATTTATTCAAACAGATGCGGCAGTAAATCCTGGCAATAGTGGTGGGGCTTTAGTAAACACGATGGGACAGTTGATAGGGATCAACTCAGCCATAGCTTCTCCTACAGGATCCTATGCTGGTTATTCATACGCCATTCCAGTAAATATTGTAAAGAAAATAGTGAATGATTTAATTAAATTTGGAACCGTTCAACGTGCCTTTTTGGGCATTTCTTACCCTAACGATCAATTATCTGATGAACAAAGAAAGGCAGCCGGCATTAAGAATGATGGTCAGATAGGAGTATTTGTTATGGATGTTGCGAAAGATGGCTCTTTAGCTGGAAGCGGTATTCGCAAAGGAGATTATATTACTAAAATAAATAATACCCTGGTTGCTACAGGTCCAGAAATGGTAGAGCAAATTGCTCGTTACAAACCAGGAGATAAAATTGCGGTTACTTATGTAAGAGACGGAAAAGAACATACTATAACTGTTACTTTAAAAAATAAAGTCGGCACTTATGATATAGTAAAATCAGAAGCTACCATTGATAAATTAGGCGGACAATTTGAAAATTATGATGGTAAAAAAGCATCCAATTACGGTTTTGCAGGAGGTGTGTTGGTAAAAAAAATCACAGGAGGTACCCTTAAAAGCACTCAAATGAAAGAAGGCTTTGTAATAACAAATGTAAATGGCCAGGATATAAAAACAGTAGAGGAACTACAAGAGGTCTTAAAGAGTAGTAGTCGTGTAAAATTAGAAGGGTTTTATCCAGGATCAGAAAATGTGTTGTATGGATACACACTAGACTTAAATAATACTGACAGTCAAGAAGACAATAATGCCCAATAAGTAATGAGTAAAAAATAAATACTCTAAAAAGGTCGATTCAACAAGATTCGACCTTTTTATTGAGAATGTTAAAATAACTGTGTAAAAGTTTAAATTTTTACATTCCATATTTGTTCAACGCTTTCTAAATAATGTAAGACTGTTTGTTCATCAGAAGCATCATAGATTTTCTTTAGGGCTATGGCTACTGTTTTTTATCTTTCCATACTACAAATTTTAAGGAGTTGCGTAATTGATGTACAATGCAGATTTGAGTTTGAGTGTTGGGATAAATAGTTTTGATAGCATCGGTAAATCCTTTTGAATTGTCAGTGCTGCTGATACGAATTTCTTCTACTCCACGAGTTTTTAAATCTGTTAAGACATTCATCCAAAAGGAAGCACTCTCGTTTTGAGATAGCCACATACCTAATATTTCTTTCTATCCTCTATTATTAAGGCCTACAGCAATGTGTACCGCTTTGTCGATTGCTTTGCTTTCTTGCCTTACCTTAAATACAATGGCATTCATCCAAACAATCATATAAGCTTTTTCTAATTTGACCTTCTCTTTGAAAAAAGCTTTGAATTGTTGGTCGGTTTGCATAATAATAGCTGTGTTTTAAAGTTAAGAAATATCGATCGGCAACGGCAGCTTTGGTAATCCTAATCACCTTACTACTATGCCAATCTACACTTTACACAGTTATTTTAACACTACCAATCGGTTCTTCATAGCGCCATTCTTTTATACGTATATCTTTTGATTTATCTAATGGTTTATCAAGCATAAAAGATAGATAATGTACTCGATTGCTTTTTGCAATATCTAAACCCTCATAATATGTTTTAATATTTAATTCTGTAGAAATAGTTGATTGCGTATATACATCATCTATAGCATTCAAAACCGTTAATTCAAAAATCGAAATTATATATTTAGTAAAATAATATAATAGGGGCGAATCTGTTTTTAAATGTATAACTCCTTTATCAATTAATATATTTTGATATAGTCTTAAAAAATTAGGATGTGTTAATCGTTTTTTTGCTTTTGAATTACGCAATTGCGGATCAGGAAACGTGATCCATAGTTCACTTACTTCATTTTTATCAAAATATTGATCAATCTTTTCTATCTCCGTGCGCAAAAAAGCCACAGTAGCCAAAGCCTCTTCCATTGCTTGTTTAGCGCCCACCCATAAACGATTTCCTTTAATATCTACACCAATACAATTTTTGTTAGGATATAATCGACTTAATCCAATTGTATATTCTCCTTTACCACAAGCCAACTCTAATGTTATAGGATTATTATTTTTAAAAATTTTATTCCACTTTCCAGCTATATTTTGTGGGCGTTCTAGTACATTAGAAAACGTTTTAATAGCTGCAAATCGTTGTAGTTTATTTTGTACCATAAATCACCTCAAAGATAAAAAGACTAAGAATCAATTCTGGGCTTTTAAAATCACGAAGATTTTACCATCTGCTGCATATCACCTATCATAAAACGATACTTGCCTTTCGCAGCTATTTTAGTGATGGTTTCCATTCATTAAAGTATTTGATACTATCATTTCCTTTCATAATTTATGATGCATGTTCTAAATCTGCTTTAGCTCTAATTGTTTGGCAAATACATCTTGAATAAATGTATGAAACGTAATAGATATCTAGCGTAAGTTATCAACATCTGTTTATTCTCATACATATCGCATAAACGTATTCTTTGTGTTTTCTTTACGTATCCGGCAGCCTTTTCGGTAAATGACAACTAAACTACAGAGCATACAATTGTTGTTTTTCATTATTTTGTTTCATACTATATATCCGCAGCGTTCTCTAACGATAGAAGCTGTGGATAGTAAAGGGTTGGAAAGAAATTTTTTTTATGGCCATATCAACTATGCAATCCATTTGTGTAGTTGACTTATTTTCTCTCCTTTGGAGAGATTAAGAGAGGCCTAAAAATTTCCATAATATACCTGAAAGCATGCTAGGCCTAATTCTTGTCGCCACATATCTACTACTTGATCTCTATCATCTAATACAAATTCTATATAGTATTTACCTACTATATTAGCATCGAATATTTCTTTCTTAACAATGGCATCTTTTCTATTATCATCTACAGATCGCATTAATAAGGTATTATACGGTATGTTATATTGTTCTAGCCAGGCTTCCGTTTTATCTCTACTGGAATCTTTTCTTCCCGATAATAAAATAATAGCATAACCTAATTGTGCATAATTTTTTAATGTATTAGCTACGGGAACATTCAGTAAATCTTTATCGCATAAAGTCGCATCATAAGGGCTACGTCCATTTAATAATGCTAATGTTCCATCCAAATCACACATAATGGCTTTGGGTAATAACTCATTTTGTGGCGTATATAATATATCTTTTTTTTGATAAAATTGCCGATGCATAGCTTTTATAATTTTATTTCCTACTGGCTTTTCTCGTTGTGCATCTCGTTTAATACATTCTTCTAACGGTATTTTCATTTCTATAATTTCTACTTGTACCGAATCATTATGTTCTTTATTAAATTGATCCACTAATTCTTGAATACCTGTTTTATTTTTTTCAGAAAGATTGGTATCATCCACAATAACATGCTTGCCTTCTTCTAACGCTTTGATGATTAAAAGATCTCGCACTTTTGTTACAAATTTTTCATTGCCTGTGCTAGTATGACCATTATCGAACATCATGCGTAAATCATCTCTGTTAATGCGTTTATATGCATTAGGATTTTCTTCTAATAATTTTTTTGCATATGTTGATTTACCGCTTCCCGGTAAGCCTCGTAGCATAATTAGTTTTTTCATATTTTATATATTTCTAATACATATAAAATTAGTATTATTCTTGACTAGCCGGGATTACTGTATTCATTGGTGCAGCTGGAACACCCTTCTCAGATTTTACTTTTTCTTTTTTACGTACAGATAACAGCAATTTTTTTTCCCCTTCTTTATTATATATAGTAATGTCTTTGCCAATAATTTTTTTATTTTTTAAATAGTCTATTAAAGCAATTTTATTTTGCTTGTTATAGGTATGTATAAATTCCATGTTTTCGCTAGGAGATGTATAAATTTCTTTATGAAGTAGTTCCCTATTATATATATATTCACTTTTTGTTTTCCAATTATGCATTTTAAAATCTAGTATTTTAAAAGCCAATTGTCCTTTATCATTATAAGTGTAAGTAGTTTTTGAAGCATAATCTGTAGTATCATGCCAATAAAAAATTTCATTTAAAATCTTATTTTCTTGATTATATACATAGATATATTTTTGATAAAAATCATTACCGTCTTTTTTAAATTGTAGACATTCTATTAATAGATTGTTTGTGTCATATTTATACATTCTTCTTTCTTCAACAGTATCGTAGCGTAACCATTCGCTCTTCATTATAAGAGTATCTCTGTAATAAAAAACATTGGAAATATTTTTCTGATTATTTTTTATTTTATTTTTTCCTAAAGAATCTTGATTATATAAATAATAAGAAACATTCCATAATTTGAATTTTGAATCATATTCCTCTTCTCTAGTAATTTTTCCATTGTCATCATAAAAATACAAACAGGCATTCCGCATTTCATATCCTTTAG
Source organism: uncultured Chitinophagaceae bacterium (assembly GCA_964638565.1). GTDB lineage: Bacteria > Bacteroidota > Bacteroidia > Chitinophagales > Chitinophagaceae > CAYVXB01. Next base: position 9,486 of record CAZXBE010000020.1, read on the forward strand.
GGATAAAGGATATAATCCATTTTTTTTGTATGGTGCCTAAATTTGCTTGTGCAAAAGCAGAAATAGGAAATAATAAAAAAAGTAATTTATATATATTCATATTTTTTATCAACGATAGAAATATCTTTTAGCTTGTTATTTAATCATATTCTCATAAATCACCGTAGCTCCTTGTCCTACTCCAACACACATTGTGGCTAATCCATATTTGCTTTTTCTACGGTTCATTTCGTGTAATAATGTAGTAGAAATACGTACACCACTACATCCAAGAGGATGGCCAATAGCAATAGCCCCACCATTTACATTTACTTTATTACTATCTAATTGTAACTCTTGTATACAAACTAAACTTTGAGATGCAAAGGCTTCGTTTAATTCAATTAAATCTACATCTTCTATTTTTAACCCTGCACGTTGTAAGGCTTTTTGTGTGGCAGGTACAGGTCCAATGCCCATTATAGAAGGATTAACACCGGCAACAGCCATAGAAATAATTCTAGCCATTGGTTTTAAATAGTATTTTTTTACAGCTTCTTCACTGGCTAATAACATAGCTGCAGCACCATCATTAATTCCAGATGCATTTCCTGCTGTAACCGTTCCATCTTTTATAAAAGCAGGTTGTAGTGCAGCTAATTTTTCTAATGATGTTTGCCGTGGATGTTCATCTGTATCAAATTGTATACTTGTTTTTCCTTCCATAATTTCAACCGGAATAATTTCATCTTTCCATTTATTATTTTTTAATGCCTCAAAATATTTTTGTTGTGATGATAAGGCAAAAGCATCTTGTTCTGATCTATTTATTTTCCATTGCTTCGCAACATTTTCGGCTGTTTCGCCCATAGTATATGGATGATACATTTCTGCTAATTGTTTATTAATAAACCGCCAACCCATAGTCGTATCAAACATTTCAGCTTTTCTATTCCAAGCGTTATCACTTTTAGGTATTACAAAAGGTGCACGGGTCATACTTTCTACACCGCCAGCAATATACAATTCACCTTCATTGCACATAATGGCTCGTGCAGCATCCATAATGGCTTGTAAACCAGATGCACATAAACGATTAACGGTAGTTCCTGCTACAGTTACAGGCAATCCTGCCAGCAAAGCGGCCATGCGAGCTATATTTCGATTATCTTCTCCTGCTTGATTAGCTGCTCCAGCTATTACATCTTCAATAGCATTTACATCTATCGTTTTATTGCGTTGCACTAAGGCTTTAATAACATGTGCTAATAAATCATCTGGGCGAATAGTACTTAATTTGCCGCCGTAACGGCCTATTGGTGTGCGTATGGAATCGATTATATATACAGTTTTCATTTTTACTATTAAAGTTCACAAAGTTAATCCTTCTAGGCTAAACCATAGTACCTTTGCCTTCATGAATAAGCCTGTACTACAAAATATTCGCCATTTAAGTTTAGAGGAATTGACTACTTATTTCGTATCTATAAATGAAAAAAAATTTAGAACTAAGCAAGTATATGAATGGATATGGAAAAAAGGGGCTACGAGTTTTGAAGATATGACGGATTTAAGCAAAGAGCTAAGAGCAACCCTTTCGGAAACATTTTCTTTTCCTGCATTAAAAATAGATACGGTACAACAAAGCACGGATGGCACTATAAAAACTCGGTTTAAAACATTTGATGGGCATGCAATAGAAGGCGTATTGATTCCAACAGAAAACAGACAAACGGCTTGTGTGTCATCGCAAATAGGCTGTAGTTTGAATTGTAAATTTTGTGCTACAGGTTATATGGATCGTAAACGTAATTTATTATTTGATGAAATTTATGATGAAGCAGTGTTATTAAATAAAGAAGCTGAAAAAACTTCTGGAAAAAAATTGAGCAATATTGTATTTATGGGTATGGGCGAACCTTTGTTGAACTATAAAAATGTATTAAAAGCTATAGAGCGCATAACATCTAACGAAGGACTGGGCATGAGCGCTAGGCGTGTAACCGTTTCCACAGCTGGTGTGGCTAAAATAATTAAGCAATTGGGAGAGGATGGTGTTCGATTTAATTTAGCTCTGTCTTTACACGCAGCAAACGACAAAAAGCGCAATGAAATTATGCCTATTAATGAAACCAATACTATACAAGCATTAATAGAGGCCTTAAATTATTTCTATAAAAAAACAAATAATCAAATAACGTTTGAATACATTCTCTTTAAAAATTTTAATGATAGTTTACAAGATGCAGATGAATTAATGAAGTTGTATAGAAAAGTGCCTGTACACATGGTAAATATTATTGAATACAACCCGATAGATAATGCTCGTTTTACCAAACCAGACGAGGAAACAACTATGAAGTTTTTACATTATTTATCAAAACATAGAGTAAACACGCATCTGCGCAAAAGCAGGGGTAAAGATATTGATGCGGCTTGTGGGCAGTTGGCCAATAAAGTATCTCCTAACCGCTCTAAAAAATAAAAAATGCTTAGCTTGATCCTTTTTATATTTAAATCATGAAAATTATTCAAACATATTGGTCTTTACCCAGCCAACAAAATGAAGCAAATGCTGTGGAAGGAAGAAATTCAGGAGGTTTTGTAAGTGAGAAACATCATGCCATGAGTTGGGCTTTAAGTTGTTTAAAGTTTAAACAATTTTATACAGATGTAAAACTGTATACCGATAAAAAAGGTATGGCCTGGTTGGTAGATGAATTAGGCCTTCCATATACCAATGTAGAATGTAGTTTAGATAGCTTAAATCATTATAATCCATTACTTTGGGCTTTGCCTAAAGTACATGTGTATGGCTTGCAAAACGAACCCTTTATACATGTTGATGGCGACATTTATATATGGAAAGCATTTGATAATGCACTTACTAAACAACCCTTAATTGTACAAAACCCAGAAGATAATGCTGAATATCTAAAAAAAATATTGGCTCAAGTTGTAAAAGTCTTTACCAATATTCCTGATTATTTACTAGATGGGTTTAATTACATACTTAATTTCCCTAAAGCAGGAGACATACTCAATGTATCTATCAATGCTGGAATTTTTGGGGGTAATGATGTTGAGTTTATTAAAAAATATTCAAGTGAATCTATAAAGTTTGTAAACGATAATATTATTCCATTAAATAGAATAGATGTTGGCCCGTTCAATTTAATTTTTGAACAATTGTTCTTTAAAATTTTTGCGCAAAAAAACAATGTACCTATTCGTTGTTTGTTTGAAGAAGAAAGCCGCAGCAATATATTTTTGAGTGTGTACTATTTTTTATGTGTGCCACAAAAACACAGCTTTATTCACTTATTTGGCCCAACAAAAAGGGTGGCCTTGCAATATATGCAAATGGAAGCTCGATTAAAACAGGAATTTCCAAAAATGCACCAACATATAACACAAAAATATACACACATTAAAACCTATCCTATAATAACTAGCAAAGCAGAAAATGACGATAACTATTTAACTCCACGTATAACAGGTGCGTTTAAACACACTATAATTTTGCTCGAACGAATGCGTTTACAACACAATTCGAATAGTTACGAAGCATTTTGTGCTTTTGTTGAAAATATAATTGAAAACGACCCTTCTGATATGGCATTGCTATTAAGCGATGTATTTCAAATTGAAAAAATAAAACAAGATATTCACTATAATGCCACTACTCCTGAGCTTAGTATTATTGCCGAACTTATTGAGCAATCATATACTAATCCGCATTATTTAATAGATGCTGATTTGGAATTTAGCTTAAATAAACAAAACACAGGCATTGCATATTTATGCCATCATTTTAAATTATTATCCGATGGAGAAGATTTTCTCGAAAAAATATTTACCTCTGGCAATTTTCCCATACTAAACGGAGAAACCAATAAACTCTATATACAAAAACATATAAAAGATAATGTCGAAAAAATAAAATATGAATATTTAGAAGATTGGGATGTATTACTCCCTTTATTTGATGGCAATTATGTAACCATTAAAGAATTAATTCAAGAAATAAAAGAAATCGATATGTTGTACGATGGAGAAAATATAGAAAGTGATATTGCCGATTTTGTTTTTCATTGCGCTTTTAATAGGCGTTGCTTGTTTCTTCAAAAACGAAAAAAATAAACGTACAATAGCGCGTTTATAAAAAGCACTCTTTAACCAAAATACTACCATAACAAAAAAGACCACCCAAACTGTATTTTTACAATTGGGGTGGTCCGGTCCTGTATTTTAGTTATACAGTTTTTTTATATGTTTCTAGCAAGTCGAATACCTACAGCCTCATACGAATAATATTCACCTCCGGTAAAGCGATTACTTGAGCGTAATGTAGCTGTTGGATCCTTCCATGTACCACCACGATAAACACGCTCAGTACCAGTTGTTGGCCCTGTAGGATTTTCAAGCTCTCCTCCAGAATAATTTCCGAAAAAATCCCAAACCCACTCCCCTGCATTACCGTGCATATCGTATAAACCAAAAGCATTAGGCTTTTTAAGTGCTACAGGATGAGATTTATTATCCGAGTTTAAACTATACCATGCATAATCCCCGAGTGCCCCCCCATCACTCCCAAAGCTAAAATCCGTTTCACTTCCAGCCCTACAAGCATACTCCCATTCAGCCTCTGTAAGTAAGCGATAGCCGTTAGCTGATCGATTATAAGTGATAGTACCATTTCCATTGAATGTATAGGGGGCAATTAGTCCTTCATTTTTGCTTCTCCAATTACAATACAGTAAGGCGTTTCGAAAACCCATGTGAGCAACAGGTGCAGTTATCGATCCAGGGTAGTAACTTTCTCTTCTTTCGTATGGATTAGGCATTAAGCTCGTATCTGATGACGCTAAAAACTCAAAGAATTTTCCTCGAGTCAACTCTGTAGTATCTACAAAAAAAGCTCTCAATATTACCGAATGCTGTGGTTCTTCTAAAGATGTTCCTAATCCTGCAGGACTACCCATTTTAAATTGACCACCCTTAATGTATACAAAACCAGCCGGTGGTTTGGGCGTTACTGGTGGTGGAGGTTCTTCACCTGTTTTTTTACAAGCAACACCTAAACTTATCACTAGTGTGGACATAATTGCCCATTTTGCTAGTGTTAATTTTTTTTGCATAATCATAAAATATTTTTAAAAATTTAGAAATAGCCTTTGTAAAGTATTTTGACAAAGGTAATCTTTTTTCGTTGCGTCCAGTTCTTAAATTTTTGGTTTTACAACAAAATTGGATTCTTTTTGTACCGAACAAATTGTATGCCAATAGTATTAAATTTCTTTTCTTTCAACTTTTTAGTGTATCATAGTACACAATAAAAGCAGCTACTTTAATCAACATTACATGTATAATCCATTCGATAAATTTCAACACAAGAAAAAAGCAGGCGCTAAAAAAGAAGAACATCGTCAACAAAAACGAACTATAAAAAAAGAATTACAAGAAAAAAGAGAAAAAAGAAATGTGGCTCGTTTTGGTAATACGGCGTATCCCCAAAAAAACACGTTCAACACACAACAAAAAGCAGCAACTATTATTAATAAAGCGGCTTCTACCACTATGCCGCTTAATAAATATATAGCGCATTGTGGTATTGCTGCCCGGCGAGAAGCAGCCTTATTGGTAAAAGATGGAAAAGTAGAAGTGAATGGAAAAACAATACTAGAACCCGGTTTTAAAGTAAGCGCTACTACAGATACTGTAAAAGTAAATGGTCGAAAAGCTTTTTTAGCTAAAAACTTGATATACATTCTTTTAAATAAACCTAAAGATTATATTACTACTGTTGAAGATCCGCAGAATCGTAAAACCGTTATGCAGCTTGTAAAACAAGCTACTACAGAACGTATATACCCTGTTGGTCGCTTAGATAGAAATACAACAGGTGTTTTATTATTAACGAATGATGGCGAATTAGCCCAAAAACTTACACACCCTAAACATGGCGTAAAAAAAATATACCATGTGGAATTGGATAAGCCATTGGCCAAAGCAGATATAGACATTATCGCTAAAGGCGTTCTGTTAGAAGATGGCTTAGCAACTGTTGATGCTATTGGATTTCCTTATCCAGCTGATAAAAAACAAGTAGGATTAGAAATACATAGTGGTAAAAATCGTATTGTACGACGTATATTTGAGCATTTAAAGTACGATGTAAAAAACCTTGACAGGGTTATGTTTGCAGGGCTTACTAAAAAAAATGTAGATCGAGGGAAATGGCGATTTCTTACCGAAAAAGAACTACGGTTACTGAAGTATATGAATGCAGGAGAAAGATAAAAAATATGAAATAAAAAATAACAGTATTGTTAAATTGGTATAGATTTTAGATTAACCATTATGAGTTGTCATTTCTGACAAAATATCTATATCAAATGAACAATACCAAAATAACAATATCATTGTCAACTATTCAACGCATCAACATTATACAAGAGCATATTGATTTTATTGCTGTAAATAAGCCAAGCGGTATGCTTTCTATTCAAGATAGAGCGGGAGAGGGTTCTTTAAAAGACATACTAAAAAACCGCTACGGATTAATATATACCGTGCATCGGCTAGATAAGGAAACAAGCGGCCTTATTCTTTTTGCACGTAATGAAGGAGCACATCAAAAATTATGTGCCTTATTTGAAAGCAGGAATATTACTAAAACATATACAGGTATTGTATATGGCACACTAATGGAAAAGGAAGGTATTGTTGATCAACCTATTATGGAAAACCCCTCTAAAAAAGGGGTAATGATGATACATGCAAAAGGAAAACCTAGTATTACAAAATATACTGTAATAGAAGAAACAGGTCCATTTTCTATTCTATCATTCAACATATTAACTGGTCGTACCCATCAAATTAGAGTACACATGCAACACCTTGGTCATCCTATTGCTTGCGATAGTTTGTATGGAAATAACCAGCCCATATATGTTTCTGCATTTAAACGCAAGTTTAAACTATCTAAAAAAGAAGAAACAGAAAAACCAATATTAAATAGATTGGCCTTACATGCCTCTTCGCTTTCTTTTAAGTGGAATAATGAGGATATTTATATAGAAGCACCATTATATAAAGACATGAAAGCATTAATACAACAGTTAAAAAAAATGTATATCCTATCTAAAAAAGAAGAATAAAAAAATCTATGCCATCATCGTTAAGTTCAAATAAAAAAAACCCAACACCAGAAAGGCTTTCGTTTTTTACAGCATTGTGTTTATCTACGCTTATTAGCTTAAGTATATATGTTGTTTTTAATCACTGGCTAATAGCAATTATTTTTTTAGCTTGTATATTCTTAAGTAGTTATTTTTTAGTTCAATACATTTTCGAAAGATTTATTAATCGAAAAATAAAACTTATCTATAAATATATTTATCAAACCAAAGCTGGCAGAAAAGAAGAGGTATATAATAAATATGTTTTACCTGCAAAAAGCATTGATGAAGTTCAACAAGATGTTGAACAATGGGCTGAACAACAAAAAACAGAAATTGAAATACTACATCGAAATGAACAATATCAAAAAGAGTTTTTACAAAATTTATCGCACGAAATAAAAACCCCCATATTTGCTATACAGGGCTATATAGATATACTAATGGATGAAATAAAAAACGATCCGGCTGCAAAAAGGTTTTTAGAAAATACGAATAGAAATGTAACCCGATTAGTAAATTTAGTGAGCGACTTAGATGAAATAACCAAGCTGGAAAGTGGTCAGCAAAAATTACAACAAGAAAGTTTTATTATACAACCTGTTATTACAGAAATTTTTGAAGATTTATCGCTACAAATAAAAGAGAAAAATATCAGTTGTAGTATTAAAAAAGGATGTGAGTTGCCCATTGTTGTTTTTGCAGACAAAGAAAAAATTACACAGGTAGTAACCAATTTAGTTATTAATGCCGTACGGTATGGAAAAATAAATGGATCTATTATCATCAGTATTTATACAACCGACGAAAATCATGTTTTAGTAGAAGTAAGCGATGATGGCGTTGGAATACCCGAAGAACATTTGCCTCGTTTATTTGAGCGATTTTATAGAGTGGATCGTAACCGTAGTAGAGCGTATGGGGGCAGTGGTTTGGGATTGGCCATCTGCAAACATATTATAGAAGCGCACGGACAATCGATGCATGTGCGAAGTAAAGTAGGTGTAGGTACCACTATTGGCTTTACATTATTAGCAAAAAATGAACTTTCCTAAAATAAGCTTATGGTGATGCCTCCACTACAACATTATTTTGAAAAGTAGATTAATACATATTAATAGCGTTATAGCAAATTGCCTATAATAGTATGTTGTCTGCAATTAATAAATCGTGGCATTTTTTCAATGATTTCGTTATATATATTTTCGTTCCTCAACTCAACAAGCATGAAAAAAATATTTCTCTTCTTATTTCTTATCATTTCACTCATTACAAAAGCTCAAAACATAGATTCCATATGGATTGTAAACAATTAAACCAAAATGGAAAAATATATAACGATGCGAGATGGAATAAACCTATTTACTTCCATTTATTTGCCGAAAGACGCATCCGAAAAACATCCTATGCTTATGATGCGGACACCCTATTCTTGCAAAAAATATGGAAAGGAGTTTTACCCTTTTTGGGAAAGGTATTATACAAAATATTTAAAAGAACACTATATCATGGTGATACAAGATGTTCGTGGAAGATATATGAGTGAAGGCCAATTTGTAAATGTGCGTCCTTTTAATAATAAAAAAACAAACAATGATATAGATGAAGCTAGCGATACTTATGATGCTGTAGACTGGATGGTAAAAAATTTACCTAATAACAACGAAAAAGTTGGTGTATTTGGGATTTCTTATCCTGGATTCTATTCTACTATGGCTGCATTAAGTAATCATCCAGCTGTAAAAGCCGTGAGCCCACAAGCACCTGTTACCGATTGGTTTATGGGAGACGATGAACACCATAATGGAGCATTTATGTTAATGGATGCCTTTGATTTTTATTCTTGGTTTGAACAACCAAGACCAAAGCCAACGAGTATAGACGCTAAGAATTTTACCTATCCTGTAAAAGACAATTATCAATTCTTCTTACAAACAGGAGCATTGCAACATTTCAATAAAAAATATTTCCACGATAGCATTTCATTTTGGAATGATATGATGCAACATCCTAATTACGATGGTTGGTGGAAAGCACGTAATGCAAGAGTACATTTAAAAAACATACAGCCAGCGATGTTAATTGTTGGAGGATTATTTGATGCCGAAGATTGTTTTGGGGCTTGGAATACTTATAAAGCCATTGAAGCGCAAAGTCCCAACACAAATAATAAAATTGTAATGGGCCCATGGTTTCACGGTCAATGGGCAAAGAACAAAGGCGATCATTTAGGCAATATTCAATTTGAAGTTAATACAAGCGAATGGTATGTAGATAATATAGAGATACCATTCTTCAATTATTATTTAAAAGGGAAAGGAAATGTTGATCAAATTAAAGAAGCCAATATATTTTTTACAGGCGAAAATAAATGGAAACATTTTTCACAATGGCCTCCAACTGATATAGAAACCAAACCATTATACCTACATAATAATGGATATTTAAATTGGACAATACCGACAGAAAATAAAATAGCTTATTCAGCATATATAAGCGATCCGGCGAAACCCGTACCGTACGCAGAAAATGTACACTTAAATAGAACAAGAGAATATATGACAGATGACCAACGCTTTGCGTCTCGAAGACCCGATGTATTAACTTTTCAAACGGAAACATTAAATAACGATGTAACCTTGACTGGTCCTGTAATAGCAGACCTAATGGTAAGCACTACAGGAACGGATGCAGATTTTATTGTAAAATTGATTGATGTATTTCCTGATAATTTTCAATATACTAATACAGATAAATATGTTATGGGTGGATATCAAATGCTCGTTCGTGGCGATGTAATGCGAGGTAGATATAGAAACAGCTTTGAAAAACCCGAAGCTTTTATACCTAATAAAATTACAGAAGTAAAATATACGATGCCTGACATTGCACATACCTTTAAAAAAGGTCATCGAATAATGGTGCAAGTACAGAGTAGCTGGTTTCCTTTAGTTGATCGTAATCCACAAAAATTTGTTGATATATATCACTGCAATGATGAAGATTTTCAAAAAGCTACTATTCGTATATATCATTCTAAAAAATGGAATAGCAAAATCATATTGTCCATAATGAGATAGTTCAATTTTCTTTCATTCTAACCCTTGCAAGCCCGTTGCATTTACGTACCTTCGCCGGCCGATTCACAATTATTTAATTTAATAAAATTTCTTTCCCCTCTAAAAAAGGGCTACAGGAGGCCGATTCATGAATATCAGAAACATAGCTATTATTGCTCACGTAGACCATGGCAAAACCACTTTAGTAGATAATATTTTACGGCAAGCCAATGTCTTTCGCTCTCATCAAGAAACGGGCGATCTCATTATGGACAGTAATGAATTAGAGCGTGAACGAGGTATTACCATATTTAGTAAAAATGCAGCCGTAGTATATAAAGATGTAAAAATAAACGTGATAGATACCCCCGGTCACGCCGATTTTGGAGGAGAGGTTGAGCGGGTGCTAAAAATGGCCGATGGTGTTTTATTATTGGTTGATGCGTTTGAAGGCCCTATGCCACAAACCCGTTTTGTATTGCAAAAAGCTTTACAATTGAATTTAAAACCTATGGTAATTATCAATAAAGTAGATAAAGAAAACTGTAGGCCCGATGAAGTACATGATGCTATATTTGAACTTTTCTTTAACCTCGATGCCACAGAAGAACAACTAAATTTTCCTACCTATTATGGATCGGGAAAAAATGGATGGTTTAATAATTCACTTACGCCTTGTAATGATATCACACCATTATTAGATGGAATTTTACAGTATGTGCCCGAACCAAAAGTTGCAGAAGGACCAGTGCAATTACAAATTACCTCTTTGGACTATTCTTCTTTCCTAGGCCGTATTGCTATTGGAAAAGTAAATCGTGGTAGTATTAAAGAGGGTCAGCCCATTGCGTTAATACAAGCTGATGGGACTATCAAAAAATCTAAAGTAAAAGAATTATATGTGTTCGAGGGATTAGGAAAAAAGAAAGCAACAGAAGTAAAGGCAGGAGATATTTGTGCCGTTGTTGGATTAGAAAATTTTAATATTGGAGATACCATTGCTGATGCGGAAACCCCAGAAGCATTGCCTGTT
>CAZXBE010000021.1:0-20203 GCA_964638565.1 uncultured Chitinophagaceae bacterium
TCAACTCTAAATAACAGTTACTCATTCCCATTTACACAAATTATTTTAGAGTCTCTTTTTAAATTTTTATTTTTTAGTGGCACTTAAAATAATCAAACGGTTCTTTGCAATCGTTACATTGATATAATGCTTTGCAAGCTGTAGATCCAAATTGGCTAATACGGTGTGTGTTGGTTGAATTGCAAAGCGGGCATGGAACAAATTCTTCTTCTACAAATAAATTATTTTGTGGATGTGTAGCTTTTTGTAACCGTGGTGGTGCAATGCCATATTCTTTTAATTTTTGTTTACCTGATTGAGTGATCCAATCTGTTGTCCATGCTGGGGAAAGTTGAGTGATGATTTGAATATTTTTTATACCTAATTGCAATAAATTCATTCGAATTTCTGTAGCAATCACGTCCATTGCTGGGCAGCCTACGTAAGTTGGTGTAATAACCACCTCAATATTCTCATCATCCTTACAAATTACATTCCGCACAATACCTAAATCAAGAATGGATAATACAGGAATTTCTGGATCATTTATTGTCGCCAATATTTTCCATATCTCTTGTTCAGTATCCATTATTAATTATTCATTGTATAAACTACCAAATGCAATTAGGATAAGCCCTTTGCATATATTGTAATTCTGTTAAAATATATCCAAGGTACTCTGTGTGTACTCCTGTTTTCCCTCCTTTTTGCCAAGCTTTTTGAGTAGGTACAGGTAATGTTGCTTCTGTAAAAACATCCTCAACTTTTTTCATCCACTCATTTTGTAAAATAGATACATCCACTCCAAAATCATTTTGTACAGCCCAATTTTCATAATCCGTTAAGTCAAATAATTCTGCCGTATACATCCATAAATTATCAATAGCCTGTAACATGCGTTGGTAGCTTTTCTCTGTGCCATCACCTAAGCGAATAACCCATTCCGCCGACCATTTTACGTGATAATTCACCTCTTTTAAAGCCTTTTCACTAATCACCGCAATTTGTTGATCACTACTTTTTAATAGCCCATTATATAGTAGCTGTTGGTACGTGCTAAATAAAAATTGACGTAATATAGTACAAGCCCAATCGCCATTAGGTTGTTCTACTAGTAACACATTTTTATATTCTGATTGATCTCGTAAATAAGCAATAGAATCTTCTGTGGCAAGCTCTATTATAGAAGACGATTCATTCATTAATTCTACCGCATACTGATAAAACAAGCGAGCCTGTCCTATTAAGTCTAAAGAAATATTGGTAATAGCAATGTCTTGTTCCAATACCGGCCCATGGCCACACCATTCACTGTTACGATGTCCAAGAATGAGGGCGTTATCGCCTAAGTTTAGTACGTAGTTGATACGTTGAAGAGTTGATGGGTTAATATGTTGATTAAATAATGTCATGTTTAGTTTTTTACAATTTATTATCCGTTTACATTTAAAAATATGGCATCTAATTTAACAAAGTTTCTATCCTCCTATTAACCTTTCAACTTATCAACCCATTCAACAATCTTTCTATTTCCATAATTTTTTCTTTGTAAGATTGATATATTGCTTCTGTAATATGTGTACAATCCAGCGAATCAATAAGATGGTTATGTGTTTCACTCAACGATCCTCTGGCTTGAACACAAAAATGAATTTGATCTTTATACGAAAATCTTCCATGACCTTCAGCAATATTTGCATTAATAGAACAGGTTGAGCGAATGATTCGATCAACAAGTATAAACTTTTCTTCCGAAGGAAAATGAGTTAGCAATCCCTTTATATCATTTTTAAATACTCGTGCTTTTTTCCAAACTTCTAATTCTGTAAAGCTGCTGTACTTTTCACTCATATATTAAATTATTCATTTCAACTCCATTAACTTTTCAACGTATCAACTAAATATGTTTTAACTCTTCAGGCAAATCATAAAACGTAGGATGTCTATATACTTTATCATTAGCAGGTTCAAAAAAACTATCTGCTTCATCCGGATTAGAAGCATGAATATATTTACTCTCTATCACCCAAATGCTTATCCCTTCTTGCCTCCGAGTATATACATCTCTAGCATTTTCAATAGCCATTTGTGCATCTGCAGCATGTAAGCTACCCACATGTTTATGATCTAAACCTTGTTTACTACGAATAAAAATTTCCCATAAAGGCCATTCATTTTTTATCATATATAAATTTTATTTATACATTACAAAAATCCAAAATAAATATTACACTACAAGCAATAGTTATATTTGTTATGCAATAATATACTATGCTACAAGAAAAAATTAAACAATTGGCAACAAATATGCAACAGGAGTTGCAATCTATTCGCCATCATTTACATGCAAACCCAGAGCTTTCTTATAAAGAATTTGAGACTTCGGCTTTTGTACAACAGTACTTAAAAAAACTACATATTCCTTTTGAAATAAAAGCAGAAACGGGTGTTATTGGCATAATTAAAGGAAAAAATCCTGATAGTCGTATAATAGCACTACGGGCTGATATGGATGCGCTTCCTATACAAGAAGAAAATGATGTACTTTATCGTTCTACAAAGCATGGAGTAATGCATGCTTGCGGACATGATGTGCATACTACTTGTTTATTAGGCGCAGCCAGTATATTACAACAAACTGCAACAGAATGGGAAGGAACGATAAAGCTTATTTTTCAACCAGGAGAAGAAAAAAATCCGGGAGGAGCTAGTTTGCTTATCAAAGAAGGTGTGCTTGAAAATCCTCGTCCACAGGGAATTGTAGCTTTGCATGTGAATCCGCAATTAGAAGTAGGTAAATTAAGTTTTCGCAAAGGCATGGCCATGGCTAGTGCCGATGAAATATATATAACCATAAAAGGCAATGGCGGACATGCTGCAGCGCCGCATCTTACAGTAGATACTATTTTAGTAGCTTCACAATTAATTGTAAGCCTACAACAAATTATCAGTCGCAATTGCAATCCTTTTTCTCCTTCAGTACTATCTATTTGTTCTATACATGGTGGAAATGCAACAAACGTTATTCCTTCGGAAGTTAAGCTGATGGGCACTTTTAGAGCTATGGATGAAGCCTGGCGTTTTAAAGCGCATGAATTGATTAAAAAACAAACACAGAAATTGGTACAGTCTATGGGCGCTACGGCTGATGTACATATTGACATGGGTTATCCTGTTCTATTTAATAATGAAAAATTTACCGATACCGCCTGGCGTCTAGCTAAAGATTATTGGGGAGCAACGCAAGTAGAAGAAACGGAAATGCGTATGGGCGCCGAAGATTTTAGTTATTATACCCATCAAATACCCGGTTGCTTTTTTCGATTAGGCACAGCTAATACTGCAAAAAATATAGTATCTGGTGTGCATACACCTACTTTTAATATTGATGAGGATGCTTTATCTATTGGTGCTGGAATGATGGCGTGGTTAGGTGCTAGTTTAGTTATAAACTTTATTTCAAAATAGCCCTGCTGATTACAATGCGCTGTACTTCACTTGTACCTTCATAAATCTGTGTGATCTTAGCATCTCGCATCAATCGCTCTACATGATATTCTTTAACAAAACCATATCCGCCATGAATTTGAACAGCCTCTACCGTTACCCACATAGCGGTTTCAGATGCATATACTTTAGCCATTGAACTACTCAATGCATAATCTAATTTATTATCTTTTTCCCAAGCAGCTTTTAAACATAGCAATCGAGCCCCCTCTATACGAGTAGCCATATCAGCTAATTTGAATTGTATGGCTTGGTGGTGCATGATCTCTTTACCAAAAGCCTTACGCTGTTTAGCATATTTAAGCGCCAATTCATAAGCGCCACTAGCAATCCCTAGTGCCTGAGATGCAATGCCAATACGTCCTCCTGCCAATGTTTTCATAGCAAATTTAAATCCAAATCCATCCTCACCAATACGATTTTCTTTGGGTACTTTCACATCATTAAATAAAATTGTGTGTGTATCACTTCCCCTAATTCCTAATTTATTTTCTTTTGCTCCTACAACAACTCCTGACCAATTTTTTTCTACAATAAATGCGTTGATGCCGTGGCTGCCTTTGGCAATATCAGTTTGTGCAATAACTAAATATACACTAGCCGATGATCCATTCGTGATCCAGTTTTTAGTCCCATTTAACAAATAATATTCCCCCTTATCTTCTGCGGTAGTTTGTTGAGAAGTGGCATCACTTCCTGCTTCTGGTTCACTTAATAAAAAAGCACCAACTATTTCTCCTTTGGCCAGCTTTGTTAAATATTTTTGTTTTTGTTCTTCTGTTCCAAAAGTTTCTAACCCCCAGCACACTAGGCTATTGTTTACACTCATACACACACTAACGCTGGCATCCACTTTAGATATTTCTTCTATAGCTAACACATAGCTTATGGTATCCATGCCGGCCCCGCCATATTTAGTGTCTACCATCATACCTAAAAACCCAAGTGCTCCCAATTTTTTTATTTGTTCTGCCGGGAATTGTTGTTTTTCATCTCGTTCAATAACGCCTGGCAAACATTCATTTTGGGCAAAATCTCTTGCTGCCTTTTGAATCATTACATGTTCTTCTGTTAATTGGAATTGCATGGTTGTTTATTTAGCGGCGAAAGTAAGATAAAAGAAGAGCATTGTTCTGAAAATATTGAATACTTAATCATATAATATCATAAAAAGGTGCTACAATGATTGTGTTACTCACTCTATTTTTTTACCTTTGGTTCACAACACGAACAAACATGTTTCAATCATTAGCAGATAAACTAGAAAAGGCCTTCAAGCAATTAAAAGGCCAGACCAGAATAACAGAATTAAACATAGCAAATACCATAAAAGATATTCGTAGAGCATTGATAGATGCCGATGTAAGCTACTCTATAGCCAAGGAGTTTACGGATAAAATAAAAGAACAAGCTATTGGTCAAAAAGTGCTAAACGCTATTTCTCCGGGGCAATTAATGATCAAAATTGTACAAGATGAATTAGTTAAATTAATGGGGAGTACAGAAAATGATATTCTTTTAACTGGCAATCCATCAGTCATTCTTATTGCTGGATTACAAGGATCTGGTAAAACAACCTTTAGTGGAAAGCTAGCAAACTATTTGAAAACCAAAAAAGGCAAATCTCCGCTATTAGTAGCAGCCGATATTTATCGTCCTGCAGCCATTGATCAATTGACTATTTTAGGAGAACAAATTGGTGTAGATGTTTATAGTGATCGCGAAAACAAGGATGCGGTATCCATTGCCAAACAAGCCATACAAGAAGCTAAAAATAAAAATAAAAACGTTGTAATTATAGATACAGCTGGTCGTTTAGCAGTTGATGAGGTTATGATGGCAGAAGTAGCTAATATAAAAAACGCTCTTTCTCCTCAAGAAATTTTATTTGCTGTAGATGCTATGACTGGTCAAGATGCAGTAAATACCGCTCAGGCCTTTAATGAGAAACTTGATTTTACTGGCGTAGTTCTTACAAAATTAGATGGAGACACCAGGGGTGGCGCAGCTTTATCTATTAAGTATGTTGTAAACAAACCTATAAAATTTGTAAGCGACGGAGAAAAATTGGATAAAATAGACTTGTTTTATCCCGAAAGAATGGCACAACGTATATTAGGTATGGGCGATATTACGACACTGGTAGAGCGTGCACAAAGGCACTTTAATGAAGAACAAGCAAAGAAACTTGAAAAGAAGATTCGAAAAAATCAATTTGATTTCAATGATTTTAAGCAACAACTTGAGCAAATAAAAAAATTAGGCAGTATGAAAGATGTTTTATCTATGATTCCTGGTTTAGGAAAGTCTGTTAAAGATATTGACGTAAATGATGATTCTCTCAATGGCATTTCTGCTATAATTAATTCAATGACACCGTACGAAAGAACCAATCCAAACACTATTGATCAGAGCCGCCGTAAGCGGATTGCTGTTGGCTCAGGAAAAGACATTAGTGCTGTAAATCAACTTATTAAACAGTTTGACCAAATGAAACAGATGATGAAAAATATGAATAAAATGCCCCTGAGCGGCTTTGGTAGGCTAAAGCAACGTTAAACAACTAATCTAATTTGGTAGTATTATTTTATTCATTACCTTTGCGGGGTATTTTTTTATGCTAACTAAATTTATTATTCACGCATTTAAAATTTCTATTTAGAATGCCAGTTAAAATCCGACTACAGAGGCACGGTTCGAAGAAGCGTCCCTTCTATTTTATTGTGATAGCAGATGTTAGAGCTCCAAGAGATGGAAAATTCATTCAAAAGCTCGGAACATATAACCCATTAACTATTCCGGCAACTATTCAGTTAGACCGAGAGTTGGCTTTAAAATGGTTAAACAAGGGGGCACAACCATCAGATACCGTACGAAAAATATTGTCGTACAAGGGTGTGTTGTATTTAAAACATTTACTTCGTGGCGTAAAGCTTGGCCTATTCAATGAAGAAGCCGCTATGCTAAAATTCCAACAATGGTACAGCACACACGAGTCCAATACAAGAAAAAAACAAGAGGAGTATAAAAAAGCGAGACGTGCTCAGATGGCAGCTTCTTATGCACAAAAGAAGACAGAGGAAAAAGCTTCTGTTGATAAAAAAGAAGCCTAAATTTTCTAGCTATTATTTTTAAAAGTCTCACAAAAAATGAGACTTTTTTATTCGCTGTATTTTGACAAATAAAATGATCCCTAAGTTGTTACAAAAAGAATATTGTGAAATTGGCATCCTGTTTTCAACTTCTGGTATAAAGGGCGAAATTATTTTTAAGCCGATATCATTAGTAGAAATCGATTTAAATGGTATATCTGTGCTATTTATTGAAAGTCCTGAAAATAGCTTTCTTCCATATTTTATTGAATATTTTATAATAAAACCCACTCAAAAATTACTCCTAAAATTAGAGGATATTAACACAAAAGAGTTAGCATCCAAATTGATACAGAAAAAGGTGTGGGTTTTGAAGGAGGATTTCAGGAAAAGCACCTCTCTGGATTCTCCAATACATTTAATTGGATTTGATTTAATAGATAAAAAAAATTTTTTAGGCGTTGTAAAAGATGTTGTACACACATCAACACAATGGGTAGTTAAAACTATAATAAATAATATAGAAGTACTTATTCCATTTCAAGAAGAATTTATTTTAAAAATAGATCTGCCAGAAAAAAAACTATACATGTCTATTCCGGATGGCTTATTAGAAGTTTATTTATCTTAACCCAATGCTTATTATATGGCACTTATAGCGCCGTCTTTATTATCGTCCGATTTTTTACACCTAGCTGATATTTGCACTATGATTAATGAAAGCGAGGCGGATTGGCTACATTTAGATGTAATGGATGGATCTTTTGTACCAAATATAAGTTTTGGAATCCCTATTGTAAAAGAAATTTGTAAATCAACTAAAAAGCCATGTGATGTTCACTTAATGATTGTTCAGCCTGACCGATACATTGATGTTTTTCATCAAGCTGGCGCTAATATTTTAACTGTTCATTTAGAAGCATGCACCCATCTGCATCGTACGGTGCAACATATAAAATCATTAGGTATGAAAGCTGGCGTAGCAATTAATCCACATACGCCTATCGAAATGCTTGCGGATATCATTACAGCTATTGATGTGGTTTGTGTGATGAGTGTAAATCCAGGATTCGGAGGTCAACAATTTATACCACAAACATTAAAAAAAATAGAGCGCTTAAAAAAGTTAATTCTTCTATCTAGCTCTAAAACAATTATAGAAGTAGATGGCGGTGTTTCGCTTGAAAACGCATCAACTATTCTTTCCGTTGGCGCAGACGTTTTGGTTGTAGGTAGCGCCATATTTAATTCTTCTGATCCCAAGAAATCAATTCATAAACTAAAGAACCTCGTCCAATACGTTTAATAAAAATTTGCTCTATAATCTTTTATTGTTGCTGCTTTACGTAAAGCTTCTGCGGAACGATACATATTGTTTGATTTTAGTTGTTCTCGAGGAACACCAACATTCATTACCGCTTTAGCACTTATTTGTTCGCTACGTATAATAAAAACACCCGAATTCCCTGCAATTGGTAAGGAACTCTTTTGTTGCCACTCTTTATTAAATGCCGCTCCTATTACTTTCGGCTCAATACCCATATTAGGCACAATAGTGGAAGAAAAGCTTATACTATCCACTTTTACAACTTGTTTTCCAAATTGAGTGGCAACAGCTTCTATGTTTGCATTTTTTTGTATTTTACTTATTATTTGATCTGCTTTTTTCCTATTGCGCAAAATAGGCTCTACTGTTGGTCTGGCTCGATTAATGCTTATTAGATCTCCATCATTAATTTGTTCAATTGTTGCTACTACAAATTTATCATTGACACTGAACGGCTCTGATACATCTCCGACTTTATGTTCATATATCCATTTTATCAATTGCCTGTTTGTGCCTATATTTTGTATTGTGTAATCGTTTTCTCGTATATCTTGTGCCAATGACTTTAGTAAATTTTTCTTCTTAATCGTTTCATTAAACGCTTGTGAATTAGGGCTTTCTCCGGCAAATTGTGCTGCCGCATTATTAGCATTATTGATTGTTATCTGGCTAGCCTCTATGGGTTTTGCTAAATAGGCTATCTTATAGCCTGTACCCATATTTTTTTGATCCATTATTTCTATATAGTGATAGCCAAATTCTGTTTTTACAACTTTTTTATCTCCTATCTTAGATTCAAAACAAAAATTATTAAATTCTTTGGTCATTTTTCCTTGAGAAAAATATCCATAAACGCCTCCATTGTTTTTACTTCCTTCATCATCAGAATATTTTTTTACCATTGTGTCAAAATTAGCTCCCTGTTTAATTGCTAAGGCAATGCTGTCTGCTCTTTTTTTAGCAACACTATCTTCTAGTGCCACTTGTCCTGTTTGTGGGTTTTGTTGTGTAGAAACTAAAATATGTCTGCACTTTACTGAATCGGGTATTGTTTTAGAATCCAATACTCTTGCCATCACATAATTCTTTGCATCAATGTATGGTCCAAAAAATTTATCATTGGAAAGAGAGTCTTTGTATTTAGACGGTATGGTTAGTTGCTCTTTTTTTAAATAACCATCGTAGAACGCCAGTTCTGTTCCTACTCTGTTTAAAAAATCTTGTGTGTTTTTTGTAGTTTTAAATTCTTCCTTATTTGTATTAAGTTGATTTAACACCTCTGCCGTGTCTGCCGAAATTGGTGCAAAGCTAAACAATACGTACGCTATATTACGTAAGGGTTCTTCTTGTTTGTATTGTTCTTTATTGTCTTGTATATATTTTTTTATTTCGTCGTCGGCAATTTGTATAGCTGCATCTGATATGGTACTGTATGGTATTTGAACTATTGACGCACTTGCTAAGAATCCATCATCTGTCATTTGCTTTGTTATAAACCATTTTGGTAAATATGCCCCTTGGCCAAAAAAGGAGAAATATTTTTCTTGTAACAATTCTTGGATAAGTGGTTCTATGTAAACTTTCATAAATAGCTGTGCTTGTGGATCGTTGCTTCGTTTTTTCAGTTTGGCAAATTCTTGCCTTGCTCTTTCCACATCATATATACCCGTGTTTTTGTCTGTAAAAAGTTGTAACATAAACTGTGGCGGCGTATTTCCAAAAAGAACATCGGATAGTTCTTTAGAGGAAACCTGTATTCCTAATTTCTCGCACTCTGTATTGATAATACTTTCATTAATAAGTTGCCCCCATAAAGATTGCATTATTTGTTGGCGCGTTGCATCATCCATTTTCATTCCAGCCATTTCATATTGTTGTTCTTGCAAGTTTATTTTTTCAGAAAAATAATCAGCGCTTATTTTTTGATCATTAATTTTTGCAATGGTGTTACTATTTTTAGAAAAAATACCTTTGCTACGCCCAACAAATGCATCCATCAAAATAAATGATATTAAACTTATGGCTATAATAACAATAACAACTGTAGCATATTTTTCTCTAATTCGTTGTATAATTGACATGGTATAAAATAAATAAAAAAGTATAAAATGTGAGCAAAAGTAGTATAAAAACAAGTTCATAAAGTCTTTTAATGCCTATCAATTTGTATCTTGTCTATTTCAAATGCTCATATTGTATATTTCTACGTATGTTTTAAACAACATTTTGTTGATAATTGATTTTATACGTGTATTAATGCTCTTTTGTAATTAAATTCATGGTACATAAATTGGGTGTAAGATAACAGTGATTCGTTTTTGTTTTTGTTTTTGTTAATATCTACCCTTTTTTCCTTACAAAATCAACAATGATAAATTATAAAAACATATTCTTTTTTTCACAACTTATTTATAACTAATAGTTGTGTATAAATCATATTTTTCTATATTTTACAGCCATTATGTATTGTGTATTATTTGTTGATTAATGTATATAATATACCTTATTTCATATATGCAAATTTTATACATTTTTTTATCCTCTTTTGCACATACATAGTAATAGTAGATATTTTTTATAATAAAAGAATATATTAATATATATTACAAATGAAGTTAACATTAAGAGAAGAAATACATAAAATAAATCAACTAGGTTTTTTAAATATAGAAATTGATCCAACTATTGATATATTTGGAGAAATACAAAAATTAAAAAAAGAAAAAAATGCTATAGTCTTAGCGCATTATTATCAAGAGCCCGATATACAAGATGTTGCCGATTATATTGGCGACAGTTTAGGTTTAGCCCAACAAGCTGCTAAAACAACAGCCGAACTTATTGTATTTGCAGGGGTGCATTTTATGGCTGAAACGGCTAAAATTTTAAATCCACATAAAAAAGTAGTATTGCCAGATTTGAAAGCAGGTTGTTCTTTGGCTGATTCCGCTCCAACAGAAGTATTTAAAGCATTCAAACAAAAATATTCAGATCATATTGTAATATCATACATTAATTGCACAGCAGAAATAAAAGCGATGAGCGATATTATCTGTACCTCATCTAATGCCGAAAAAATAATTGAAAGTGTTCCAAAAGATCAACCTATTATTTTTGCTCCTGATAAAAATTTAGGTGCTTATTTAAATAAAAAAACAGGACGAAATATGTTGTTGTGGAATGGTGCATGTATGGTACACGAAATATTTAGTGCTGAAAAAATAATGAAATTAAAAATTCGTCATCCACAAGCAAAAATTATTGCCCATCCGGAATGTGAAGAAATAGTGCTTAGACTTGCAGATTTTATTGGATCTACTACGCAACTATTAAAATATATCCAAACAGATAATGCCAACACTTATATTGTAGTTACAGAAACGGGTATACTACATCAAATGCAAAAAAATGCCTCTCAAAAAACATTTATTCCTGCACCACCAAACAATAGTTGTGCTTGTAATAATTGTTCGTATATGAAACTAAATACTTTGGAAAAACTATATCTATGTATGAAGTATGAATTACCTGAAATAAACATGAGTAATGAACTATTAACAAAATCGAAAAAGCCAATAGAACGAATGTTAGAGCTTAGTGCAAAAGCTGGTTTGTGAGGTTCTTTTATTATGATAGATTTCATAATGTTCCAAACGTATTAACTACGAGCATTCTGGCTTCTCACACCAACGGCGTGAGAAGCCAGAATGGGTTTTTGATTAAATATTATTCGAATAAATAGTCGCTCCTTAAAAAGCTTTACAAATGAATATTATTAAGCTATTGTTGAAAAAAAGAGAGGATAAAATATGCAAGAAAAGCGTAAATTGCTTTTACAATCTTGCAAAATATTTTTATGCTATTCAAACCAAAGAACCAAAATCAGTTAGGATTTTAACTCTAAATAACAGTTACTCATTCACATTTACACAAATTATTTTAGAGTCTCAAGAAGAGCGGCCATTGAACTAACGATTGGACATTTGAAATCCAATTACAGACTTAAACGTAACTTTTACAAAGGAATAATCGGAGATGAACTAAATGTAATGGTTAGTGCTGCTGATTTTAATTTAAAAAAAATGATGTATAAATGGAAAGCGGTTTTTTTGTGCTTTTTGCAAAACATTTCTATAATGATCAAAAATTGATGCTGTATTCAAACCAATATAATCCTAAAAATAAAGATGGCTTTTTAAGGGACGACTATTTAAACATCTTTTGAATTGTAACACAAATTCTATTATGAGAGGAATTAACATAAACTTAATGCTACTTAGTTTTCCACAATTCATTAAAGGTTTTGGAAGGAAATGTAATAGAGTTCCTATGAGCAGACCAACCTTTTATCAATTTATTTACTACCCAATTTTTTATTTTACTTGAGCCCATATTCATAAATCTTCTATGTAAGCTCGCTGTACGCCACATACGCCAAGCTAATTTTTCTGTACTACTATTACAGCCTTCATCTACTGCCTCTTTTCTATTCTTTAATAACAGTTCATGTATATTAATACGTACTGGACAAACTTCGGTACAATTGCCACATAAGGAGGAAGCATAGCTTAAATGTTTATACGCTTTTATATTTTGCAGATGCGGTGTTATAACACTTCCAATAGGACCGCTATATGTTGTACCATAGGCATGGCCACCAATATTTTTGTATACAGGACATGCATTTAAACAAGAGCCACAACGTATACAATATAAACTTTCTCTTGCGGTAACATTGGCTAATATATTTGTTCGACCATTATCTAATAAAATAACATACATTTCTTTAGGTCCATCCGCTTCATTCGCTTGTCGCGGGCCCGTTATAATAGAATTATATACGGTAACATTTTGTCCTGTGCCATAGGTAGCTAGCAATGGCCATAATATTGATACGTTTTTTATAGAAGGAATCATTTTTTCTATACCTGCAATAACAATATGCACATTAGGAAAGGCGCAACTGAGCCTTGCATTACCTTCATTTTCCGTAACACATACAGCACCTACATCTGCTATTAAAAAATTAGCTCCAGTAATGCCCACTTCAGCTTGTGTATATTTTGTACGTAAAATATTGCGAGCTACTTGTGTAAGCTGATTTGGTGTTAGGTGTGGCTCCGTATTCAATTTTTCTGCAAATAGTTTAGCTACATCTTCTTTGCTTTTATGCATAGCTGGTGTAACAATGTGGTAGGGTGCTTCATTATCTAATTGTTGTATATACTCACCTAAATCTGTTTCTACACTTTCAATATTGTGTTGTTGTAAAAATGTATTTAAATGAATTTCTTCGGTGGCCATCGATTTGCTTTTTACAGCCGTTTTACATTCGTGTTGTTGACAAATACTTAAAACAGCTTCTACGGCTTGTTGCGCATCTTCTGCCCATATAACTTTTGCACCACGTTTTGTAATATTTTTTTCAAAATTTTCTAAATGTTCATCTAAATGTTCAATAGCATCCCATTTAATATTTTTTGTTTGCTCTCGAGCTGTATTTAAATTAGCAAACTGCTGTTTACCTTTTACTACTGTAGCATTATATTTACTAATGTTGAAATTTAATTTTCTGCGGTGTTCAACATCTGCTGCCTTAATAGTGCTTTTGGCTAAAAATGTTTTTGATGTGTTAGTCATTGTTTATTTTAACTGTTGAATAAAGAAAATATTTAAAATAAATTTTTATATATTTTGATCATTTATTTGTTTAGCTGTGGCATATAAGGTGTCGTAAAATGCTTGTCCAAATTTTCTAATTAAAGGTTCTTTTAAAAATATATAAACAGGAATTTTTAGTTGATTACCAAGCTCACATGCAGGTTTACAAAGGGTTTTACGAGGCTCATAATTTACATACGTGTACTGTCCATCCTCACTATGCGATATTTTTATTGGGAATAAATGACATGATATGGGTTTTTTCCAATCTATTTTTTTATCATTATATGCTTGTTCTATAGCACATTTTACTAATCCTGTAGCATCTTTAAAACCATAAGCGCACATACCATTTTCAATAGTTGGTGTAACCCAATCAAAGGTTTTATCGTAGTAATAAAGTCCTTTTTGTTTTATAGTATTTTTAGATTCGTTTGTTAAATAAGGTTCTATCATATCAAAGATTTGATCGAGTTGTTTCATTTCTTGCTCGGTAAGCGGTGCTCCAGCATCACCATCCACACAGCATCCACCTTTACATTTTTGTAAATCGCACACAAAATATTCTTGCACTACTTCATCACTTATTAATACTTCATCGATAGCTATCATAATTACACTTTCAGCGAAGGTACTATTAAGAAACAAAAAGAGCACCCGGTTTAGATACTCTTTAAGAAAAAATAGTTGTGTGTAGTACTACATTGTGTGGCCTGCGTATATTTTTATTTCAATTACATATTGTATAGATTTAGGTAGAATAAGTTTCTCCTGTAGTTGAACAAAAAGCAGTATCAGCATAGGTATATGCTCGAACAAGCTGTTGCTCTATTTCTGCTCTTTGTGTGCTAGAAACCCAACAATGGGAAAGTGTATTGATTCTGCCAAAACGAGCTTCATCTTCAAAAAAATTTATAGGTCTGGTATCTTTATTTTTCCAGTATTGGGCAGTGGATACCAAGGTATTGGAGATGTTTTTTTAAAAGCTTTTTGAGCGGATTTATTTTGCTTGGGATGCTTAGAACGTGGCGCTTTCTTTTTCCAATTATGCCGAGTAAATAAATCCCATATATAATCATCCGATACCTTTCGCCCTACATATTGCTCTACTTTCTTATGGATATCATGAAAACTAAGCACTTTACCCCACTTAGCCATTGCAGATAAGCTTTGCATCAACTGAGCTTCTTGTGGTAAAGACAAATAATTGGTTTGTTTTCTTCGGCTTCCCAATTGTAAGTGATCTGTAAAATGCTTACCCTTTTTGTTATATAATTGTACAATACGGTATACATTATCCTTACCCATAGCTACCATCTCTGCATAATCGGAGTCTTTCTTATCTGGGTTTATACTAATAATATACAGCAATTGCCAGTATCAAAATAAACGAACATCTTTTTCTTTATGCAACTCCTCTTTTAATTGCTTCAAGCTAAAATGTACTTGTAATTGTATGGTACGCATCCCTTTTTGGTTTTGGAATGTTAAGGTAACTATTTTTTACCGCCCCATATAAACCATCAATATTTGAATATCACTTGGTGTAACCCCAGATATACGGGATGCTTGCCCTAATGTGCGAGGTTTTATTTTATTAAATTTTTGTCTGGCTTCAGCAGATAGTGCATTTAATTTTCCATAATTAAAACTTTCTGGTATTAATAACTCTTCCAATTGGCTTACTCGTTCAGCAGATTCTTTTTCTTTTTCAATATACGTTTGATATTTAATTTGAATCTCAACTTGTTCCAATATTTCAGTTTGGTTTTCATTTATTATCTCCGCTAGCTGGGATACAGCCTGTAACATTTGCTTAATGCTTACCTCGGGCCGCAATAAAATTTGTGTTGCTTTCTGTTTTTGATTTAGTGTAGCGCTATTCAATGTTTTTAAATAATTATTTATTTCTTCTGGCTCTATAGAAAATGCATCAAGACTTTTAATAATCTGTTCGGTTGCTTTTTGTTTTTGTCTAACACAATCCATGCGTTTTTGTGAGGCTAATCCCAGTTTGTAGCTTAGTGCTGTTAAGCGCAAATCGGCATTGTCTTGCCGCAACAAGGTTCTGTATTCTGCACGACTAGTAAACATTCTATATGGTTCATCCGTTCCTTTGGTAATCAAATCATCTATCAATACACCAATATAAGCTTCGCTTCTTTTTAAAATTACAGACTCTAGTGCTCTTACTTTTTGGTGTGCATTTATTCCTGCCATCAAACCTTGGCAAGCAGCTTCTTCATAACCAGTTGTGCCATTAATTTGACCAGCAAAAAATAAATTTTCTATTTGTTTTGTTTCTAGTGTATGGGTTAATTGGGTTGGGGGGAAATAATCGTATTCAATGGCATAACCTGGCCTAAACATTTTACAATGTTCAAATCCTTGTACCTTTTGTAGAGCTTGCATTTGAACTTCTTCTGGTAACGAAGTAGAAAAGCCATTTACATATATTTCAACCGTGTTCCACCCTTCTGGTTCTACAAATAATTGATGTCGTTCTCTTTCCGCAAAACGATTAATTTTATCTTCTATACTTGGACAGTACCTCGGGCCAACGCCCTGTATACGTCCTTGAAACATGGGGGATTCACCAAATCCAGTTTTTAGAGTATCATGAACCTCTGAATTGGTGTAGGTTATCCAGCAACTACGCTGTTGTTCAGGGTTTATTTTTTTTATGGGTAGATAAGAAAAGCCACTGATTATTTCATCTCCTTTCTGTTCTTCCATTTTGGTGTAATCCAAACTGCGCCCATCTATTCTAGGAGGCGTACCTGTTTTTAAGCGATCGCTTTTAAAGCCTAACTCTATTAATTGTTCTGTAATTCCTATAACTGCTTTTTCGGCCATTCGTCCGCCACCAAACTGCTTATTGCCAATATGAATTACACCATTTAAAAAAGTTCCATTAGTTAATACAACAGCACCGCAATATATTTTATGACCCAAATTCGTTTCTACGCCAATCACTTTATTTCCTTTTACAAGTAGCGATTTTACCATATCCTGATAAAAATCCACATTGAGCGTTTGCTCCAGCATTTCCCTCCAATACTGAGAAAATAGCATTCTGTCGTTTTGTGCTCTAGGGCTCCACATGGCGGGCCCCTTAGATCGATTCAGCATTCTAAACTGAATGGTACTCTTATCTGTAATAATCCCAGAATAACCCCCCATGGCGTCTATTTCTCGAATAATTTGCCCCTTGGCAATACCTCCCATAGCTGGATTGCAACTCATTTGGGCAATGGTTTGCATGTTCATAGTTATCAGCAGCACTTTAGAACCTAAATTGGCCGAGGCAGCAGCAGCTTCACAGCCTGCATGGCCAGCGCCAACTACAATAATGTCATAAGTTGAAAACATGCTGCAAAGGTATGATAAGCTTGGCCATGATAAATGCGATTTTTCGCAATGTTTCACGTGGAACACAATAAATAATAAAATCACACAAATTAATTTGTGTGGGTTTTAAAAGAATGTAAAAATTTAAATTGTTGTGGTAAAGTTCTCCAATATTACTAGGGGTTAAAAACGAACTACTATTACACAAATCAAGCAACCTGCGCCATTCCATTATTTCTATTACATTGGATTAGGAATAACAAGATAAGCGCCCGTCTATTGCATTAATAATAATGTTTCACGTGGAACAAATATGGTTCAATATGCTAAAATTATCAGCCTATTGTAACAGGCAGTATTGGTTCAAATAAAAATTCTCTTTTGTGCGCATTAGCGTTTTGTCTTTGGGGGACTTGTCTTTATAGTTACACAAATGCAAAGCGCCATGAAAAATAACTCTATGTAACTCCTGTTGGTAAGTTGTTTTGAATTGCTGAGCATTTTCTTTTATTCTATCAATGCTTATGTAAATTTCTCCTATAATGTTAGCTAGATCATTAGATAAATCAAATGTTATTATATCCGTAAAACAATTATGATTTAAATATTGCTGATTTATATTTAGCAAAACATCATCAGTACAAAATATATAATCTAACCTAGATAAATTTTTCTTTTCTTTTTTAAAAATGTATTGAATAAAAAGCTTTAATGCTTTTCTGTTGCTTAATTTTGGATTAGTATTTTGTTGATAAAATGCTATGTTCATATCTGAATTTTCCAAAGGTATGATTTCTTTATCTTTAGTCGTAACTAAATGAATATCAATAAATTGAACTTTTTTAATATGAATTCTATTATACGGATACAAAATATTACCAAACATTATTTTATGGGCGCAGGGGTTTTGCAGGTGCTTAAGGGCATTGATTTGGAAATACAGAAAAATGAATATGTTGCACTAATGGGGCCATCGGGTTCTGGTAAAAGTACATTAATGAATATTTTAGGATGTTTAGATACGCCAACTGGGGGGCAATATTTTCTAAATAACACTGATGTGAGCAAATTAAACGGTGATGCATTGGCAGAAATTCGTAATAAGGAAATAGGATTTGTGTTTCAGCAGTTTAATTTATTGCCTCGATTAACTGCCGTGGAAAATGTGGCCTTACCGCTTGTGTATGCAGGCATTTCGAAAAAGAAACGTACAGAAATGGCGTTGGAGGTTTTAGATAGGGTTGGTCTTACAGATAGAGCGCATCATAAGCCGAATGAAATGAGCGGTGGACAAAGCCAGCGAGTTGCTATAGCTCGTGCATTGGTTAATAATCCGTCGATCATTTTGGCTGATGAACCTACTGGAAATCTAGATAGCAAGACATCTACAGAAATCATGTATATTTTTAATAAAATTCAAGCGGACGGAAATACAGTGATTTTAGTTACACATGAGGAAGATATTGCGGCTTTTGCTAAGCGAATTATACGATTAAAGGATGGTATTATCGAAAGTGATAATAGCCAATTGCTTAGGCAAGGCGTTTCTATTTTTTATGAGTGATGCGGAGATTTGTTTAAAGAGGCTTTGGTTCATTTATCCTGATATACTGAGGTAGAAACGTTTTAAGTATTTTTAATGCCACATTTCTTAATTTCATTTCATTTTTTGTTATTCGAGTATTGATTCGCGTAATTGTTTTTTGATTACCACTATATAATTCTCCTCCAGTCTTATCTTCTATAAGTGTAAAAAGGTAGCAATATCCATTAGAGCTTTTGGTTTTATATTGTACGTGTACATATTGATGACCTGCGGCGCCTTCCAAGCCTTGTTGAACATCGTATTTATAATTACCTATTGTTAAAGAGTAGGAAGTATCCACAACAATAAAACTTGAATCGATTTTACAATTTTGTTGATAAAAAGTTTTTATTATAATTTTTGCATCCATCATACCTTTTGCCCATAGGTATTTTTTGGAGAAATGAACTTCTCCATTTTCATAGCTCATATCAGTAGGAATTTTTATTACCAAAGCATTTTCTTTATCGTGCACTGTTTTCCATTTTTGGATTTCTTGGGCATAGCCGTTTATGGTAATAACAACAAGCAAAAAAGAATAAACAAAATTTCGGAGCATATGTGTATATTTTTCTATAAGGTAAGCAATCTTTTATCAACTTACATGTAACTTGCACTATGCAACAATATCATCAACTTTTACAACATATTTTACAAAATGGTGTAACTAAAACAGACAGAACGAGAATAGGCACCATTAGTTGTTTTGGTTATCAAATGCGGTTTAATTTACAAGAGGGATTTCCTATCATAACCACTAAAAAAATACACACAAAAAGTGTTATTCATGAATTGTTATGGTTTTTAAAAGGAGATACGAATATTCAATATTTAAAAGATAATGGTGTGCGTATTTGGGATGAGTGGGCTAATGCAAATGGAGATCTTGGGCCGGTATATGGAAAACAATGGCGCAGTTGGGATGGTGTTGATGGAAAGACCATCGATCAAATAGCAGACGTTGTTGATCAAATAAA
Source organism: uncultured Chitinophagaceae bacterium (assembly GCA_964638565.1). Lineage (GTDB taxonomy): Bacteria > Bacteroidota > Bacteroidia > Chitinophagales > Chitinophagaceae > CAYVXB01. Next base: position 19,480 of record CAZXBE010000021.1, read on the forward strand.
AAAAAATCCAGATAGCAGGCGCTTAATTGTGAGCGCTTGGAATGTTGCGGATATTCCTAAAATGGCCTTAGCTCCCTGTCATTGTTTATTTCAATTTTATGTGGTGGAAGGAAAATTGAGTTGTCAATTATATCAACGTAGTGCAGATGCCTTTTTGGGTGTGCCTTTTAATATTGCATCATATGCATTATTAACGATGATGATGGCACAAGTATGCAATTTAGAAGTTGGTGAATTTATACATTCATTTGGTGATGTACACCTGTATAGCAATCATATTGAGCAAGCTCGATTGCAATTGACTAGAACCCCATATCCATTACCAGTTATGAAACTTAAGGACGGCAATAAAAACATTTTTAATTTTCAATATAGTGATTTTATATTGGAGTACTACCAGAGCCATCCACATATTCAAGCATCAGTGGCTGTTTAAAAAACCTACCTATATCTAAAAACATTCGCGTCAACAAGAGCAGTTACCCTAAGAACCTGTTCAAGATCTGATTTAAGCAATAGCTTTGCGTTTCAAAAAGCATATGACAAAATTATACCCCGGCGATATCAGCTATACTCAATATAGCAAAATAGGAGATCAATTAGAGAACTTTAAAAAGAAAACCAAGCCCAGAGAAGTAGATTTGTATAGAGTATTTTGTGGAGTGCTGTATAATAGACCTCTTTCATAATTCAAGGTTAATAATAGAAGTAATTAAGTTAAGCC
>CAZXBE010000022.1:0-19201 GCA_964638565.1 uncultured Chitinophagaceae bacterium
TTTTTTATTAAGGATAAGCAAATATAGGGAATTGGTTTAATATAATTTTAATTTTCTTGTATTGAATAAATCTCTTTCATAATTTAGGCCGGTATTGCTAATGCAGTATAGATTTTAAATTAAACACTATGATTTGTGATTTCGATCTTGCCAAAGGCGGGAGAAAAATCGCTTACTAAATAAGGAATTTATTATTTTGAGAGATGCCTTACTACGGTTAGCATAACCATATATCTATAATAATTTAACAATGCTTTTTTTACATATTTTTATTGAAATTGAGGCCTTACGATTTGCTATTATACTATACCACTTTTGAGTGCCTTTTTATTCGTCATCACTATCCAAGCATACCCGATTACCATTGATAAAAAAGAAGCAATAAGTACTGCCATTTTAGCTGCGTTTTGTACGGTATTGTTTGAAAATGCCAATGTAGAAATAAATATAGACATCGTAAAGCCAATTCCTGCTAAAATACCTATCCCTGTTAATATTGACCAGTTTACTTTATATGGTAGCATTGCCCATTTCATTTTTACTAAACACCAACAGGTTAATATAATGCCTGCTGGTTTTCCTATAAATAGGCCAATGATAATTCCCCACGATAAACGACTGTTTAATGTCTGAAATCCTTGTTGTGGAAATACAATAGCGGTATTTGCTAAAGCAAAAAGTGGAAGTATAAAAAAATGAACTATAGAATGCATTTTTTGTTCATAGCGGGATAATTGTTTTGTTGGAACAAGGCACGCTAATAGTATGCCAGCCAATGTTGCATGAATGCCTGAATTGTACATACAAAACCATAAAGCTAATCCCAATAAGCATTGTATCCAACCAAAAGGAATAATCTTATTCAACATAAAAATGATAAACACTATTCCCAGAGAACATAATAAATAGGTTAACTCCATTTCGCGTCCATAAAAGAAGGCAATAACTAAAATGGCTCCCAAATCGTCAATAATGGCCAATGCGGTTAAAAATACTTTAGCAGAAACAGGAACTCGCTTTCCTAATAAAGAAGCTATACCTAATGAAAATGCAATATCTGTTGCCATAGGAATTCCCCAACCACTACTAAACAAGCTTCCTCTATTCAATAGATGAAATAGCAGCGCCGGAACAATCATCCCGCCTAATGCAGCACTAATAGGTAGTATGGACTTTTTAACGGATGATAATTCTCCGATTTTTATTTCGCGTTTTATTTCCATTCCTGCTAAAAAGAAAAACAACGTCATCAATCCATCATTGATCCATAGATGCATGTTGTGTGGTAGTTTATATTTTGTTAGTACGGGAAATTCCAAATGCCATATAAATGTGTACCAGTCTGTATTTTCAATATTGCTTATTACTAGAGAAATGAGTGTACAGCCTAACAATAGAATACCGATAGCTTTACTATCGTATAACAATTCTAATAATGGATTGATGAAATTTTGTTTGAAGAAATGCAATAACATATTGTAAAAATAAGCCCATCATTTAAATGATGGGCTTATTTTTAACTAAACATTATCTGTAAAAAAGGAAAGCATTTTTTGGTTTTGCTTAGAACAACTAATAGCTACAGTGTAATAATTTTCGACCCCACCTTATCTTGCATTAAATCTACACTTCTAGTAATAAAATTAGTAAGAGTATTACCTTTTAGCAATCCTTGAGAAAGCAAGGCCAAATCAGCTAAATTTCGAATCATTTTTTCTTTTTTGTCTTTATGTGTTTCGCTTAAAATATTTTTGTAAATAGCATGATTGCCATTAATAGTGAGGGTTACTTCATCAGGCATATTTGCATACCAATTCATACTGCTTCCACCTGTAGCGGCCATATCTTTCATACGGCGCATTTGTTCGGGCCGTGTGGCTATAACAGGCGCTGCTTGGGGACTTAATCCTTTTACTTCAACAGTAACATGTGTTTCTGGAATTTGTAATCCAAATAGTTCTTTTAATTGTTTTTCTTCTTCTGCATTTAAAACGCTTGAACTACTTTCTATTTTATCAATCAAATTGTCTGTAATATCTGCATCTACTCGAATAAATTGTACGTTGTTCCATTTCATTTCCATGTGTTGCATAAAGGATGCGTCTATTAATGTATCCATTTTAACTATGCTATATCCTTTTTCTTTTGCAGCTTGTATATAACTATCTTGATGTACAGGATCGGTGGTATAGAGTATAATATATTTACCTTCTTTGTTTTTTTGTATGGCCTCCGTAGCTGTTTTATATTCTTCAAGTGTATAAAATTTGTTTATACTCACATCTTCCATAATATGAAATGCATTTGCTTTTTCTAAAAACTTATCATCCGTTATCATTCCATATTTTACAAATAAACCAATATGTTCCCATTTTTCTTCAAATGATTTTCGATCATTTTTAAATATCTCTTCTAATTTTTCTGCAACTTTTTTAGTAATGTGGTTATTTATTTTTTTTACATTTGGATCGCCTTGTAAATAGCTACGACTAACGTTTAGCGGTATGTCTGGTGAATCAATAATACCCTGTAGCAACATTAAAAATTCGGGAACAATTTCTTTTACTTCATCTGTTACAAATACTTGATTGGCATATAAACTGATTTTATCTTTTTGTATTTCATATGAATGTTTAATTTTAGGGAAATACAAAATGCCTGTTAAATTAAAGGGATAATCTACGTTGAGATGAATCCAAAACAAGGGCGGTTCGTTGTAGGGATATAATTCTTTATAAAAATCTTGATAATCTTGCGTCGTTAAATCGCTTGGTTTCTTTACCCATGCAGGTTTTGTGTTGTTGATTTGTTTTTCTTCGAAATAAATAGCAATAGGAAGGAATCGACAAAATTTTTGTAAAATATTACGTAATCGTTCGGTATCTAAAAATTCCTCACTTTCATTGTTTATGTGTAATACAATTCTAGTTCCTCTATCTTCTTTTTCGGTATGATGAAATTCATATTCTGGTGAACCTGTGCAACTCCAATATACAGCTTGCTCATCTTTAAAGCTTTTAGTATAAATGTCTACTTTCTCACTCACCATAAAAGAACTGTAAAACCCCAAACCAAAATGCCCAATAATTGCATTTTCATTTTGCCCTTTATATTTATTTACAAATTCTTCGGCTCCACTAAATGCCACCTGATTGATATATCTATCTACTTCTTCTTTTGTCATACCTATGCCGCGATCAATAATAGATATTGTTTTTTCTTCTTTATTTAACACAACGTCAACACGCAATTCGCCCAATTCACCCTTAACTTCACCTAATGTAGATAACGTTTTTAGCTTTTGTGTAGCATCTACAGCATTACTTACTAGTTCACGTAAAAAAATTTCATGATCGCTATAGAGAAATTTTTTTATAATAGGAAAGATATTTTCTGTTTGTACTCGAATAGTTCCTTTTTCCATGGCTTTTATTTTTTAGAATGCAAATATCAAATAGAATTCCAATATTATCTAACCTGACAAAATTTCAATAAAAAAAATGGCCAATAGATTTCCCCAATATAAAAGAACATGCTTACCACTAATGATTTATATTTTTAGATTTGTCGGATTGTTTTTCTTTTATAAAATCATATAAATCATTTTTATTTGTTATAAGAATTGTAACATTTATGTTATTCTTTTTATTTATGCGTATTCATTATTGTTTTAACGATATAGCTTGAAGGAAAACGAAAGTTGGGTTTTGTGTCGAGTGGAAAAATACCGTATACTGTGCTGCCACTTCCAGAAAGACTAGCATATAAAGCGCCCTCATCATATAATAATTGTTTAATTTTTTTAATGTCTGGGAATTTAGCAAACACAGGCTCTTCAAAATCGTTTATTAATTTCCCCTTCCAATGTTCTATAGGTTGATAAATAATATCTTCTATTTTTTCTTTAGGTTGTTGAGGTTTTATTTGCGAAAATGCCCATGCTGTTGAAACAGCAATACCAGGATTAATGAGTATCCAATTATAATTATTCAAATTTATTTGTATGGGCTGTAATTTTTCTCCTCGAGCGCTAGCTATACAAGGTTGATTGTATAAAAAAAAGGGACAATCGCTGCCTAATTGTAACGCTAGATTTTCTAATTGATTAGTGGTTATATTTAGATCAAATAATTGCATCATTGTTTTTAGCGCAATGGCTGCATCGGCAGAACCTCCTCCCAAGCCGGCTTCTATGGGTAGCACTTTGTGTAAGTGTATAAAAACAGGTAACAACGAAGGAAACTTTTCTTTTAATAGTTGAAATGCTTTTACACACAAATTATCTGCTGGGTTTCCTTTAATATCCAAACCAGATTGAACAAACAAAATATTATCGATTTGATATTTAATTTGCTTAGATAGGTGTATACTTTGTCGCACCTTCTCTGTAAGAGGAAGTACCTCTAGTGCATCGTACCAAGGCAAAGGATAAAAAACAGTTTCAATGTTATGATACCCGTCATTGCGTTTATCTACTATACGCAACCCTAGGTTTACTTTACAATTGGGGAATACCACCATCTATATATGTATCAATTTGAGAATGCAATAAAGAAAAACTGCTATGAAGGTTTTCGATTATTAATTTCATCACGTATAGCAATGGCCTTAATATAATCTTCTTGTTCTAACACCTGATTTAATAGTTCTTCCAACTCTTGTATAGAAAGCGTTTTAAGGTTATTTTTAGATGATGTATTCGATTCTGTAACTGTTTTTTTCTTTTTAGTTTTAGTGCTTGTATCTTCCATTACAATACCAGCCGTATTCAATATATTTTCATATGTATATACAGGACATCCAAAACGCACGGCTAGTGCTAATGCATCAGAGGTACGAGAGTCTATTTCAACGGTATCATGTTCGCCTACACAAATTAATTTAGAATAAAAAATACCTTCTTGTAAATCATTGATAACAACCTCTTGCAATATAACGTTAAATGCATCCATAAAATTTTTCATAAGGTCATGTGTTAATGGCCTGCTAGGTTGCATTTTTTCTAATGCTACAGCAATAGCTTGTGCTTCAAAACCCCCAATAACAATAGGTAAGCGGCACAAGCCATTAACCTCACCTAATACAATAGCATAGGAGTGCGTCTGTGTAACACTATGCGAGAGTGCAATAATTTCTAGTTCTATTTTTTTCATAAATTGTTTGAAAATTATATCTTTCTTCTGAATGCATAAATACTTTCTATCAAACCATTTACATCATTCTTTAATTTAGCCGTAGGGGATTGTTGCGTAAGCTATTCCATTACTTTATAAAAGGACGACCTAACATTTTATCTCTCTTTATCCCAAATTTAATTGAACCAGCACCAGCGTATAGATCAATATCAAATTTCATAATTCAACATTTAAGATTTAACATTAAAAATAGTATTTTAAGAAATTTATTTTAATTTTTTAATCGCAGCTGTTAACTTAGGAACAACTTCAAATAAATCTCCTACGATACCATAGTCAGCTGCTTTAAAAAATGGCGCTTCAGCATCTTTATTGATTACTACAATTACTTTGCTACGATTAACGCCGGCTAAATGTTGTATCGCTCCAGAAATGCCAATGGCAATATATAAGTTAGGGGCAATAGCAATGCCTGTTTGCCCAACATGTTCATGATGTGGTCTCCAATGCGCATCGGCAACAGGCCTACTACAAGCCGTTGCAGCACTTAATGCTTTAGCCAAATCTTCTACAATACCCCAATTTTCAGGGCCTTTTAACCCACGTCCACCACTTACAACTATTTCTGCTTCCGTAAGTGAAACTTCGCCCGTTACTTTATCTGTTTTTACAATTTTAATTTTTGATGCTGAAACATCAATATTTAAAGAAGCTACCGTAGCCGCTCCCCCTGTTTCTACAACTCGAAATGCATTAGGGTTTAGTGAAATAATTTTTATAGTTGTATTTACTTTTATACATAAAGAGGCTTTTCCAGAAAAAACATTTTTCTTTACCACAAATCCGTTAGAGATGTCAGGTAATGCAATAGCACCCGTTACTAATCCTGCTTTCAATTTAACAGACAAACGAGGTGCGACGGTTTTACCAACAGCATTATGGGAAAAGATAATTATATCAGCTTTTACAATTTGTATTGCTTCAGATAATACTTGCGTATATACTTGGGCATCTAAATGATTGAGTTGCTCGTTAGCTATTTGATGTATTGTACTTACCCCATATTTCCCTAAAGCAGGCAAATCATCTTTTACAGTGCCCAACAAAATTCCTTCAGCTGTGGTGTTTAGTTGTTTGGCAACCTGCGCACCGTAACTTAATGCTTCGTGTGATGATTTTTTAATATGCCCATCTGCATGATCTATAAATATAAGTACTGACATTTTTTAGAATTATTTTTTATATGATGTTTTTACTTCCCAATATTTAGTTCCCTTTATACCATCTTCAAATTTTCCAGAAAAAGCTTTGTCAAGCGCCTCCCAAATAATTTTTCTTGCTGAAGCAAGGTTTTGAAACACCTTACAATGAGCGCAAAATAATCGTTCATTATATCACTTTAGCTTCTTCATGCAACAACCTCACTAACTCTTCTACATTGTCCGGACTTACTAATTTAACACCAGCTTTAGCTGGGGGTAATTCAAATTTTTCTATACTTGTGAAAGGTTCAACAGCAATAGGTTCAACAACTTTTAAAGGTTTGGTACGAGCTGCCATAATACCTCTCATATTGGGTATACGTTGTTCCGCCATACCTTTTTGAGCACTTACAACTAATGGAATATTTACTTCTTCTGTTATTTCGCCACCTTCTATTTCTCTAGTAACTACAGCTGTTGTACCATTCAATTCAAATTTTGTAGCTAATGCTATATAAGGTATATCCAGTAGTTCTGCTACCATACCACCTATTGAAGATCCATTATAATCAATTGTTTCTTTTCCCGTAAAAACAATATCATAATTGCCTTGTTTGGCTACTTCAGCAATCTGACTAGCAATAAAAAAACTATCAGCATTATTAGCATTTACACGAATAGCTTCATCGCCCCCTAAAGCCAACGCCTTACGTATAATGGCTTCTGCATCGGTTTCTCCAACGGTAATTAAATGTAATTGAATAGCGGTGTCTTTTTCTTTTAATTCAATAGCTCTTACTAAAGCATACCATTCATCGTATGGATTGATAATGTATTGAACTCCTGCTTCAGCAAATTTGGTATTGTTATCAACAAATGCAATTTTTGCTGTAGTATCAGGTGTTTTGCTTATACAAACTAATATTTTCATAAAGAAAAATAAAATATATAAAATGATTGAGGCTTCAAAGATAATTGATTACCTTTTTGAATTAAATAAATTGCCTATTATTTTGCTTTAATGATATGGATAGAATAGAAAAATTAAAAACCTTTTTAGCACAACAACCCAATGATAATTTTCTACAACATGCATTAGCATTAGAATATATTAAAATAGGGGATGATCATTCTGCTCAAATTTTGTTTGAAAATACTTTAAGAAATAGTCCACAGTATATAGGATCTTATTATCACTTGGCTAAATTATTGGAAAGGCAGGGGAATACAATACATGCTATAGCGTGGTATGAAAGGGGCATGAAAATAGCTAAGGAGATCAATGATATCCACTCATACAATGAATTACAAGCCGCACATGAAGATTTAGCATATGAATAAACCTATAATCTTTCCTGAGCTCTTAACCAACGTTCTGAAATATTATTTTGAGTTGCTTGTATATAATCATCATGGGAGCACGCAATATAAGATTGATCGAGCAATTGCATCCACCATCTGCCCGTACGCTTGCTTTGTAAAAAATGAGTACTTGTTTCTGCAAAAGCTACATAAAATTCATTAAAATATTCTCTATCCTCTAAAAAAGCCTCTTGTTTACCCCTATTTATTCCATCTATAAAATACCATAGCATCTGACTTATTTGTTTGGCAGTTAGGTGGTGTACATCTTTCTCCGTCAAAAAACCATAAATACCAACAGAACTAAGACAGTTGCTCATGCCCGCATATTGCATTAAGGTGCATATTTCTTCACCGGTTAATCCATTTGGGCTTAATGTATTTGCAGGCGCAAAACTATTTTGTATGGCCGTAATATCTATACTTAACATATTACTTTCTCTCAACACGGGCTCCATTTCTTCTATGCATTCTTTCACTTTTCCCAGTCGGTAGCAATCTAACCGTAATTTATCAATAGTTTCTAAAACATGTGGATGTACATAATAGCTTTGAAAACCAATATGATTATAATGTTTTACGTAGTTAGGTTCTGTTGTTAACATTTCCAATAAAAAACAATCGCTTTTTTTGTTTGAAATATGTTCCAAATCAATACAAGCGTCGATGGTAGAAAGTTCTATATAAGTATTTAACGCTTTATACGCATGGTATTGACCTAAGGCAATATCGTGCGAACCTCCTATAATTACTATCTTTTTTTTCAAAGGCAACAATTCTTTCACCACAGCAGTTAATGCTGCGTACGAATCTGCTAGCGTAGCACCTTGTTTAACATTGCCAATATCTGCTATTTTGATGTTTGTGTGCCAATGATACAATTCATAAAAAGCTTTGCGTATTGCGTTTGATGTATCATCATTTACGATTGCCGGATCTGCCCCTCTATTTTCAACGCATCCAATAATAATCATATCTACCTCATCTAATATGGGCATAACCGTTTCGTATGCTTGAATATGATGCCCTATTTGATAGGTATTGTATGATTCATATAATAACAAATCTTGCTTACAAATCGGTTCCATAAAATCAGTTAAAAAATGAAAAGGACTCATATAGTAGAATTTGTACAAACATACGCCTCCGTTAAATATTTATTTTCAATGTTTCTCAAAATTTCGGAATGATGCATTTTAAATGGAATATTTCTTACCTTTTCATTCAACATGTAAAGTTAAGTATGCGCATTAATACCCTTGAGGAATATAAAACAGCTTATCAAGAAAGCGTTACGAAGCCTGAAGTTTTTTGGGCAAATATCGCACAAACGTTTACTTGGCGGCAGCCATGGAAGAGCGTACTAAAATGGGATTTTGAACAACCGAATATACAGTGGTTCGTAGGTGGTAAATTAAATATTACAGAAAATTGTCTTGATCGACATTTGCTTAAACAGGCTAATCAAGTAGCTATATATTGGGAACCTAACAATCCTAATGAACCAAACAGAAAAATTACCTATCAAGAATTATATGAAGAGGTTTGTTGCTTTGCTAATGTTCTTAAAAATAATGGGGCAAAAAAAGGTGATCGTATTTGCATATATATGCCAATGGTTCCAGAACTTACCGTTGCAGTATTAGCCTGTGCTCGCATTGGAGCTGCTCATTCTGTTGTGTTTGGTGGATTTTCCGCTATGTCTTTATCTAGTCGTATACAAGATGCTGATTGCAATATTATTATAACAAGTGATGGTGCATATCGGGGTGATAAAATCATTCCCATGAAACAAACAGTAGATGAAGCTTTAGAAACTTGTCCATCTATACAAAAAACAATTGTCTATAAAAGAACGAATAATGAGATAAATATGACAGAAGACAGAGATGTTTGGTGGCATGATGAAATAAAAAAGGCAAATACTACTTGTTTAGCAGAAGAAATGGATAGTGAAGATATGTTGTTTATTCTTTACACTTCAGGCTCAACAGGAAAACCAAAAGGTGTAGTGCATACAATAGGAGGTTATATGATATACACTCAATACACTTTTCAAAATGTTTTTCAATACAATATAAATGATGTGTATTGGTGTACTGCCGATATAGGATGGATTACAGGACATTCCTATATCATATATGGGCCACTTCTTGCAGGAGCTACTAGTGTTATGTTTGAAGGAATTCCAACATATCCTGATGCTGGACGATTCTGGCAAATTATTGACAAATACAAAGTACATATTTTTTACACTGCTCCAACGGCTATACGAGCATTAGAAGCTGCTGGATTGGATTTTGTAAAACCATATAAATTAAGTTCCTTAAAAGTTTTAGATACAATAGGTGAACCAATTAATGAAGAGGCCTGGCATTGGTATAACACAAACATTGGAAAAAATAGATGTCCTATTGTAGACACTTGGTGGCAAACCGAAACTGGCGGAATAATGATATCTCCGTTAGCAGGTATAACACCTACTAAATCTGGATTTGCTACACTTCCTTTACCAGGAGTGCAACCTGTTTTAGTAACCGATAAAGGAGAGGTAATTGATGAAAATAATGTAGAAGGAAATCTATGTATTCAATTTCCATGGCCATCAATAATAAGAACTACTTATGGCGACCATGAACGATGCAAGCAAAATTATTTTTCCACCTATAAAAATGTATATTTTACAGGTGATGGATGTAAACGAGATGAAGATGGTTATTACAGAATAACCGGTCGTGTAGATGATGTCATTAATGTTTCAGGACATCGTATAGGAACAGCAGAAGTAGAAAGCGCGATTAATATGCATCCTGATATTGTAGAAAGTGCTGTGGTGGGATTTCACCATGAAATAAAAGGACAAGGTATTTATGCATATGTTATTTGTATCAATCAAAATAAAAAGATTGATATGCTATACAAAGAAATTATAGCCGAAGTAAATAAAATGATCGGCCCTATTGCTAAACCCGATAAAATTCAAGTGGTAAGGGGGTTACCAAAAACTCGCTCTGGAAAAATAATGCGAAGAATTTTAAGGAAAATAGCGGAAAGAGACTTCAATAATTTAGGAGATACTTCGACTTTGCTTGATCCTACTATACTGGAGGAAATTAAAATAGGTGTTGTACATTAATTTACAGCTTTATTGGCACAGCTACTACTGGCAAAGGCTTCCGGTTTAGCTTTAAAAGCGAATCCCATTCCTAAGATATAACCCATAGCTTCTTTTAGTGCATCATTACTTTTAAAATGAGGATTCGTATTTATATCAGCATGCACTTCCATATCCACATCATATTCAGTAAACAAATCACATAATTCATATGCAATATCAATACTTTTAGCTACTTCAAGCAACATACGCTCTTTAATGGCAAATTTTTTAGTTGTTTTTTCATTATGGATATACATAAATCCTCCTCGACCTTCACGTAAAAAAACAATAACCGTTGCAAACTCTGTTTCTGTTCCCTTTACTTGGGAGTCTGTTCCAATACAGACCTTAAGCTTATAGCCTGCTGCTGTTTCTTTTTGTATAGCAGCCTCTACAGCTTGCTTAATTGGAATACTAATTGTTTCACCATTAAATTTTCTCCAATGCATAAAGGAGTGTAATAATATTTGTACGATGGGGCATAATATATCTGCCTAAAATTACTATTTTATAATCCTAATTTGTGGATTAAGGATAAATTTTCGATCTTTTAGAGATCCTTGGGTACGCACTTTTTCATTTGGATCAATCGCCTTTACCACCAAAAGTTTTCCGGTTACCTTTACTTTTTTGCCATTAAATTCCTTTATTTGACTTGGTTCTAGTTGAACATAATAATCATTAATAGCATAACCAGATTTAGCTTCTCGCATATCAAATATTCCTACAGTTTTAACCGTTTTTGATGCCTGTTTATCTTCTTTTTGGGAAAAAGAAATCTTACCAATAAAAAGCAGTAATAAAAGTGGTATTAGTTTTTTCATGTTGTTTATTTTATTTCAAAAAAAATATTGCAAACTACACTAACATTAACAAGGGCTCTTCTAGCAATCGTTTCAATGTTTGTAAAAATGCTGATCCAGTTGCGCCATCTACTACTCTATGGTCACAACTTAACGTTACTTTCATTATATTTCCTATTTTAATTTGACCATCTTTTACAACAGGAATTTGTTGAATAGCACCTACAGCCAATATACATGCATCTGGCGGATTAATAATAGCCGTAAATTCATCAATACCAAACATTCCTAAATTAGATATAGTAAATGTATTCCCCTCCCAATCACTTGGTTGTAGTTTTTTATTTTTAGCTTTTTGCGCATATTCTTTTACCTCTTCAGCAATTTGGGATAATGGTTTATTATCAGCAAAGCGAACTACAGGAACGAGTAATCCTTCTTCCACGGCAATAGCTACACCAATATGTATATGATGATTATACCGAATAACCTCTCCCAACCAAGAAGCGTTTACTGCTGGATGTTGCCTCAGTGATAATGCAACCGCTTTAATAACAATATCATTAAAAGAAATCTTGATGCTACTTACTTCGTTTAATGTTTGTCTACTTTCTACTGCCTTATCCATATTAATGGACATGGTTAGATAAAAATGGGGTGCACTGAATTTACTCTCACTTAAGCGGCGAGCAATGGTTTTACGCATGGATGAAATAGACACATCTTCAAAACTCTCCGAAAAAGCACCGGAAACTGCGGAAACTTTTTTCGTTTCTATCGTTTTTTTATTTATTTCTGTATGAGGAGTATAATTGTCAATATCCCGTTTTACAATACGTCCTCCATCACCAGAACCTTCTACAGCACTAAGGTTGACTCCTTTTTCTGCGGCTACTTTTTTAGCCAGCGGCGATACTTTTAATCTGCCATTGTTTGCAAGTTCTTTCTCTTCTACAACACTTGTTTTAGTAGTGTTTGTACTTGTTTGTAAACTATTTGAAGCAGGTGTTGTAGCATGTTGTTTATGGGTTGGTTTGATCAACTCTTCTATATTTTCACCTTGTTCGCCAATAATAGCCAACAAATCATTAACGGCTAATTTTTTTCCTTCATCAACGCCAACATATAACAGCACACCATCTTTATAACTTTCCAAGTCCATTGTAGCTTTATCCGTCTCAATTTCTGCTAATACATCTCCTTGCTTCACTATATTTCCTACTTTTTTATGCCATGTAGCAACAACTCCTTCTGTCATGGTGTCGCTTAATCGGGGCATTAGAATAACTTCGGCCATATAAATAATTACAAAATATTAAATAATAAAATTTGGAGTAAAATTAAGTAAATTAAGAACAGAACTAGAATATTATTCTGATAAGAGATTATGATGATCCTTTGATGAGAAAGACATCACACAGCTGCACTATTTTTAATTTTATGGAAGCGTTGATGCCTTATTTGGCTTTAAAGCCCAAATTAAGCCTAATACCCAACATCTGCCAACGTTTCATATTCATCAACGATTCTCGATAGGCTGTTCCTAAACCTATTTGGTAGTAGGGCCCCACATTTAAATTAAACTGATTATTCTTCCATACAGCCATTTGAGCAGAGGCATTAAAATGCCATTGCGTAGGTTGTGTTAACGCATTGTCTTTGTAGAAGATATTACTTTGTTTATCATAATAAATATCATCAACATATAACTGCTTTAGTATAGAAGCTCCAACGTTAAGTGAAATGGGTAATCGAGATTGTGGGTTTACTTGAAAACCTATAGAAACAGGAATTTCTATAAAATTTTGGCGAGTGGTATATTGGTTAGTCATACCATTAGGTCCGTTACTTGTATAATAACTATTTACTTGCATAAAACCCTCGTTTCCCCTCCGTACGACGCTTTGGTAATTAACCAACTCGCCCAGCAACCTATGTGTAGAAAGTGATGTGTAAGCCAAGCCCCCACTTATAGAAAAGTTCTTAATGAGAGGCACCGTTATTCCTGCACCAAAACGGTAAGAATAGGTGTATTTAATTGTTTTAAGCTCGTCTATATTGTATTCATAATCTGGAGGAGAAGAGGGTGTAGAAGGTATCTCCGATTGCCAAGAAGCTCCATTATCCATGTATATAGACCATTGCAAAGCTCTTCCGGCAATCATTTTCTTCGGTTGCAAAGTTGAATTTGAAAATAATCTTATTTGGCTCGCGTCAATTGGTTGAATTTTTATATTTGGAGTATTTGCTAAAAGGTTTGATGGGCTGTTGGAAACAAAAGGAATATCTATTCTCGGATGTACAGCAATAAGATCATTATACCTATATTCTAAATAAGCATTCTTATCAGCTTCTATTTTAATATCTTTGTTGAAGGCCACATTATCGGTATTATCATCCATTTGCGTTACATGCTTTTTGTGCGTTTGTTTGTTATGGATAGTATTATATGAAGGATTTTCTTTATTGACAAGAGGTTCTAAAACTGATCTATTATGGTTTAAAGACACTTTAGCATTAAGTGTATCCTTTTTTAGTTCTGTATCATTATTAGATGAACCTATCCTATTATTATTTTGTTTAGCTGATTGATTTGTGGTGTTGATTGTAATAGGAGAAGCTTGCCGTTTTGTAGTAGTACTATTGTTTACATAACTTACTACATACCAACTGATTACACTAAGAAGGCCTAATATTAACATGGCTGCAAGGGGTTTTCTCCAGAAAAAAGCGTTCTCATCAGGTTTAGGTAGTCTGTTTTTAATTTGCTGCCAAGCCTCTGGAGATGGGGGCATCTCCCAGTTGTTAAACAACTCTTTTAATTTTTTTTCAAATTCATTGCGTTCCATACACTTTGGTTTTTCATTTTTTAGCTTCTTCCAACTCTGTTTCAATCCATTTTCTTAAAATCCCTCTGGCTCGCAAATACTGAGAACGAGAGGTACTTTCTCCTATATCCAACATTTCACCAATTTCTAGATGCGAATATCCTTCTATAGCGTATAAGTTAAACACCGTTTGATAACCTGAGGGTAGCCGTTGAATAATTTCTGCTAACTGCTTTGCTTGAAGCCCAGCTATGGGACTAACATCTTTCGACATTTGCTCAGGAACCACTTCCACATCCGCCTCTTGGCTATATTTTTTATTTTTACGTAAATAATTTATAGCTGTATTTACCATAATACGCCTGATCCAACCTCCAAGTTCTCCGTCTCCTTTAAACTGTTCGAGATTATTAAACACTTTAACAAATCCTTCTTGCAAAACGTCCTCAGCCTCATACCATGATTTCGTGTACCTGTAACAAACAGTTGTCATCAGCGGTGCGAAATGCTCGTACAACTTTTTTTGTGCGTCTGTCTTGCCTTTTAAGCAGTCAATTAATACCTTCTTTTGATCGAACATTTGCCTATCTGTGGGTTTGACACTTTATTTATTAAAACCGTTGCATCTTATAGATATTTGCAGTTGTAAAAATACAAATTACATACAATTTATTTTATGAACGCTTCAGAGTTAGACCCTTTTTCATCAATAAAGATACCCGAATATAGGCATTTAATAGCAGGTCGTTTTTTATTTATTATGGCTCTTCGAATGATGGGAACCATAGTCGGGTGGTGGATGTATGAAT
This sequence comes from uncultured Chitinophagaceae bacterium, assembly GCA_964638565.1. Lineage (GTDB taxonomy): Bacteria > Bacteroidota > Bacteroidia > Chitinophagales > Chitinophagaceae > CAYVXB01. Next base: position 15,297 of record CAZXBE010000022.1, read on the forward strand.
TGACTGATGAGCCTTTTTCTATTGGTTTAATTGGTTTAGCAGAGGTTATTCCTGCTGTAACAACGGCATTATATGCTGGGCACGTTATTGATCTTAGTGATAAAAGACGATTACTCCTAAAGTGCGTGTTATTTTATAGTTTTTGTGCTTTGATTTTATTTCTCTTATCAACTAAATTCTCTTATTATCACATTAAAAGCCATTTTATTATACTATTTATTTATGGTATAATTTTTTGCACGGGCATTATTCGATCCTTTACTGGTCCAACATTTAGTGTAATGATATCTTACATTGTTCCCAAATACATGCTACAAAATGCAACTACATGGAATCAGGGATCTTGGTTAATGGCTTCCATAACTGGGCATACTTTAGGAGGGTTTTTAATAGCCTTTGGAGGTAATACAATGGCTCTTTTGAGTACGGTTATATCTATGATCATAGCATTCTTTGTTTTAGTACAACTAAAACCTAAACCGGCCTTAAATGAAAAGGGAGAAAAAAAAACTTGGGAAAGCATTAAAGAAGGGATAGTATTGGTGTTTAAGACTAAAGAATTACTGGGAGTTTTATCATTAGACTTATTTGCGGTTCTATTCGGAGGCGCAGTGGCTATGATTCCTGTATATGCTCATGATATTTTAAAGATAGGTCCTCAGGGTTTTGGTTGGTTAAATGCTGCTGCTGACATAGGAGCTGTTTGTAGTGTTGTTTTACTAACCCTGTTTCCATTGCGTAATAAGCAAGGAAAAATAATGCTTTGGTCTGTAGCAGGCTTTGGTGTATGTATTATCATCTTTGGCTTATCAACAATATTTTGGCTTTCTTTTATAGTTTTACTTGTTAGTGGTGCATTAGATGGGGTAAGCATTGTAATAAGAGGAGCTATATTACAATTAAAAACTCCCGACCATATGCGAGGAAGGGTATTAAGTGTTAATTCTATATTCATTAATTCAGCCAATGAATTAGGTCAATTTGAAAGTGGCTTGGCTGCAAAATTAATGGGCGTAGTTCCTTCTGTTGTATTTGGTGGTTGTGTAACATGTTTAGTAACAACGGTAAGTTGGTTCAAAATCCCAAGCCTCAAAAAGATAAGATATTAAGAAATTTTTTCCATTATCCTTTCTAGCACAAGATATACTGCTGGACATACAGTGGCATTTTTTAAGGTTAGGGCTATTCGCTTTAATAATACATCTTCGTCTGTATATGGATATCGAGAACAATCAGATGGACGAACATTATATATGCTACAAATATTGTCTTTCCCTAAAAACGGGCAAGGCAGTTGTTTTAATACATAATCACCTTCCTCATCAAGATATAAATACAGATTAATAAAAGCAGATTCTTTTATTTTTAGGTATCGTGCAATACGTTTAATGTCGGGTACTTTAAATCGAGGAGAATGATGTTTGCAACAATTACCACAACTCAAACAATTTATTTTACTGAAGACATCATCATGAAAAGATTGCAACCGAGATAAAACTTTATTTTTGTTTACTTTTTGTAAATATTGTTTGTATACTTTTTGTTTTTCTTTAGCTCTACTAGGCCAGTTTTTTAATGCAACAATAGACATTACAATAATTTATTAAGATTCATTACATAAAGTTTATCAAATACTTTATGAAGTGAATAACTTTGTATCCATTTAAAGAAAATCTTTGTGATAGAATCATTACGAGAATATTGGCTTCTGCTTATTTCAACACCAATTTATCTTGTTATAATAGGGGCAGAGATAATGTGGAGCAATTATAAGAAGCAGGAAACCTACAGCTTCAAAGATACAACACAAAACATATACCTTATGCTTGTAAACACATGCATTGATGTAGTTTTTCGTGGAGTATATATTTTTATTCTAGATATATGCTATCAACATCGTTGGATAAATATTGAAAATGTTGTTCTGTATTGGGTAATATTACTGGTATTGGAAGATTTTATGTATTATTGGCTGCACCGCTTTGATCATGAAATTCGCTTATTTTGGGCTGTTCATGTAACCCATCACTCTTCTCCAAAATTTAATTTTACAGTGGGTTTTCGTTCTTCTGTTTTTGAGCCATTGTATCGATTTATTTATTTTATACCATTAGCTTTTATAGGTTTTAAGGCGTTAGACATTGCTTTTATTTATTCCCTAACTCAAATTTGGGGAATTTTAGTGCATACAGAAAAAATTTATACACTTGGCTGGCTGGAGGCTGTACTAGTAACACCTTCACATCATCGTGTACATCATGCAAGTAATCCAAAATACTTAGATAAAAATTTAGGGATGTTTTTTATTATTTGGGATAAACTGTTTGGAACTTTTCAAAAAGAATTACCAAAAGAAACATATCAAACCATAAAATATGGCTTAACTACACCAATGCAGAAAGAAACACCTGGAAATCTTATATTTTATGAATGGAAAAATATTTGGAAAGACTTAAAACAACGTATTTCATGGAAATTAAAATGGCGCTATCTCTTTGGTCCACCGGGATGGAGCCATGATGGAAGTCGTAAAACCAGTAAACAGTTGAGGGAAAATGAGGATCATTCTAAAACTACTTCTTCATAATTATTCAACCGATCAAAATCTAATATCGTGTGTCTCTTGTTTTCTGATCGATAAAACATGGGTACAAAGCGAGCTCCATAAATAATTTCCTGACTGGTGTAAGATGTACGAGCTAATACGGTATTTGAAAAATGCTCATCAAATGCACTAATAAAAACCATTACTTCCATTTTAGTTTTTTGTATTTCTTCTTTGGTAAGATTATACAATGGGCTATTTTCGTTGATTGGATGTACTACTGTCCAACTTAACGTAAGCGTTAAAACTTGAGAAAGCTCTAAATCCATTGGAAAGAACCGATTGAATGATCGACCATCTTCTTCTACTGTTAATCCTAACGTTAATTTTGCTTGTGCATTAGAAAGAATTGTGTTTTTGTGTGGTGCTAACCGAAACATTAACGCTTTACCTTCTTTATAAGGTGCAATAACAGCATGAGTGGTAAATTTTAAATATGCTTTGGGTTGAGAAAAGCGACCATACATAAGACCCGCAGCCAATGCAAAACCCAACCAACCTGTAAATGTTTCTATCGAAGAAATAACATTAGCTATGGTTCCAGAGGGTTGAATACCTCCATAACCAACAGTAGTAAACGTTTGGCAACTAAAGAAAAAAGCATCTTCTAATTTTTTCCACCAAACAATACTTGTAGTACCTGTTAAATTTTCAAAGCCCGCTAGTAAATAACAACAAGCAAAAAAAATATTTATTAATATATATATACTAAATAATATAAATACAAATTTTTTGGTAGGCATTTTCAGTAAAACATGGTACCAACTTATCTTCTCAAAAAAACCAATGCCTTTTTTTAAAACATTAGCCGATCCATCTCGATTGAGAAATCTACTACCGTATGCAGAAGAATTTATACCAAAACCAGTATCTTGAACGGTGGATGCTTTGTTATTAAGGCGTTTTGATAAGGACATAAGTAATTGGAGCTACATTTTTATATCAAAACTATCTAACTATTCGTATAAAAGGTAAAAATATATTGGATTTCATAATCTCCATTATTATTTGGTAGCAAAGCGTATTGCAGCGAAACAATCTGAATACACCCATTGAAGATATTGACTTTCTAGCTGCCGTTTCGGTTGCCTCCACTCGCCACTGCGCTGAGCATATTATAGTAGGTTAAAAGCGTATTAATATAAGCGTCATGGCTTCTCACGCCGTTGGCGTGAGAAGCCATGACGGACTTTTGATTTGAATATTATTCGAATAAATATGCTTTATCTATTTTTTACCATCCAATTCGCCGATTCAGGAATCTAATGCAACAAAAGTTAAAGAAATTAACACAATTATT
>CAZXBE010000023.1:0-19153 GCA_964638565.1 uncultured Chitinophagaceae bacterium
ATATGCATTATAAAATAACGCATCAACAAATATCTTTCTCCTATCAAAAACATTTATTGAGCGCTGTTGTGCTTTTGTCCCTTCTCCATATATTTTTAAGTCTAATTATATTTAAGTTTTCTTTTCCATAACGGGTTACAAAATGCTCTATAGCTAATTGTTGTCTCTGTGCCACGGCTGGGTATAGTTTGGAGCTTCTATGGTTAATTGGAGCAAGCTTAGGGCGGCTTGTACAAAGCCTTCAAACTGTTTTCATGGTAAATGGTATACCTGCTTTAATACGCAGTTCACTTCAATACAAAGGTGCTTAGTATCGATATTGGACTCTTTTTTTTAGAGTTTTTATAATACCAATTTTGGATTACACTATGGCTTAACTATAGGTTATTGTTCAGCACTCAAAATTGCCCCATTTTTTTATTTACTCCTTCTTCTAATATCTTTACACATAACATTTATACAAGAAGGTTATGAAGAGATAGAAAATTATTTTATGCTTCAGCCTATGTGAAGTAAAAAGTACCAAAAATCCATTACCTTGAAAGAATTTTAAAAAAAGCCGGAAGTAGTATTTAAAAAATTATTCATTAAAGTATTAAAAACCACTTCTAAGTTTAATTTAAAAATAAAAGTGAATGTTATTTTACTACTAGAACAGGCAACATCACTTAAAAAATCAGGTATAGATTTCAAAAAAATGGAGGAATAAAAAAAGAGCATTATTATCAGATAAGAATAGGAGGATTGGCGTATAGAAATAGCGTACCTTCATCGCCAAATTATTATTCCTATACTTACTTGAGAAGGTAGTTATAAACGCTTTTCCGATAAATAAGATACCTTATTAAAATATGAAAAAAATAATTCTATTCTTAATTTATTTTACAAGTATTAACCTCACACATGCCCAACAAAAACAAAAAAGATTTCCTTCAAAACCTAAATTGGTAATCGGTATTGTAGTAGATCAAATGCGTTGGGATTATTTATATCGTTATACAGATAAGTACGATAATAATGGTGGATTTAAACGGTTATTAACCAAAGGGTTTAGTTGTAATAATACTATGATTCCCTATACACCAACTTATACTGCTTGTGGCCATGCTTGTATATATACGGGAAGTATTCCGGCAATACATGGTATTACAGGAAATAATTGGTGGGATAATATCTTACAAAAAAATATGTATTGTACAGAAGATAAAACAGTACAATCGATAGGCACACAAAATAGTAGTGGAGAGATGAGTCCAAGAAATATGTTAACCACTACTATTACTGATGAATTGAGATTATTCAACAATTTTAAAAGTAAGGTAATTGGTATTGCACTAAAAGATAGAGGAGCTATTTTACCTACAGGACATAGCGCCAATGGGGCTTATTGGTATGATGGAAAAACCGGAAACTTTATTACCAGCAGTTATTATATAAATGAATTACCTCAATGGGTTAAAGCATTCAATAATAAAAAATTAGTTGATCAATATTATGAAATGGAATGGAATACACTGTTCCCAATTGATTTATACAAAGAAAGTACAGCAGACGAAAAGCCTTATGAGAGCAAACCATTTGGAAAGAATCAAACAAAATTTCCATATAACTTTTCCGAATATATAGGAAAAGATTACAGTAAAATATTAATCACGCCGCATGGTAATACGCTTACGTTGGATATGGCCAAAGCAGCCATAGAAGGAGAGAAGCTTGGGGCTAATCGTAACATAACTGATTTTTTGGCTATTAGTTTTTCTTCTACGGATTATGTAGGCCATAATTTTGGACCTAACTCCATCGAAGCAGAAGATACATACTTGCGCTTTGATAGAGAGCTGGGTGATTTTATGAATTACTTAGATACGCAATATGGCAAAAATCAATACTTATTATTCTTAACCGCCGATCATGGAGTGGGCCATATACCAGGATTTTCAAGCGAAAATAAATTACCAGGAGGAAATATTGAAGATACTTCGTTAACAAAAAAACTGAATGAAAAATTAAAACAACTATATAACGTTGATGGGCTAGTGCAAACTGTTTACAATTATCAGGTTGTATTAAACCATATTGCAATAGATTCTATTCATATGGATAATGATAAAGTCATTAAGTCTGTAATAAACTATTTATCTACTCAACCATATGTAACTCGGGCATTTGATTTGCATGAATTACCTGAAACAACTTTGCCAGAGAAATTAAAACAAATGGTCGCAAATGGGTATTACGCTTCTCGTTGTGGCGATATTCAGTTCATATTAAAACCTGGGTATATTGATGGGGGTAAAACTGGTACTACACATGGATTGTGGAATCCTTACGATGCACATATACCATTATTATGGTATGGATGGAATATTAAACCTGGAAGCAGTACTGAAGAAGTTTACATGACAGATATTGCATCTACACTTGCAGCATTATTGCATATTCAAATGCCCAATGGTTGTATTGGAAAACCTATACCAGCTATATTGAACCACAAATAATATAAATAATTATTGTATAGATGAAAACAATGATAAAATAAGCAAATTGATACGTTATTGATTAAGGCTACATCCGGCAGATGCTTATAATAAACAGCAATCAAAAGTATTAAAATAAAATAAGTAAATTCAATATAGTATAACAATCTATAATAAGTATTATAGTATCATTGATAGCCGTTTATTATTATATATGCGTAGATGAGCTTGGTTGAGTTAATGGTTGGCTCGCCAAATGTATATCAAGTATGTTTTTGTATTTTATACTTTGATATAGAACCCAATATCAAAAAAATAATCGATGTAATAAAAAATAGTGCTTGATTTACTTGATTTTTTACACAGGTCTTTTTGGTTGAAGATTTTCTTCTCTTTCTTTTCGCTACGTATTCTGATTTGTTGATATCTTGGTTCGTTATTTTATTTTTGTCGGGCGAATAATACCAATAGCATTTTTATTTATAATAGTTAGTCCATTGGAAAGCCTTTTAAATATAACTTTTACTATTATCCTAGTTAAGAAACTTTAAACAGCTTCATTGATATAAATATTATTAATGTGTAAAATATAACTGTCTTTCTTCCATACATTGTATGTAGTTTTGCACGAATTGTAGTTAAATAGCACAATAATTTTCATCTTTTGTCTTTTTATTTTTGATCTATTATGATACTACCCATTGTTGCATTTGGAAATTCTATTTTAAGAAAAGTAGCTGCTGATATAACACTTGATTATGCTGGTTTACAACAACTTATAGCGGATATGTGGGAAACCATGTATGCCAGTAATGGTGTTGGGCTAGCCGCTCCACAAATTGATAAAAGCATTCGCTTATTTATAGTAGATAGTAAGCAAGTAGTGGATAGTATGGATGATGAAGAAAGAGCAGCTTATACTAATGATTTAGGTGTTAAAAGTGTTTTTATTAATGCAAAAATTTTGTCTTTAAAAGGAAAGCCTTGGACATACAATGAAGGCTGTTTGAGTATCCCAAAGATTCGGGAAGATGTAGATAGAAAGGAAACAGTTGAATTATCCTACATGAATGAGCATTTTGAGCCTATTGTTCAAATATTTCAGGGCATTTCTGCAAGAATTATACTCCACGAATATGATCATATAGAAGGAAAATTATTTATTGATCATATTAGCTCTTTTAAAAGAAGATTGTTAAAAAACAAGTTAGAAGATATCTCTAAAGGTAAAATAGAGGTGGCTTATAGAATGTTATTCAATAGCTAAGAAAAATTGTATGTGTTGAGCTTTAGATTAATTGTGATCCTTTATTATTCAAAATTTATTATTTAAAATTCGACATAATGCACGGCTATCGTATCGGATTTGATGCTAAAAGAGCTTACCATAATACTACAGGATTGGGCCATTATAGCCGAACACTTATACAATCGTTAGCAACCTGTTATCCAGAACATCAATATTATTTATTGAATCCGAAGCCTGCTAATCGATTATTTACACCCTCTTTTACGAATGTTTTAGAAATCCAACCCAAAAAATTGATTGATAAGCTATTACGATCTTTTTGGCGTAGCAACAGTGTAAAAAAAGATTTAATTAAATATAATATTCAACTCTATCATGGATTAAGCCATGAAATACCTATGGGCATACAACATATAAATATTCGTTCTGTTGTTACTATACATGATTTAATATTTGAACGGTACCCACATCAGTACAATCCAATTGATGTTCAGATATATCGGTTTAAATTTAAAAATGCGTGTAAGCACGCTGATAAAATAATTGCTATTAGTAAACAAACAAAAGAAGATATTATTCATTATTATGGGATAAATCCTGACAAAATAGATATATGTTATCAAAGCTGTAATGTGTCATTTTCTAGTAGGGTGGATGTAAAAGAAATTGACCTATTAAAACAGCGATATGGATTGCCTCAAAATTATTTTTTATATGTAGGATCTATCATAGAGCGTAAAAATTTATTGGTAATATGTAAGGCCATGCAGCAATTAGGAAGCAAGTTGCCCATGCCGCTAGTCGTTATAGGCAATGGAACTGGTTATAAAAAAAAGATTCAAACATTTATACAGGAACAGCACTTGGAAAATAAAATTATTTTTTTATCAGATAACCCCGTCGCTAAAAAGGACTTTGCTTTTAAAACAGCCCAAAATTTTCCGGCCTTATATCAAGGTGCTACGGCTGTTATTTATCCTTCTATATTTGAAGGTTTTGGTATTCCTGTGTTAGAGGCTTTGTGGAGTAAGGTACCTGTCATTACCAGTAAAACATCCTGCTTGCCTGAAACAGGTGGTAATGCAGCATATTATATTGATCCGTATAGCACAGAGGAGATGGCCAATGCCATGCTGGCGGTTTCGGACAACGCCTTACTTAGAGCTAATATGATAGAAAAGGGCTGGGTGTATGCACAGCAATTTACACATCAGCGTTGTGCAACGGCTGTAATGGATGTATATAAAAAATTGCTTTAAAGGGATTGTGTACTACATAGAAACGTCTATATTGTTGAGGAAACAATCTTACTTTTGCGCTCGTTATGATTCAGTATTTAAAAATTGTTGGTAATGAAACCATTGAAATAGATAAGCCTGAAAACGGTTCTTGGGCTAATGTATTACCTCCCTTAAAACAGGAGGAGTTTGCAGATTTATCACAAGGATTAGATATTCCACTTGATTTTTTGTCTGACTCATTAGACATTGATGAGCGAAGTCGTTTTGATATACAAGATAATGTTAAGCTTATTGTTATTAAAACGCCAACAGAAAATAAATCTTTAAATGAAAGTGACGCATTCTACATTACCATACCTGTTAGCATTATTCTTACACATAATCATATTGTTACAGTAAATTCTTTTAAGAATGATGCGATGAGTAATTTTTTAGACACCTTTCGAAGTCGGCCACCAGACAGGCGTAACATGATGGTGCTAAAAATTTTTGAAAAGGTAGTTACCAACTTCTTAGAATTTTTGAAAGAAATTAATCAAAAAAGAAATTTGCTAGAGCAGCAACTATATGCTTCTAATAGAAATGAGGAGTTATTAGAATTAATGAGAATTCAAAAGAGTTTAGTATACTTTGTCACAGCGTTGCGTAGTAATGAATTACTATTTTTAAAATTGGAGCGTACTAATTTTTTAGGCCTAACAGAAGAAGAGAAAGAGTTTTTAAATGATTTGGTGGTAGATACCTCTCAAGCAGTTGAAATGGCTAATATTTATACCAACATTCTTAGCAGTACGCTAGATGCTTTCGCCAGTATTATTTCTAATAATTTAAATAATGTTTTAAAAAGATTGACATCTATCACAATTATATTGTCCTTACCAGCACTGGTTACTAGCATTTATGGCATGAACGTTCCTATACCTTATGCCAATTCACCACATGCTTTTTATATCCCAATTGTATTGTCCTTGGTTATATCAATTGTTATAAGTTGGTATTTTATGAAGAAGAAGTGGTTTTAATATTATACGCATTATTTTTTTTCATAGCAGAGGCTTTCATTTCTATGGCTCTTGCTTTACCAACATATTTTTCTATTCTTTTTTCTACAAAATAAATAAGTGGGGTTAGTAAAATGGCCATGATGAATTTATATATATAGTTCATTGTACAAATAGCTAAAACCAATTGCCAACTCCAACCTTTACCAATTTTAAAAGCTATAAATAATACAATAAAACTATCAACTAGTTGAGAAACTAATGTAGAACCTGTAGCCCTTATCCATACTCGTTTTTCGCCAGTTATTTTTTTGATTTTATGAAATATTGTTACATCCACTAATTGACTTATCAAAAAAGCACTTACACTTCCTAATATAATCCACATTCCTTGACCAAAAATTCCATTAAAGGCATTTTGCATATTAGGTATACCGCTTTCTATATTTGAGGTAATCCAAAATGCAGCGGGGGGCATTTGTATAGATCCATAAAATGCAACAAACGCATATATTATAAGAGCTACGGCTGTAAAGGAAATAAAGCGCACAGCTTTTGGTCCATAATATTCATTTACAATGTCTGTAATAACAAACTCTAATGGCCATAACAATGCACCACAGGTAAGGTTAAAAGAAAGCCCACTTTGGCCAAATAAAGTAAAATTTGATGGGTGAAAACCAAGGAATTGTTCTAAAGAAAATAATTTACCACCAATACATTCAGCGATAAGTGCATTTGCTACAAAAAAAGCTGTAAAAAATATAAAAAGCTTTGTGGATCTATCTTTTAGGATATTATGTATCATATGTTACGCAGTATTATGTAGCTTATTTCTAATACTAAAAGTACACTATTGCTGATATATAGCCATGTAGGCAATAATTGTATTTTTTTATGTTGAAAAACATAGAAGTATGTTGCCGTGAGCATTGTAGTAGCGTTTATAATAGGAGCCATGATAAGGCCCATGGTAATAATGGTTGATAATGCATTACTATTATCATTGATTCTAACAAAATGAAGTGTGATAGTAGCAATAAATAACAGGTTACATATAAAAGCTACTCGTAGTAAAAATAATAATCGTTGCATGCTAAAATTTACGTAAAGTAATTCTATTTTGATATACAGCAAATCGATTTCTAAAAATATTCGGATCAAATAGAAACTATACTTAACTTGCCCGTCGTTAAATAATATACTAGATGAAATATTTTAATTGGAAAAAGATAATACCTCATGCAATAGCAATTGCTATTTTTTTAGTTATATCATTAATATATTGTAGGCCTGCTTTAGAAGGGAAAGTGCTGTCTCAACATGATATTATAGGTTGGAAGGGTGCCGTTCAAAATAGTGTTGAGCATCAGCAAAAATACGGTCATTATCCTTTGTGGAATACTGGATTATTTAGTGGAATGCCTAATTATCAGATATCTATACCTGGTAAGTCAACCTTAATTGATTTTACAAAATATTTAAGTTTAGGATTGCCTGAACCTATTAATTATTTCTTTCTTGCTTGTATTTGTTTTTACATACTAAGCCAGGCACTGGGATTAAACGTTTATATTTCTATTGCAGGTTCATTGGCATTTGCTTACGGTACTTATATCCCCAATATTATCGCGGCTGGACACATCACTAAAATGTTGGCTGTGGCTTATATGCCGGCAATGCTGGCAGGGCTCATATTGTTATATACTCAAAGGTATTGGCTGGGATTGTTAGCTACAGCTTTGTTTGCAACCTTAGAAATTGGTGTAAATCATCCTCAAATTACATACTACTTTTTTATTGTGGCCCTTATTATGACATTGAGTTACGTTGTTTGCTGGGTACGTCAACGTGCATTTAAACATATGCTTATAGCATTATTGCTAGCGTTATTGGGAGGTGCAATTGGTGTAGGAAATTATGCGCTAACGTTTTTAACCACATCAGAATATACACAGTACACCATACGTGGTGGCAAATCAATAGAGCGTACTGGAGATAATACTTTACAAAAAGTTAATACAAAAGGGTTAGATAAAGAGTATGCTTTTAGTTGGAGTTATGGTAAGGCTGAAATTGTTACTTCAATGATGCCTAACGCTTTTGGTAAAAGTAGTATGGAGCATTTTGATGAAAATGCAAGCGTGGTAAATAAGCTTGTTGAAAAAGGTATACCAGAAAATAATGCAATACAGTTGGCTACTAGTTTACCTACTTACTGGGGCGGGCAGGATAGCACATCGGGCCCTTTTTATTTTGGGGTTATAACGGTGTTGCTTGCGGTTGTTGGATTTGTGCTAACAAAGTCTCATCATCGTTGGTGGATTTTAGCTGGAATAATTATTTGCTGGGCGATGTCGTGGGGAAGGTATTCTGAAGGATTTAACAGTTTTCTGCTCGATCACCTACCTTATTACAATAAGTTTAGAGCGCCCAACATGATTATTATTCTTCCGCAATTGTTGTTTTCTATCATGGCGGTATTAGGATTGCAAGAATTAATGCGTGTTCAAAAGAACGGACAAATAAAACAATATATAAAACCTGTTTTATATGCTATAGGCGGACTTTTGGGTATATTAACGTTGATGTACGTATTTATGGATTATAGTTCGCCTATTGATAAAGAAATTAGCAGTTATTTTACAAAACTAGCCAATAACGATAATGCATTTGGCCGTGATGTTGTTAATGCATTAATAACAGATCGAAAGAAAATGTTTGGTAATGATTTATTGCGTAGTATAGGTTTTGCAATATTGTTATTAGGATTGTTATACACTTTTATGCGCCAATGGCTAAAACCAATAGCATTAATTGTTATTCTACTTGTTATTAATACAGCTGATTTATTATGGGTTGATAGCAAATATTTAAATGAAGAAAACTATCAAGAAAAAGAAGAATATATTTCTGAAAATTTTACTTTAACAGCTGCAGATGAACTTATTTTAAAAGATAAAGACCCACATTATCGGGTGTACAATATATCTCCCGATCGATTTTCTGAATCACGTACCTCATATTTTCATAGATCTATCGGGGGCTATCATGCAGCTAAATTGCGTGTATATCAAGATATTATTGAAAATCAATTTTCAAAAAATCCACCTAATACAGCTGTATTAGATATGTTAGATACAAAGTATTTTTTAATATCGGATCCGCAAACAAAACAAGTACAAGTTCAACAAAACCCTAATGCAATGGGTGCCTGCTGGTTGGTTAAAAATATTATTTGGGTGGATGGGCCTGTTGCTGAAATGAATGCGCTTGATAGCATTCAGCCTAGAATAAATGCAATTGTTGATAAGCAATTTACTACACAGGTTCCTCAACAACTCACTTGGGATACTACTGCGTTCATTACACTTAAACATTATAACAATGATACTATTCAATATACGTTTAATGCCAACGCCCCACAATTTGCTGTATTTAGCGAAGTGTATTACCCTAAGGGATGGAATGCTTATATAGATGGGAAACCAGCGTCGTATGTTAAAGTTAACTATGTATTGAGAGGCATGTATATTCCAGCAGGCAAACATGATATTGAGTTTAGGTTTGAGCCCGTATTCTATAAAATAGGAGGTCGTATTAGTTTTATTTCGAGTATTTTATTGTGGTTGGTAATAGTAATAACTTTAATGCTAGAGGCTATTAAACGCAAAAGAAAAGTATAATAATTAATTGCTCCAGCATGCACGTTATTTACGTTCAATTTTATGGGTGAAACAATTCAGTACATAAGTGATCAGCGCACTCCACTAGTTTCTGTCATTATGAGTGTTTATAATGGTGATAAGTATTTGAAAGATGCTATTGATAGTATTTGCAATCAAACATATACTCATTGGGAATACATTATTATTGATGATGGTAGTAATGACTTAACACAATCAATACTTGAAAAATATAAAGAGGACAAGCGTTTTATTATTACACGGAATGAAATTAGGGAAGGGTTAACAAAAAATTTGAATAAAGCCATTCAAATAGCAAAAGGTTCATTGATGGCTCGTATGGATGCAGATGATATTAGTTTGTCTAATCGTTTTCAAGAACAGGTAGATTATTTATTATGTTACCCAAGGGTTTCTTTAGTAGCTACTTTTATTGACATGATCAATGAAAAAAATGCTGTAATAGGTGCTTGGAGAGATGATAGATCTGCTAGTACATATCAAAAAATAAAAAAAAAATTACCTTTTTCGAATTGTATAGCACATCCTTCAGTAATGATTCGAAAAGAAGTTTTTTTAAATTTGAAATACAACGAATTTCAAAAAAATGCTGAAGATTGGGATTTATGGATGCAAATGGTTAATCATAAGTTTATAATTGAAAAAATTCCAAAAACGCTCTTACTTTATCGAGTTCATGATGCATCTATTACGCAAGTATCATTGAAGGCTTCTTCATTCTTTAAGAAAAATATGGCATATAAGCTGTACTTTAAAAATTTGAAATCAACAGAAAAATTTACTTGGTTTAATGTAAAAGTTCGGATGGCTTTTTGTGTCAATAAAATGAAATTATTTTTATCAAAACTCAAGAGAAAATAAATATTATATCTAAGGTTTGAAAAACTTCTATACATATTTTAATTATAAGCAGCTTATCTGTAAGCGTATATTAGAAGACGTTTGTATGTTTCCATTTATTTTGATGGGTAGACTTATTGCTTGGCTTAAACCCCTTGCTGATGAATATGAAATATTTTTTTTCTTTCCATTTTTTCATGTAGGAGGAGCAGAAAAGGTACATGCTGAAATTGCTAACGTTGCTAGATCACAAAAAGCAATTATTTTTTTTACAAAAAAATCTCATAATAATATTTTTTATGATTATTTTAAACAGTCAGGTTGTGCAATAAAAGATGTGTCTCGGTATACCGACAATAAATGGTTGTATGTTAATAATTTTATTTATAGAGGGATGATTGCCGCATACATTAATAAACAACGTAAAAAAACAATAGTTTTTAATGGCCAGTGTAACTTTGGATATAAGATTGCACGATGGATACGAAAGGATATACCACAAATAGAACTTATTCATTCTTTTAATACGTTTTCGTATATACGAATTCCATTCATCCCTTTTTATCGTAGAACTGTAATGATTAGTAAGGTTCATATAAACAATCACTATGCTTTGTATGACAAAATGAATATCCCTGCACCGTATAAAAATAATATACAATATATCATCAATGGAATTCAAATCCCGTTTGGTATTGAAAATAAAAGAAAATCTGATCAGCTTAATATATTGTATGTAGGTCGTGGTACCTCTGAAAAGCGAATACATCTTATTGGGAAAATTGCGGAGCGTTGTATTGATGCATCTATGCCTGTCGTTTTCTCTTTGGTAGGAGATGTAGAGAATAGTATGAATAAAGAATATCGAAAATATTGTTCATTTTTAGGGCCGATTGCAGACAGTCAGGTAATAAAAGATATCTATCTGCATTCAGATATTTTATTGATGACATCGAATACAGAAGGGTTCCCTATGACTATTATGGAGGCAATGGCATATGGACTTGTTATTATCTCAACAGCGGTGGGAGACATTCCTATACATGTTAGAGATGGAGTTCGTGGATTTCTTATTGATGAGATATATGATGAAAATATCATTGTTGAAAAGTCGGTTAGATATATAGCGTCTTTAATATGTAATAAAGAAACGTTGCAAAAAATAAGTGCAGAAAATTGCAAATATGCTGCATCTCATTTCGATATTCATCAGTTTAATATATCATATAAGCAATTATTTAATCAACTAAAATAAACCGTTTGAAACCAATTGGTTTTGTAATTATCACATATAATCGTCCTGACGATATGTTGGCTTTAGCGCAAAATATATCGCAGTTAAGCGAGGTCGCATCTCTATTGGAAGAAGTGGTTATTATTAATAATAATTCTACATCTGATTATGGGGCAGTGCAAAAGTTTATTCAATCTCATCCCGATATTCCTTTTAAATATGTGGAAAGTTCTGAAAATTTGGGTGTTGCAAAAGGAAGAAATTTTGCGCTTAGTAAAAGTACAGCACCTATTTTAATTATGTTAGATGATGATGCTGTGTTGCAGCATTCTGATAGTCTTATTCAAATAAAAGAAGCTTTTGAGAACAATTTTACTAACCATCCCATTGCTATTGTTTCGTTTAAAGTTCTATATTACGATACACTTGAGATGCAAGTAAATGCATTGCCTCACAAAAAATTTCAACAAAAAAAAGATTTGCAATTCTTTGAAACATACTATTATGCAGGAGGGGCACATGCTATTAAGCGAGAGGTATTAGACCATATTGGGCCGTATTCATCTGATTTTTTCTATGGAATGGAAGAGTATGATCTTAGTTATCGTGTTTTAGAAAATGGATACGCTATTGTGTATGATAGTAATATTGTGATGCTGCATAAAGAATCGCCATTAGGCCGTAAACCTAAAAATGAAAAGCTACGAATGATGTGGGTGAACAAAACAAAAGTATCTTGGCGATATCTTCCTAAAAAATATTTTTATACTACGGCACTTTTATGGTCGTTTTTTTATTTGAGGCACACAAGATTTCATCTAAGGGGGTTTTATAAAGGATGGAAGGAAATATTTCGAATTCCTAGATTTGAAAAAAGGAAGCCTTTAAGTCGAATAACGTTATCTCGTCTTAAAAAAATGGATGCTCGATTATACTATTAATCTTGTTTATATTTTTATCCACTCTTGAGGAATCAGGTCTTTTGTATTAAATGTAGCTTTATTAAACCACTTATTGGGTGCTATTACTATTTTATTTTTATTCTCATTGAGCCAAGCTGTCCACCAGCTAAATGTACTATTGGCAATGATGTTGTGCTTACATTGACTCATTAAATAAAAATCTTCGATATGGCTTTTCGATATTGTGTTGGAAATAATTTTCCCTGGCATTATGGGCATTAATGCTTGCTCAACCCAAGTTGGGTCGTCCGAAAAGTACACAACATTAAAAGAAGCAACCCTTTTTGATAGTACTTCAAATGCTTTTTGATAATACCTAACATCAAGTATGCCATGCCAATCTAAAACCGTAGGATTTTTTAAATAATCTCCGCGTCTAATGTGGACAGAAACCGTTTCCCCCTTTTGTAATTCAATCCCTTCATTTTTTACGTTAGCTATAACATCATCTTTTAATTGTAAGCTTGATCGAATTTCGTGATTATATTTTTGAAAATATTTTTCGCTTTGCCACCCACCTTTTAAAAAAACATCTTTACGGCTTTTGTAAAAATTAGAATCAAAATGGTAAAAAGGTTCTTTATAAATAGATCGTTTATGCCTTGGTAAAATTTTTTGAATTTTTTTTTCAATGAGAAAAGAAAATTTTTGTTGATGAATTAAATCTTTTTGATTACCTGTTAATTCCGTTATTTTTTTAAAATTATATAATTCAAAGTCTCGTGGGGTTTCTAATTTAGACAATTTTTCTCTATAAAAAGAACCCACTTCAAATAGAAGTTCTGTACTGTGCTCTAAAGAGAGGGCTTTTGCAGCAGCATACTGAAATAATTGATTCCCTAATCCTCCTGTTAATTGTACTACTATCATTGTCTTTCAAAAAATAAAAACATTTCACTTCCATTTTTTTTCATTTGGCTAACATGCCACTCTTTTTTTGATTTTCTTTCTATGTATTTATAGATGGGTCTGCAGAATATTGCAGGAATAAAATAAATTAAAATTTTTATATAATCTGTAGGAGCTTTGTACCATTTGGTTTTAATGTGTAAGTATTTTGTGTACGCAAATTGTAATAGCGTTAGACTAAGTAATTTTTTTCTAAGTATTGATAACTTTTTTGCTGCTTCATGACTGATGGCGTCTTTGTTATTTGTTAATCGGTTTATGAACTTTGGAGAGCTTTTTGTTATCCAATTAATGGCGCCATAGAACTGATTGCTGTAATACTCTTTTTTTATTGAGAATCTAATTTTTTGCTCTAGTGTAATAAATTCATCTGTAGATAATCTTCTTAGGTGTCCAGGCTCTTCAAAGAAGAATCGATTGCCTTTATTTTTTTCAATTCCATTCTTTTTTAGCATGCAAATTTGGTGCTCATAGCTCCCGGCATTGCCACAAGGAAGAATATGTAATTGATAAGAATGAGGTTTTAAATAATGGTTGATGGTTGTAAAAGTTTCATCTAGATTTTGTACATGTTCAATTACGTGATGTGTAAAAAGAAAATCAACTTGATTTTTAAGTTTTAGGCACTCAAATTCATCTAAAAAAAAACATGTTGGAAATTTAGTTTTTGCATTGGATAAGGCTGTTGGACTAATGTCTACCCCGTAAACGTCCCAATTAGGTAATATCTCTTTAATAATATTTGTAAATATTCCATTTCCGCAACCAAAATCTAATGCTTTTCCCATTTTAGGTAATTCAAGCTGCTTCAGAACTTCTCTAACTTTTTCTTTTTTTACATTATCCCAATCTTCCATATATCCTTGTTGGTAGCGCCTATCGTAAAAATGTACTATTGTTTCTTTCGGGCTATGTGCAAGCGTTTGATTCTCCATAAAAAATATACATCTAGTAATAGTATTGTTTATCTTAAATAGGGTATGTTATTTTTTTTGAGCAAAAATATTAATACCATAAGCTAATAATTCTGAAGAGCCTTTATCTTTTTTAGATAAGTTTTGTAGTGTTCGAAGAAGTTGGTATCTAAAAAAGCGTTCGATAATAGTTAACTTTCTACCACTATATTTTTTGGACACTGTATTTACTCTTCTAACTTCTTGTGCTAAAAATTCAAAATAATTACCATTTACTTGTAAGTCTAAAATATTATATCCTAAAGCATTTAAATGATGTTCATAAAAAAAACGATTGAATCCTGTGGAAAAATGATAGGGCGCAAAATGGGTAAGACTTGCAAATGGTGCGGTAAGGAGTAAATAGCCATTTTTTTTCAGTAATCTGGTTAACTCCTCTAATGCTTGAACAGGGTGAGGCACATGCTCTAATACTTCTGTACACATAATGGCATCAAATGATTCCTTCTCTCGGGGAATAGAGGGTATGTCGGAAATGATATCCAATTTTGTGTTATTCCACGTTCCCATTTGTAATCCCACATCTCCTTCCCCATGATATTGGCCAAAATCTTGAGATACGTAATTAAGGTGTGTGCAAAATTTTTTAAATTGACATTCACCCGCACCTGCGTCTAAAACAGTATGTCCAACAGGTATTTTTTGTAATGTTTTTTCAATCCATTTTATTCTTACTTCTTCGTTAGTGGTTCCTACGCTAAGCATTATTAATAAGATTAATTAATTATAGTGGATGGTTGTTTAACATAAATATCACCAAAAAGTGTTTTTGAAAATGCTTCTGATATAACGATTTCCAAAAAATCATCATATGATTTCCAATCTTTTTCATGCCAACTCATCGTTTCTTGTACGCTAAAATTGTATTCAAAATTTGAATCAATAATATGCAAATGTGATAAGCATTGGGTTACATTTTCTGTAAATTCTGGAACACAATATTCAAATGACAAAATAGGTAATGCTTTGTCAAGTCCTCGGAGTACCTCATATTCAAAACCTTTTACATCAATTTTACAAAAATGAGGTGTGCCATATTTTTTTATTAAGTTATCTAAAGTAGTAATAGGAACTTTAATTTGCTTATCCCACTGATGTTGTTTAAATCTTGTTTGTTTTAGTGTAGAAATAAACTCTTTCGAAAAGCTTGATATGGTCGA
This sequence comes from uncultured Chitinophagaceae bacterium, assembly GCA_964638565.1. Classification (GTDB taxonomy): domain Bacteria; phylum Bacteroidota; class Bacteroidia; order Chitinophagales; family Chitinophagaceae; genus CAYVXB01. Next base: position 15,755 of record CAZXBE010000023.1, read on the forward strand.
TTCATCAGCAATAAACATATTGGCTTCTCCTTCTTCATAAGAAAGTCCTACTGGTTCTATATGTATTTTTTTGCCAAATTTGGTTTTTAAAAAGTTGATGCAGCTGGGTTGGGGCTCAATGGCAACAATATTAGGGGTTATATGTAAAAAAGCCTCAATTCTATTACCCATGTTTGCGCCAACATCAAATACCAAATCATTTTGTTTGATGAATGAAGCATAAAAATGCGCCCTTTTTTTTAATTCTTTTTTTTGAGTTTTTATTTTTTTAAAATAGCTGAGTTTGCTTTTTAATTTTATTAAAGGTTTATACAGTCCAACGGCTTTTAATATTTTTTTCATTACCTATTATTTTTTGAACCAAAAACATCCGCAGCCATAATTTTGCTGTTTTACTAAGGTGGGATCAGCATTTTCAATAATTCCTCCTTTGTCTGGTATTAAAGAAAATTCCATAAGTTGTAAAGGAGAAAAATATGTAATTATTTGTTCATAGCTATAGATTCTATGAGCATTAAATTCTATTCTTGGGTTTCCAACAGGTGTTACAAAAAGTAAATTATCTTCTGATTTTAGTACTCTTTTGAGCTCATGGATAGATGTAAGGTCGCCATTTAAATCTAACGTATCTCCATATCGACCTAGCCCTATATGCTCTATTGTATGCATGCAAGATAATGATTCAATAGAATCACTTTCAAAGGAAAGCTTTTTTAGATCTACAAAACCAGATTCATAATTTGAAAGATGTAACGTTGCTGGACGATAATCATAAAATTTTATAGGAATGAATGCAGAAATAATAGAACCAAAGTGTAGTATGGATGATATGTCTACATGGAAAGATGGTTTTGTTTTTGCTAAAATTCTAGCTGCCCAAGCTGGATGATAAATATAATGTTGATCGATAGGGGTAAAGGATGTTTTATCTTTAAGACAGGGGTATAAATTTTTTGTTTTTAATGTAAGTCTACCATCGTTTTTTTTGCGAAGGGTAAAAAAAATGGCGATAAATTTTAAAAAATAAATAACACGCCTCGGCCACTTTATAACTATAAATTTTATATTCTGTATTATGTATGATTTTATGTACATTCTTTTTGTAATTCTACCATTGCGTAAATAGACTATCCTTTGATTTTATATAAATTACGAATTGTATAAGAGCATTTCGCTAGTCAAGAGTAGATCATTTTTTAGATAGGATCTATATTATGTCATTTATGGAAGTAACATTTATACGCCAGCATATAAAAATAAAAAACGATTTATAATAATCACAACGTTAGTGTTTCTTTTAACAACCTACCATTGGTATCAAAGCGTAAATACTTTTTATTAATGGAATTTTTTCGAACCAATATACGATAATATACTTCTTTTTCTTTTCCATCATTGCTTTGTACTAAAACTACTTTTTGAATACTCCAATTAGCATATTTACTTTTGTCAAATCCATCCTTTACTTCGGAGGGAATGTTTGCAATAGCAAAAGTAGTTTCACTTAATATCCATGCACCATCACTTTCAAATTGAGCTAGCATTTGCTTGCCATCATTTGTAAACGTGGCTGTAAAATGAGAAAGCTTATCACGCCATTCAACATTAGTTGCATCTGGATAATTTTTTTCAAAAGATTCTGTAACCGTTGCAGGAATTTTTCGAATTTGCGCTTGCGTGGTAAGGCTATATAATGTTAAAGACAAACAAAATAATAACATGTTTTTTTTCATACTCTAATTTTAATTTTTATAAATAAATTTTTAATTCATAACTCATAATTCATAACTCTCAACCCTCAACTCCTCCCACCACAATAACAATTTCCCCTTTAGCAGCTTTCTTTTCAAAATGTTCATGCACCTCAGTTAAACTACCTCGTATATTTTCTTCAAACATTTTCGTCAACTCTCGACTTACACAGCAATTTCTTTGGCCCCCAAAGTACTGAATAAAATCATTCAATGTACGAACTAAGCGTAATGGAGATTCATAAAAAACCATAGTGCGATCTTCCATAGCCAATTTTGTAAGCAAACTATGTCTACCCTTTTTCAAAGGTAAAAAACCTTCAAAACAAAACCGATTTATAGGTAAACCACTATTAACCAATGCTGGAATAAAAGCTGTAGCACCGGGTAAACATTGTACTTGTATATTATTACGCACACATTCTCTTACAATTAAAAAGGCGGGGTCTGAAATGCCTGGTGTGCCTGCATCAGTGAGCAAAGCCATTTTTTTTCCATCGGTTAATTGTTGAATTAAGTGTTGCAATATTTTATGTTCATTATGTTGATGATAGGGGGTAAGTGGAATGTTGATATTATAATAATTCAGTAACTTGATTGAGGTACGAGTATCTTCCGCTAAAACAACATCTACTTGTTTAAGCACCTCTAATGCTCGCAGTGTAATATCGCCTAAATTGCCTATGGGCGTTGGAATAATGTATAACAATATGTTTATTTTAAATTATAAATGCTAAATAAAAAAGCCAAAGATCTTCATTCAAAATTTAAATAAATTATTCTTTTGTTCGCTGTAAAAATAACGATAATAATATATATATAACCAGTATAACTGGAGCTGCGAGCCATTTCAAAAAAAGAACAGCACATATAGATATAAAAACAAGCAGTAGTTTAACAGCATTGGGTTTTAAGCCACCGGGTTCTATTTTTAAACTCATTAAAGGTAAGCGAGAGAGCATTAAAAAACTAAGTACAAAAGTGATTGCATATAAAATCCATTTATTTAAAATAAGATGATTAAGGTTAAAATAATTAAAATGCAACATAAATGGAAGCGATGCTATTACTAGAGCTGGGGTGGGTATGGGAAGCCCAATAAAATGATAAGTTTGACGAGTATCAATATTAAATCTAGCTAAACGGTAAGCACCGGCTATAGGAAGCACTAGAGAAGGAAACAAATAAAGAATGGAAATGTCTAAGCCATTTTCTTGCTGAGCATAACTTAAGCGAAGTAATTGATACATAATTAATCCGGGTGCTACACCAAAACTTACTACATCACACAAAGAATCTAATTGTTTACCTAATTCAGATTGCGCTTTACACAAACGAGCGATAAAGCCATCCATAAAATCTATACCGGCAGCTATAAAAATGCAAATAGCACCCCAAGTAATTTTTTCTGGAAGGTTTAATATAGTTTCATTATCATTAATAATTATAATAGACTCATTGGTTTGTAAAATAAATATGATGGCTAGGCAACCAGCTAATAAATTACAAAGGGTAATGATGTTGGGAATTTGCTTCATAACACGCAAATTAGCAAATGTGGAAATGAAAATCACCTAATATATTACTTTCTTATTTTTGGTTGTGTTACAAAATGTATGATGAATAAAAAGCAGTAGGGCATTAACTT
>CAZXBE010000024.1:0-18774 GCA_964638565.1 uncultured Chitinophagaceae bacterium
ACGCAAAATAGAATTGAAAAAAAGTTCATTTAAAATTTATTCATACAACAAAGTCGTTTAGAGTTATAAATATAATGTTGATTAAATGGTTTCTTCTATCGAAAGTATTAGTTTTTCATGCATCATTTAAAAAACATACTTTTTTATAGCCATATGTTTTAAAGCATGAGTTAATGTGCAGAGCAATGAAAATGTTAATAATGACTCTTTGGTTAAACCCGAACGATAATAAAAGCTCTTTTTATTGAATGCAATTCTTTCCATTCATTAATTGCATATATCGATGAATATATTTACCTACCATGTCAAACTCTATATTTGCTAAGCTATCTTTAGCGATTGCTTGCATGTTAGTATGATCAAATGTGTATGGAATAACAGCAACAGAAAACTCATTTTGTGTTACATTAAATATAGTAAGGCTAATTCCATTAATGCTGATAGATCCTTTTTCAATAATTAATGATGCAAATTGTTCATCAAGTTTAAATCTATACAACCAGCTTCCATTTTGATTTTCACATTGTATGCAAGTTGCCGTAGTATCTACATGGCCTTGTACAAAATGTCCATCCATTCTTCCATTTAAAAGAACACATCTTTCCAAATTAATTGGATCATTTATTTTCCAAGTATTCAAATTAGTTTTCAATAATGTTTCTTGTATAGCTGTTACACGATGCATTCCATTTTTAATTTCTTCTACCGTTAAACAAACACCATTGTGTGCAACGCTTTGATCAATTTTTAATTCCTCTGATATAGCAGATTTAAGCCAAAAAATTTTATTGGTTTCTTGTTGTTCAATAGTTATAATGCTGCCTATTGTTTCTATTATTCCGGTAAACATGTCTGCAAAATACAATATTTGCAAAAAGCAGCGTACCCAGAAGTATTATTTATAATTATGAAAAAATTGTTTAACCCTTTAAGAAATTACAGACGTAAAATAATTTTTCAATTCTGAAAAAGATGATTTTAAAAAGGGAAGTATAACAGATAAAAGTTGAATACTCTTAGATCCCCACCATTCCAAATAATGCGCAGTATAAGAGCTTTGTATGGTATGAACAGATAGAATATTAAAGCCTATAGCATAAAAAACTAAAAGACTTATAATGGTAAGATGAATAAATACAAACAAACATGCTCCTGCTAATCGATTTACTCCACCTAATAACGTCCAATTAAATGCTGTACTCACCAAAGCGGCAATCCATTTCATTAAAAGCATTATGATAATCGAAATCAACACAAATGTTGCTATTGGCAACCATGGCTTAGCGTTGTTTTTATCGCCTCCAAAATATTTGGCCATTTGAATAGATAAAGGAATTCCTGCAGCCATAATAACAATCAATCCAGCAAAGGAAAAGAGCGCTACAATAAATCCTTTTTTATACCCCTTGAATAAGGCGAAAAGCGTTATTAGAATTATTATAATGTCTATTATCATATAAATTTTTAATAAGAGTTTTTTCGTATGCTTGTTTTAATATTCTTGATAGCCTCATTAAAATCAACATAACTCCATTTATTTATTACAAAGCCTTTTTGCAACAAGTATAATGTTGGGTTGGCCCTGGCAATTGTTTTAATAACCGTCGCATCGCAATTAAATAACGGAATTTGCACATGTATTTTTTGGCTTATTAAATCAAGTACTTGTTTTGTATTATTAGATGCAATTATAAATAACCAACCAGAACGCCTATTTAACAAATCATATAATTCTTTAATATCATTTATCCAAAGGCTATTATCATCTATATTTTCTACAAATAAAATAAGGGTGTTTCCTGAGTAACGCAAGATCTCATTAGTAGAATCTACGCCACTTATTGAGCTATTAAGTGAAAAGTCTTGAATAACGGGTTCTGCATTCCCCTTTCTAATAAGTTTATCATACCGTTTTTTGAAATGATATACACGATCATTAAAATCTTGTGGAAATTGATTTGCAGTAAATTCTATTTCTTTTCCATTTTTAGTGTAGACAAATGTTATAACGGAGCTATCAGAAACAGAGCCAAGCGGTGGTTGCATTAATGTAGGCAAGTGATTTCCTTTTTTATAAGGCAAACAATCTACTATGGGCAAATGTCTTAATACATACCATTGGAAAAAGAGACTGCTTGCTAACGTTATAATTACAACAAGCATACTAATGAAGGCTTTAAATAATGGACTTAAATATCGTTTATATGCTAATAAAAGAAGAACCAATGCAAGTAGTATAAGATCTTTTATGAAAGATTGCTGGGCGGTTAAAGGAATACAATCTCCAAAGCAGCCGCATGTTTTTATTTTATTAGAAAAGACGGCATAGCCGGTTAAAAAAGCAAAGAATAGGGTTAACAATAAAATACACCAAAGAAATATTTTTTTTTGCCAACCTAATAAAACAGCAATACCGGCAACTATTTCGAAACTAATTATGGCAATAGAAAAAGAAAGTGTATACTTATTTAAAAAATAAACCTTCCATACATCAAAAAACTCTTGAATTTTATAACTTAATCCGAGAGGATCATTTGCTTTCACCAATCCAGAAAAAATAAACAGTATCCCAACAAGTGTTCGAATAGTAGTTATAAATATTTTCATGCCTTATTGTTTTGTGAAATGAAATAAGTACATTCTACATCATCAATATTAGTGCAAATACAGCGTAATTAAGCATGTCCACATAATTGGCATCAATTCCTTCGCTTGCTAATGTTTTTCCTTCATTCGTTAGTATTTGTTTGACACGCAAAATTTTCATCAATATTAAATCAACAAAACTTTCTTGACTCATTGATCGCCAAGCTTCACCATAATCATGATTTTTTTGTAGCATAACATTTTTAACGAAGTTCATTTTTGCATCATACCATACGGAAACTGTTGATGCAGGAAGATCTTCTACTATATCTGTTCCTTTTTCTAATTGTATCAAACCTATTACACAATAATTAATGATACCTTGAAATTCAGAAGCAATGCCATCTTCAACCTGTTGTGCTTTTTTTTCTTGTATAGTTTTAATGCGTTGTGCTTTTATAAAAATTTGATCTACAATAGAAATAGTACGCAACACTCTCCAGGCTGTTCCATAATCCTGTGTTTTTTGGATAAATATATGTTTACATTGAGTAATAACTTGATCGTATTGTTGTACTGTGTTTGTATTTTGCATAATAATGAAAGAATCATTCAAAAATAAGCATATATATACTTTAAATTGTAAAGGAAGATTGGTGGTGTTAGATAACCCTTGTATAATGGGCATTATTAATGTTACACCCGATTCATTTGTGTCCGATAGCCGAAAAATGAATATAGAAGAGGCTTTACATAAAGTTGAACGAATGATTAATGAAGGAGCAGTTTTTGTTGATGTTGGCGGTCAGAGTACAAGACCAGGAAGCATATTGGTTAGCGCAGAAGAAGAATTACAGCGAGTTCTTCCTATTGTTGAGGGTATAGCTCAAAAATTTCCAGAAATTTTTATTTCCATTGATACATTTTATGCTCGTGTTGCAGCAGCAGCAATTGAAGTTGGCGCTCATCTAGTAAATGATATCAGCGCTGGATATTTAGACGCCGCCATGCTTTCAACCGTTGCAAATTTGGAGGTTCCTTATGTTGCCATGCATATGAAAGGTACGCCGCAAACCATGCAACAATATGCTGTGTATGAAGATGTGGTTAAAGAAGTATTGGATTATTGCATTGAGCGATTAAATGCTTGTAGAAAGGCGGGTATAAAAGACATTATTATTGATCCGGGATTTGGTTTTTCTAAAACGATAACGCATAATTTTAAATTGTTACAACAGCTTTCCATTTTTCATATGCTGGATTGCCCTTTATTAGTGGGGCTTTCCAGAAAATCAATGATCTATAAAACATTAAACACTACGCCAGAAGAAGCCCTAAATGGAACTACTGTATTGCAAACTCTAGCACTTACCCAAGGCGCACATATATTACGTACGCATGATGTTAAAGAAACCATGGAGGCCATTGCTTTGTGGAAAAACTATATTGAGGTGTAAAAATTAAGGGGCAAGTCGCTCTATTCTCCAAAGTTGATTCCTTTGCAGAGTGTATTGTATGCGGTCGTGTAAACGATTAGGACGGCCTTGCCAAAATTCAATTAAAGTGGGTTTTACAATATAACCTCCCCAATAAGGGGGTTTGGGTATTTCTATTTGAGAAAACTTTTTCATTGTTTGTTGTTCCTGCAATTCAAGCCAGCTTCTGTTAGGAATAATTTTACTTTGTGGCGATGCCCAAGCGCCTATTTGACTACCTAGTGGGCGTGTTTTGAAATATGCATTACTTGTGTTTTCCTCTATTTTTGACACAACACCTTCTATGCGAATTTGTCTTTCTAAAGCCGACCAAAAAAATACTAACGCAGCAGAGTCATTATGTGTTAATTGATTTGCTTTTCGACTTTCGTAGTTGGTAAAAAAAGTAAACCCTTCGTTGGTAATATCTTTTAACAAAACGATTCTTGCAGAGGGTTTGCCATCAACATCACAGGTAGCAAGCGTCATAGCATTTATTTCATCTACACTACTATTAATAGCCTCCTGCCACCATAATTTGAATTGATCAAAAGGGTTAGAATGAATTTCTTCCTCAACCAATATTTTCATTTTATATTCTTTTCTAAGATTCGCTATTTTATCGTTTAACATAAAAATAATATGATGTACGAATGTATAGTATATAAAATTTATTTGTACCGTTAAACTTTAAAATAAAGTTTTTGTCATATCATCATTCTTTAACTAATTAAAATAAATAATATGAAAAAAATGTTTTTGATGTTATGTGCTGTTATAACAGTACAAGCATATGCTCAAGTAGATAAAAAAGCACGCAAGCATGAAATAGCGATGCAGATTAAAAAAGAATTGAATTTAAGCGATAGTCAGGTTGAACAATGGAAAACTATTCATAAAGAGGCCAATGAAAAAAGAAAGACTATCATGCAGAATAGTAGCTTATCTAAAGAACAAAAAAAAGAACAATTAAAAGCATTGCATGAAGAGAAGCAAAGTAAAGTAATGGCTATACTTAATACAGAACAGCAAGTTAAATTTAAGGAGTTAAAGGAAAAAATGAAAGAAGAGTGGAAAGAAAAAAGAGGTAAAAATAAAGAAGATTAACGTTTCGTGCTCCAAAAGACTCGTCCAAGTAAGGGTTTACGTATTGCATAAATAAGCGCATCATCCTCTGCGCATTCTTTTTAGTAAGTGATTGCTAAACCGCAGAACGCAAAGCAAATTCAATCGCTAGTATATTACGTGTTTGAATTACTTTACGCTAAAGGTTCAATAAAAAGTGTCATTACGAAACAAACTCATAATGACACTTTACTATGCGCTTGTAGTATTTTTTACATTCTTTTTTCCTTAATACGAGCGCTTTTACCGCCTCTTTCTCTTAAGTAAAATAACTTAGCGCGACGCACCTTTCCTACTTTATTTAATACGATTGATTCAATATTTGGAGAGTATAATGGAAACAATCTTTCTACGCCAATACCATCAGATATTTTACGTACTGTAAAAGTTGTGGTTGCGCCTTTTCCCTGACATTTAATGACATCGCCTCTAAAAGGCTGAATACGTTCTTTATTTCCCTCTATAATTTTATAGTTTACCGTAATGTTATCACCTGCTTTAAATTTCGGTAAATCTTTTTTAGCAACTAATTGCTCGTGTACAAATTTTACAGCGTCCATGATTCAGAATTAAGGATGGCAAAGGTAAGGCTTCACTAAATAATCTCCAAAATAATCATCGAGCTACATTCACAGCTCGTTTTTCTCTGATAACTGTTACTTTAACTTGTCCTGGGTAGGTCATTTCAGTTTGAATTTTTTGAGCAATTTCAAAGCTTAATTTATCGCTATCACCATCCGATACTTTATCAGCCTCCACAATTACCCGCAACTCTCTACCAGCTTGTATAGCATAGGCTTTTTCTACTCCTTGATAGCCAACTGCTAAATTTTCTAATTCTTTTATGCGTTGTAAGTATTGTTGCATAATTTCTCTACGTGCGCCAGGTCGAGCACCGCTTATGGAATCACAAGCTTGTATAATTGGAGAGATTATATATTGCATTTCTACTTCATTATGATGGGCGCCTATAGCATTACATACAGCCGGGTTTTCACCATACTTTTCTGCCAACTTCATTCCCAACAACGCATGGCTCAACTCTGTTTCTTCATCAGGTACTTTTCCAATATCATGCAAAAGACCCGCTCGTTTTGCTAGTTTAGGGTTTAATCCAAGCTCAGCAGCCATAATACCACAAAGGTTTGCTACTTCACGACTGTGCATCAATAAATTCTGTCCATAAGAAGAACGGAAACGCATTTTACCTACAATACGGATAAGATCTTTATGTAACCCATGTATACCCAATTCAATAACAGTACGTTCTCCTATTTCTATAATTTGATCTTCTAATTGACGCCGTGTTTTTTCTACTACTTCTTCGATACGAGCTGGATGTATACGCCCGTCTGTAACGAGTCGTTGTAAACTCAATCGAGCAACTTCTCTTCGCAAAGGATCAAAGCATGAAAGAAGAATAGCTTCTGGGGTATCATCTACAATCAAATCCACTCCTGTAGCAGCTTCTATAGCTCTAATATTGCGCCCTTCTCTTCCAATGATTTGACCTTTTATTTCATCACTTTCTAAATTAAAGACAGTAATGGCGTTTTCTATAGCCTGCTCTGTAGCTGTGCGTTGAATAGTTTGTATTACAATTTTTCGAGCTTCTTTATTTGCTTTTTGTTTAGCATCATCAATAATTTCTTGTTGCACAGCCAATGCTTGTGTTTGTGCTTCTCTTCTTAAGCTCTCTATTAGTTGTTGTTTTGCTTCTTCTGCACTTAGCGTAGCTATTTTTTCTAAACGACGGATATGCTCTTCTTGATGCTTTTCTAATTCAGTGCGCTTTTGATTAACAACGTCTATTTGACGATTTAAATTAGCTTTAATGCTATCATTTTCTTTGGCTTGTTTGTCTAATTGCTCTACTTTTTGATGAATACTTTGTTCTTTTTGTTTAACACGGCTTTCTGCATCTATTATTTTTTGATTTCGTTGCAATATGTCTTTGTCGTGATCTGCTTTTAATTGTACAAATTTTTCTTTAGCTTCAAGTAACTTTTCTTTTTTTAATGTTTCTGCTACTGTTTGTGCGTTTGATATAATTTTTTGAGCTTGTTTTTCGGCCTCTTCTGTTTTTTGTTTTGTGTTCTTGGTGAAAATAAGTTTACCTACTACTAAGCCTATAAATAGGCCACCCACTCCAACAATACTTATAATTATAGGATCCATTTCTTGAATAGTTTTGTATGTTTATAAATAGTCGCTCTATGTTTATGCTATACAACATTTTTAAGCGTTTAGTGGCGAAGATAATAAAATTGACTTGCTTTGTAGAACAAGCGTTATGCAATTTTATGCTACATGAATCTTTAATTTAAAAAATAATGGAAATTGATATAACTACGCTAAGGGATTTATTTATATTCAGTGATGGTTACAACCAATCTGTTTTTGATACATTGAATTATACACATACAGACGGAGGAAAAGTGTATTTAAAATGGATATACATGCACCCTCTAAATAGTATTGAAAAAATTGTGGATGTGCAAAAAGGATTGCAACATATTCTTGCAAACGAAGAAAAATGGACCAATGCTATTACCAATGGAACAATAATGGTTATGGAAAAATTTTTTGAAACAACTATAGAACGTATTCCTAAATATCCCAATGCCATTACTAGTTTAAAATATCAGTGGTTGCACTCATCAGATTATGGGTTAATTAAATACTCCCTTGTACATTTTGTTCAATTTGTACAAGAATTTAAAAAATTAGCAGTTGTACTGTTAACAAACAATGAATCCACAACATTAAACAATATATGCAACCAAGTAAATACCTTATTAAGTGAAGCACAAACAGAACAAGTATTAAATTTCGGTATAAACCATTCATCAACCACTATAAAAATTCTTCGTGTAACTCACTTCATTCAACATCATTTTAAAAATAAAATAAAAACACTCATCGAGCTATACTATCAACTAGATGCTTATTATAGCATGGCTGTAGCAACAAAAAAAAATTGTTTTAGTTTTCCAAATTGGCTTCATACAAATCAACCCATATTTAAAGCAGAGGAATTGTATCACCCGTTGTTAAAAAAGCCAGTTGCGTATAATATAGATTTACAAGATCCTAAACCATTTTTATTTCTAACTGGCGCAAACATGACAGGAAAAAGTACACTTATTAAGGCTATGGGCATTATTGTGTTTTTAGCTCATTTAGGTATGGGGATTCCTGCAAAAGCTGCTACATTAAGTTTATTTGACGGAGTATTGAGCAATATACAGGTTACAGACAATGTGGTTAATGGAGAAAGCTATTTTTTCAACGAGGTACAACGGATTAAAAGTACTATTTTAAAAATTAGTAATCAAAAAAGCTGGCTAATATTAATTGATGAATTATTTAAAGGCACAAACATACAAGACGCTTTTCAATGCTCCGCCACAGTTATAAATGGGCTATTAAAAAGCAGCCAATCTTTATGTATTCTATCTACACACTTACATGAAATTGCCAATGATTTAGAACAAAAAGAGCATATTCAATTTAAATACTTCGAAACTCAAATAAAGAATAATGAATTTTTCTTTACCTATACTTTAAAAGAAGGTATTAGTAATGATAGGCTAGGGTTTTTAATTTTGAAAAAAGAAGGGGTTGTAGCGTTGCTTGATAAATTAAATTAAGCAGCAACCCAAAACGCATAGCATATCTATAAGACCAAATACGAACAGTTACAAATAATATCTATTTTGTTCTATTGCCTTTCTTACCGCATCGGGCACCAGGTATCGAATACTTTTTTTTTGTTGTACCTTTTCGCGAATATATGTTGCAGATATATCAAGCATGGGTGCATTTAATATTCTACAATTGGGAGGTATTATTTTAGTTGTTAATGGCGCATGCATTCTTGGGTATATAATAAAATTATATTGATGCTCTAATTGCTCATAATTTTTCCATTGAGGCAAACTCAAATAGCTATCGCTGCCCATGATAATGGAGAACACATGTTTTGGATTTTCTAGAAACAGATGCTCCAGTGTATTAATAGTATAAGATGGTTTTGATAATGTGAATTCAACATCACAAGCCTTTAATCGATTATCACCATTAATAGCCTTCTCTACTAATTGCAATCGAATATGTTCGTTTAATAACTGGCAATCTAGTTTGAGTGGATTTTGGGGAGAAACAACAAACCAAACCGTGTCCGTATCCGTATTTGTTAGAACACAATTTGCAATAATTAAATGCCCTATGTGAATAGGATTAAAAGATCCGAAATATAGACCAATATGCATAATTAACTCAAGTTTCCTAAAACAAAGAAGCAGCAAGGATTGGCAATTTTGGTTTGTACACCAAAAGCTACCCAACATGCCCAAAGGCAAATTTATAGGAATCTATTGTACGGTAGATGATATTTTAAAATGGATTATGCATAAAGAAACGGTAGCGATAGCGAAATTATTACTGCATTAATTCTAAAAGGTAATCTCAGAGGGGGGAACCGCAATGACGAAAAATGGGTGACAGGTAAAATTCTTCTCAAAAAGAAAATATTGCTTGTGCAGTATATTCTAACATGTTTTTATACTGTCTAAAAAATGGATTTTTGTCGTCTTTTGTAGATTGTTGTGTAGATCCTATTTTAGCAAAAAGGGTAATATGTTTATTTAGTACATATTTTCCATTAACGTAAAAACGCCAACCCGCTCCCCATAAACCCGTTAAGGTATTTTTATATAAAACATCTTGTTCAAAACTATATATTCTATTAACATACGAATCAATATCATAATATCCTAGTTGTGTTTGTAGTGCCCAAGGTTTATGAGGAAAATGTAACGAAGCATTAAAAAAAGTAGACATCCCAGTTTGTGTAGCATTTCCTTCTTGATAGAATTGATTAATATCACAACGTACTAAGAAAGAAATAAGATCACCATCTATAGAAAGTTGACAACGCCATTGATCTTGTTGTATTTGAGTTAACCTAGTTTTATCATCTACAATTCCATTTTTCATATTATTTGTTTTTCTATACCGCATCATCCATTCCAGCGTTTTTCTAGGCTTATACTCTACTTGTATAAAATAGTCCTGTGCATTAGAGGGGGCATCTACTTGATAACGCAACCAGGGGTACGTAATTCTATCAGCAAATGCAACTATTCTAATGGACGTAATGGGTTTTATTTGTAAACCAATATATAATCCATTCTCGTTTTGTACATTGGTTGAGGTAATAAATGCGTTGGTAAAAATAGCCTGATAACTGGGTTGAATATTTCGATACACTAAACTTATATCCACTTTTTTATCTACACTTATTAAAGCACCTTGTAATATGGCATGATTAAATTCTTTGTCTACAGCTGCTTCACCAAACACATGATAATTGCGCCAAGTGTAATTATAAAATACACTCGTATTCATCATACGCCTACCACCAGTTAATGGTAATTGATATGGCTCTTTCTGAGGTTGATACAGCATAGACCAATTATGTAATAGTGTTTGTGCTCCAATAGAAAATGGATTGTTATCATATTGCATAATAAACCCACCAGATTGTAACGTATTGTTATTACGTTGTTCTATTTCTAGTGTTGTTCGATGGTAGCCAGAGGTATTAATAGAAGTGAAAAATGTTTTTCCGGTAAGTGTATCTTCATAAGGCGTTACCGTTAGTTTTCGTTGTGAGGCGTATGCTGTAACCGTAAAAAAAGGAGATTGCCATTGTGTGGCAATACCTCGATAGAAAAAAAATTCTCCAGAACTATTGTATGGCCGTAGTGTAGAACCTGTTCGTTCCACATTTGTAATTTCTGCGCCTTTACCTAAAGCAAAATTTTGCCATTGCATTAGGCCTTGTCCGGCATTAATAGTATAATCTCCTACTATAATTTTTTCAAATGGCCCTAGTTTATTAATCATAGCATGAAAACAAGTGTGGTCAAAACCTAGCGTGCTTTTAAAAGGTTCACCAGCGTCTTTTTCTGCCACAAAACCGGCTTGCCATTTTTGATTTTGATACGTATAGCGCATCATAACACGTTGTGCACTGCCTTCCCAATAAGCACTTGGAATGGTGCTATCTATAGAATTATTATTAGACCAACCCGTACGCAACAATAGTGTTTGTCGATAATTATTACTTGTAATTGTTTTAGTTTGCACATCTACAAAAGGCACTATTTTTTTAATGGTATTTAAATCCCAATATGGAATAGATTGTAGCTCATATATACTAATAAAAGAACCAACTGTGGACCGATAGTGAAAGAAGCTACGTATTTGTATTTCATTTAATAGAGGCAATTGTTTTAATGCGTTGGCATCGCAGGTATTCAAATTGATTTTATTTTTCTTGAGTGTTTCCTTTCGTTGCAACCATTCATCATCCTCTAATCGTGTATCCTCTAGTAATAAAGCATCTTCTATTGCCATTTCCTCCATAGTTGATGATTCAGTACTATCCAGTATTTGGGCGTTTGCATTTTGTTTATGTAATAAGATAGAAAATATAAAAAAAAATAGTATTCTGATGGTAACTCTTAATGCACTATTCATGATACGTCTTAATTATTCTTTGGGTTATATATAAGGCATAATCCAGGTGTTATTCCCAATTGTGGATGTAGCGTTGTACTAACACCCAATTGAACGTTTTTCCAAATAAAGGAACCACTTCCCCAAAATTGGTTTCCCTCTGTATTTACACCCATGGATATTTCTAGTGACCGATGTAAACGATAATATATCCCCGCTGAAAGTTGAACATCTTGATGTTGTTGTTTTTGTGCTATCATTTGTAATACCACCAATTTGCTTGGTTCATACGCTATTTGATAGGATACAGACAGGGGTTTATTAGTTGCTAACTTTTCCTTTTGTAATAAAAATTGAACATTATGTATTGAAACGCCTACATGTAATTGAGGAGTAGCGTGTGCTACAATCCCCAATTTTGTATCTATGTATTTTTGTGTTCCATATTTTTCTATTTGTTGTATATCACACCCTACTTGCATTGCTAAACCTATAGTAGAGGATACTTTTCTCGCATATAAGAGAGATGGTGTAGTGTTGCTTAAGCTACCTGCCTTATTAATATATATGGGGATAGCCCAAGTGCCATTTTTTGTTGCCCATATAGTAGAGACATTTGCAGAAAGCATCTTTTTTAATCCCCATTTTTGTTCACTGCACACACCCACGGAAAATCCTTTAAAAAAAGAAGCCGTAGCAGGATTAATAAGTATATCAAACGGGGTATTGTGCTCAGCCTTTTCACGTAGCGTTGAAAAGGCTATTGTTGATACTATTTGACCGGTATTTTGAGCTTGTGTTGAAATATAAACCCCCAAAAATAACATGAGTAAAAAACAAGTACGATATAGAATATGGATAATCATTCGGCCAAAATAAAGGCCTATAGAAAATAGTACATTATTGTATCCGGTTATTTATTCGGTTATTTTTTTCATTTTTCATACTATGCTATTCATAACTCTTCATGTACCTTTGAGCCATGCAATTGTTAGATGGAAAATTAGCCTCGATGGCAATACTTCAATCACTCACCACACAAACACAGCAACAGATAGTTGCAAATAAAAGAGTACCCCATTTGGCGGCTATTTTAGTAGGCAGCAATCCTGCAAGTGAAACGTATATACATGCAAAAGTTAAAATGTGTGATACCATTGGATTTAAGTCAAGTTTATTTCAATTAAAAGAAAATACAACAGAACAAGATCTATTAAACATTATTACCGATTTGAACAACAATGTAGATATAGATGGCATTTTAGTACAGTTGCCCTTGCCCAAACATATATCACAACAAAAAATAATTGCCCGTATAGCCGAACAAAAAGATGTGGATGGTTTTCATCCTACAAATGTTGGAAAAATGATTCAAGGCACACCTACATTTGTATCAGCTACTCCCTATGGTATTATGCTTTTATTGGAGTATTATAAAATAAACACCAAGGGTAAACATGCTGTGGTATTAGGTCGTAGTAATATTGTAGGAAGGCCCATCAGTATTTTATTAAGTAGTAATCATATCTATGGTAATTGTACTGTTACAATCTGTCATCAATATTCTACACAAACAAAAAAAATATGTGCCCATGCAGATATTGTAGTTACAGCAGTAGGGCAACCAGGATTAGTTACCGCTGATATGATTAAAGAAGGAGCTGTGGTAATTGATGTAGGTATTGTTCGGGTGCCAGATGCAAACAAAAAAAATGGATTTGTTATTAAAGGTGATGTGGACTTTGATCATGTTAAACTTAAAACAAGTTATATAAGTCCAGTACCTGGTGGCGTTGGTCCCATGACTATTGCGGCATTAATGATGAATACGTGGAAAGCTTATCAACAAAGAATTGTATAACATGTCTCTCCAAAAGCAACATAATATCTTATCTGCAAGTCTGCCTGTAATGGAAGCTTTCCATACATTACAAGGGGAAGGTTTCCATGCCGGTAAGGCTGCCTATTTTATTCGATTAGGAGGATGTGATGTAGGCTGTGTGTGGTGTGATGTAAAAGAAAGTTGGGATGCAAGTAAACATCCAAACATAGAAATAAAAAAGATTGTTGAACAAGCATTAAAATATCCTTCTCAAATAGTAGTAATTACAGGTGGTGAGCCATTGATGCATGATTGCACAATACTAACAAAAGCATTGCAAGAAGCAGGGTTTGCAACGCATTTAGAAACTTCTGGTGCATATCCTATTACTGGTAATTGGGATTGGATATGTGTATCACCCAAAAAATTTAAACCACCATTATACGAGGTTGTTCAGCAAGCTCATGAACTAAAAGCAATTGTTTTTAATAAAACTGATTTTGAATGGGCTGAGCAATATGCTGCAAAAACAAATTCGGGCTGCAAATTATTTTTACAACCAGAATGGGAAAAATCAGCTACTATATTACCACTGGTTATTGATTATATCAAAGCGTATCCTCAATGGAGACTTTCGTTGCAAACACATAAGTATATCGATATTCCTTAAAGACACACTTTGTTCTATGATAAAATATATTTTAGTATTTCTTCTGTTGCCAATAGAATTGGCAGCTCAACCATCCGTTAATAAAACAATACAAACAGGTGATTTACTTTTTCAACATTTAGATTGTGGCCCGTTGTGCGATGCTATTGAAACCGTTACAGAGGGATATCATCATCAAAAATTTTCACATATTGGATTAGCATACATTAAAAATGATAGCGTGTATATAATTGAAGCTATCAGAAAGGATGTACACTTAACTCCTGTCCAAACGTTTATACAGCGAACATCAAATTCAACTGTTATAGGTAGATTGAAAAGAAAATACAGGCATCTTATTCCAGCGGCTATTCAAGCAGCATTACATGAACTGGGCACATCTTACGATGATGCTTTTATATATAATAACGGTAAATATTATTGTTCAGAATTAATGTATGATGCGTTTAAAAAAGCCAATAAAGAAAAACCATTCTTTACACTTGAGCCTATGACGTTTAAAGATCCACAAACACATTTTTTTTTTCCAGCTTGGGTAGATTATTATAAAGCCTTAAACATAGATATTCCAGAAGGAGCGCCAGGCATTAATCCTGGAGGAATTTCAAGATCAAATAAAATTAAAATTCTACATTAATCATTTTATTATAGTGTTTAACAATATGAAGATACGAGTGGTTTTTATTGGAATTTATTTTTTCTTAAATCATGCTACAGTGGTTGCTCAAAAGTACGATCCTGAAAAAATTAGTAAGAACATAAAAGTTTTATATGAAAAAGCATTAATACAAATAGAAGATAATCAATTAGAGGAAGGCATTGCGTCTTTACAAAAATGTATTGACTTGAACATAGATTTTGTAGATGCTTATTTATCCTTAGCTGGAACATACAGTCAACAAAAACAATATGAAAAAGCAGTAGATCAATACAATAAGGCTCAACAAATAGATTCTATTTACTTTAAAGATTTTTATGTGCCATACTCTATTAGTCTTGCAGGGTTGGGCAAATTTGATAAAGCACTTGACGCTATTAACTATTTCTTGTCATTTACAAAAAACGAACAAAGTATTAAAGTGGCTGCATATAGAAAAAAATGCTATGAATTCGCCGTACATTTTTCACAACAACACTCAACGGATACTTACATCTTTGCTCCTACTAATTTAGGAGATAGTATAAACTCTATTTTTTCAGAATATTTTCCTTCTCTTACTATTGATGGAAAAACTTTAGTGTTTACAAGAAGATTGAATAATATAAATGAAGATTTTTTTGAATCGCATCAACAAAATGCCCAGTGGAGTTTCGCAAAATCTTTATCAGAAAAAATTAATACACCTTACAATGAAGGAGCACAAACTATTTCGCAAGATGGAGAATGGCTAGTGTTTACAGGATGCAATTTTTACGATGGACAGGGCAGTTGCGATTTATATATATCTTACAAAACACCCAATGGTTGGAGTGAACCCAAAAATTTAGGTAGCAGCGTGAATACGGAATTTTGGGAATCATCTCCTAGCTTGTCTTCAGATAAAAAAGATTTATACTTTGCCAGCAATCGACCAGGAGGATATGGTGGAACGGACATATATGTATGTCATCCATTAACAAATAACAAATGGAGCAATCCAGAAAATTTAGGCCCCTCCATTAATACAACGGCAAACGAAAGTTGTCCATTTATACATGCAGATAATAAAACCTTATACTTTACATCAGATGGTTGGCTAGGGTATGGAGGCTCTGATTTGTATCTAAGTAGAAGAATGAATGAATATCAATGGTCAACTCCTCAAAACCTAGGTTACCCTATTAATACTATCGATAACGAAGGAAGCCTTATTGTAACTGCAGATGGTTCTACAGCCTATTATGCGAGTGATAGAGCTGATAGTAGAGGGGGGCTTGATTTATACACGTTTACACTTCGAAAAGATATACAACCGACTCGTACACTTTGGGTTAGTGGCTATGTTTACGATGCTATTACGCAACGTAAAATACCTTCTACTATAGATCTTTTCGATCAGAAAACAGGAAAACGGATATCGAATATATCAACAACCGATTCGGGTTCGTATTTAATTCCATTACCTGTTGGTAATAATTATACATGTATTGTAAACAAAAAGGGATATTTATATTACGCTGATGAATGCAAATTGAGTAATTCTATAACAGATAGCGGGTATATCAAAAATATTGCACTACAACCACTCCAACTCAATGCTAGCATGGTGTTGAAACATATTTATTTTAAAACCAATTCTTCTATATTAGAAGATGTTTCAAGAATTGAGTTACATAAACTAATACAATTATTACAAGAAAATCCCTCTATCAAAATAGCAATAGAAGGACATACAGATAATATAGGTACTCCTTCATACAATATGAACCTTTCTATTAATAGAGCTAAAGCCGTAGCAGATTATCTTATAGAAAAAGGTATTGTTGCACAACGACTTTCTTATAAAGGATATGGATCTACAAAACCTTTACAATTAAACGATTCAGAAGCGCATCGTTCCTTAAATAGACGCACACAATTTACTATTATTGCATTGTAGACCATTACTACATGCAACAAGATATCATATACCCAATAGCCCTAACGCTTGTTCCAACTATTGGCGACATACAAGCTCGAATATTATTAGAACATTTTGAAAATGCTAATGCTATTTTTAAAGCTTCTCAAAAAAAATTAGAAACGATTGAAGGTATTGGAACCATCCGAGCAAAAAATATTACATCATTTACAAATTTTGCACGTGCTGAAAAAGAATGTCAATTCATTGAAAAACATCATATTCAAGCTATTTCCTATAAAGATTCTGCCTACCCTAATCGATTACGATACTGTTATGATGCGCCTCCACTGCTTTTTTATAAAGGAAATGCCAACTTAAATCATACACATATTATAAGTATTGTTGGTACACGATCTCCTACAAGTTACGGAGAGTGGGTAACACAACAAATTGTTGAACAATTAACATCACATAATGTAATAATAGTAAGTGGATTAGCATATGGTATCGATGTGTTAGCGCATCGAACAGCAATGAAAAATAATACATCAACTATAGGCGTGTTGGCACATGGGTTTGATCGTATCTATCCCTCGCAACATAGAAATGTAGCAAAAGAAATGATGCTACAAGGAGGGCTGCTTACCAATTTTATGAGCAATACAAAACCGGATAGACAGAATTTCCCTAAACGAAATCGTATTGTAGCAGGCATATCAGATGCTGTAATTGTTGTGGAAACAAATGAAAAAGGCGGAAGTATGATTACTGCCGAACTGGCTTTTGATTATAATCGAGATGTGTGGGCTGTACCTGGTCGTATAAACGATCCTAAAAGCAAGGGCTGTTTACACTTAATTAAAAATCAAAAAGCAATACCTTTTATTACGGCTGATGCCATGGTTCAAGAAATGGGATGGATGCTGAAAGAAAAAAAACAACCTTGCATTAATCGATCATTATTTATAGACATGACACCTGAGGAACAAACAATATTCAATGTATTACAAAAAAAAGAAAGTACACATATTGACGAGCTTTTTTTAAAAAGCAAATTGAGTAACAGTGTTGTAGCAACATCTATTTTACAACTAGAATTAAAAGGTATCATCAAAAGTTTTCCAGGAAAGATGTACAAACTTGTTTAAAAAGCACTTAACTTAAAAAGTTAAACTATACTATAGCTTCTGATGCTATTTTTTTGTAAATCCCTATCAGGAATACATTCTAATACTAATAGTATTTTTATTTTAGTCCAAAGCGGGTTACCTAGCATTTAATGTAAAGACTGGCCGATTACGCAAAAAAGACGCACAGAATACGCTTATGCAATATGTATGGTAAGGTTAGGCAGTTGATGACGTACGCTAGAGATCTATTAGATTAACTCCTAAAACCTTCCTACATTTGCTGTTATAAAAAAATACAACTATGTCGAATATAACCTTACTATTAAGCATGCCTGGTGGCAGCGAATGGATTTTAATTATTCTTGCAGTACTAATTTTATTTGGTGGACGTAAAATTCCTGAATTTATGAGAGGCCTTGGAAAAGGAATTCGCGAATTTAATGATGCAAAAAATAGTGCAAAGCGCGAAATTGAAGAGGGCATGAAAGAAAAAAAAGAAACAACAAGTACTACCACCCCGGCAAACAATCAAGCATAGATTGTTGTTTAATAATGCTTTAGCAGTAAGTTGTACCACCTTGTTTTTAAAAACATTTTATAGTTGCGTTAAGGCATCATTTATTTGTTTTAATTCAGCATTGGTAAATTCAATGCTGATGGCATTGGTAATGGGCATACTGGTTAGATTTATATTGATTAAAAAATAAAAACAATGAACGTACTGGTTGTTGGTTTATAATTGTTTGTTTAATTTTTGCTCCATATCTGCTACATCGGCGTTTTACGTTAATATTTAAGTTGAGAACCGCAGCGATTAAATTGAATCGCAAACCAAATTGGTTTCTTCTGTTTCTATATTTTTCGGCTACAATTCTAAATATTTTTACCTCTCGAA